>CAMWVR010000053.1 GCA_947177795.1 uncultured Clostridia bacterium | reverse complement strand
ACTCAAAACAATATCAACGTGGCAAATATTATTGCTGACGAAATTGTAATAAATGATTTACAAAGCGCCATTGATCTAATGATGACCGTAAAATATGAAACAGGTATTAAAAATATAGCCATTTCAAAAGATTTGATTACGGATAAATTTTTTATATTAAGTAGCGGAATTGCAGGAGAAATTTTGCAAAAATTTATCAATTATCAGTTCCGTATTGCAATCTTTGGAGATTATACAAAATACACTAGCAAACCTTTAAAAGATTTTATATACGAAAGCAATAACGGACAGGATGTGTTTTTCGTCGACAATTTAGAAGATGCAATAAATAAATTGACCGTGACAAACTGACTTGATAAATAAAAGTTTACGCTACCCCACGTATAAAGTCCATCCAAGGAAAATCTTCTTTTGACGGGACTTTAGGCTTGTCGTCTTGAGCAGGCTTTTTGCGAGTAATTTTGCCTTGCACAGGCAAATAGTTATCTTTTCGCAACTCTTTTTGGAAAATGACTTTGCCGTCCTGCACGTATTCAATTATTGCTCTCGATTTATAGCCGACGCTGCTCTTCCTTGTCTCGACGTATTCGCCGTCGCTATCCTGCTTTATCTCTCCCGACAATTCGTCTGTCCATTCTATAATCGGCTCGGGAGGTTGCAAAACTTCGGTAATCTCGCTACGCAAGTTTATCTTGTATGGTAACGGATGTCCGTAGACGTCAAAATATACTTTCTTTTCCTTTGTATATCCGTTGACGATGACGTCGTAATTGCTATCATTGAGCAATACCAAGTCAATAAATTCGCTTACGGTAGCGTCTTGCGAAAGTCCGCAATAAGAAGACGGCAAGGAGTGCGACTGAACGGATTGAGCAGATAGACCTGCTCTTATCCAAGCATTATATAACGTGGTGGATACTTGACACACTCCGCCGCCTACGCCCTCGGTATATTCGCCGTTGAGAATAACTTTAGCGTTCTTATATCCTCTCTCTTCGTTTCTCAATCCCACCACGGTGTTGAATGACAAAGTCTCGCCGCTCTTCACTACAAGCCAACAAAAGTTGCTGCTTGCCAAAGCCACGTTGTGAGCGCGCTCTTCTTTAGACGTCGAATAATCTGTGCTGAACGAACTGACTAGTTGCATCTTAGGAGAAAAGCCGTAGGTGTTTGGACTGCTCATAGCAGCGGCCGTCTGCATTTTTTGCCCTGCGTATATCAATACTCCGCCTACCGTAATAATTACTAAAGCGGTAAAAATAAAAAATAAAAATATGCAGATATATATTTTCCTACGACTTTTCACACTAATATTTTGTGAGCAAGGAATAATTATATTCTGCATCTTTTTGGAAAAATAAGATTTGTCATTTCGACCAACTATTACAATGTCATCTCGACCGTAGTGGAGAGATCTCTATCCTATTCAGATATACTGTAGAGATTTCTCCATTTCGCTTTGCTACAGTCGAAATGACATTTAGATTGGCTGATTTATTTACCTGCTTGCAAGTCTTTGATTTTGTCAAACAACTCTTGTGGCGAATGCACTATGATACTCGCTCCCGCCTCGACGAGTTGGGCGTGAGTCCTGAATCCCCAATCTACCGCAATCAAAGACATACCGCAATTTTTTGCAAACTCGCAGTCCACTTCGCTGTCGCCCACGTATATTATGCCGCCACTCGATATGCCGTTCTCTTTGCAAGCAAGGTCAAAAAGATCTCTGTTAGGCTTGGCGGGAATATCGTCCCGAGAGCCGTACGCCGCATCGAACAAATCCCCGAAAAAGCGCTTTGCCAAGTCCTTGGTTGCGCCGTCGTATTTGTTGGATATCAACACGAGTTTGAATCCGTCGACTTTGAGCAATTGCAACGTATCGACGATTCCGTCAAAAGGCTTCGTCGTATCGGCTTTGTGCGCATCGTAATATTCTTTGAATATCTCTCTGCACTTTTCCAGCTCGACTTCGTCTTTGCAATTCATGAGATCGCGCAACAAGTTGCGTATGCCGTGACCTATTGCGCAGCGCACCGTCTCCACACTCTGCTTGGGATATCCTAGCTTAGCTAGCGCATAATTAGCCGACTTAGCAAGGTCGGGCAACGTATCAAGCACCGTTCCGTCTAAATCAAAAAATACAATCTTTTGCATAAATCCTAAAATATTTATCCTTTTTTATGTCACCTCGACTATTTGTCACCTCAAGCGAAGTCGAGAGGTCTAATCAGTTTATCTTTAATCTGTAGAGATTTCTCCACTCCACTGCGTTTCGGTCGAAATGACAGAAAATTTGTCACTTAATTTATTTTCTATGTCACATCTACCAAACTTTTTATGTCATTTCGAGCGCAGTCGAGAAATCTAATCCTTTTATTAAGTACCGATAAAATGGAGCATTGCGACATTTTAGTTTAGTCGGTAGGGCGAAGTCCAACCGTACGTTTAGCAATTACTTTGCTTGTTAAATTTATTGCGTATATTTAGGTTGTGACGCACGACCTGTCACCTCAAGCGAAGTCGAGAGGTCTCATCCGTTATTTTGCGTTGATTATCAACAATACGTATCCGTATTTGATATCTATCTCACATTCGCCGTCAAGCAATTCGTTGCTCACGCCGAGAGGAAATGTATTCGTCAAAGTTGCGTCGTTTAGCGGATACTTGCCATTCTTGATATACACGCCCTTTGCAGTGTCAAAGGCAAAGAGCGAAAAGGTCTGTCCCCTGTCTCCGCAAATTTTCTTTTTGCCCGTCACGACTTGCGCCATACAATCCTTGCCTATCATAGTGACTTTTACTCCCTTTTTTGCAAAGTCGTAAGCGCACTGCAAATTGGCAAGCGTATGGTCGAGTCTGCCGCCCAACGCTCCGTATACGACAAATTCGCCGTATCCTCTCCTATACGCCTCGTCAAAGGCAAGATACATATCGGTATAGTCCTTGATAGGGTCGTGTCTGAGCGTAGCAATTCCCTCGGGAATATACCCAAGGGAATCAAAATCGCCTACTGCCAAGTCGACTCGGCATAAATCTTTGATATGAGAATAACCTCCGTCCACGGCTATTACGAAATCCTGCCCGTCGACGCAAAACTGCTCGGAGCAAAAATGGCCGTTGCCGACAAAAACGCATTTCATAGATTACTCTTGCTCGCTTTGGCTCTTGGGCGGGCAAACCTGTCTGAACATATTATCAAGGTCTTTTTTGCTCATAAACTTAGGAACGGGATAGAGCGGATGCGCCTCTGCGTAAGCTCTGTCCACCATTGTGGCAAGGTCTTTTTCTTCGACTACTCCCTCTATCTTCTCGGGAATATCCATAGCCTTGTTCATATCCTTGACAGCCTGTATGAACTTCTTTGCCTTGACTTCTGCGCTGTCGCCGTCGATGCCGACGATATCCGCAAGCTTGGCAAGTTTTTTATAGATACTGCTGCCAAACCACTCGAGTATATGCGGAAGTATCACGGAATTTGCAAGACCGTGCGGAGTGTGATAAAAACCGCCCATAGTATGCGCCATTGCGTGGACGTAACCTACGTACGCTCTCGTAAACGCAGCGCCTGCGTAAAACGCGCCTTTGAGCATGTTCTCTCTCGCCTCGAGGTTCTGACCGTCGTTGTACGCCGTGACGAGATTGTCGAATATGAGTTTGACAGCCTTTTCCGCATCGGCTTTAGTCTGCTTGGTGTTGCCCTTGCCGATATACGCCTCGACTGCGTGAGTCAATGCGTCCATACCCGTCGTCGACGTGATATGCTTTGGAAGTCCCGTCGTCAACTTTGCGTCGAGCAAAGCGTATTCGGGAATAAGCGCGTGATCGTTGATAGCGTATTTCTCGTGAGTCTGCGAATTGGTAATGACCGCAGCCAAAGTCGTTTCGCTACCCGTGCCCGCCGTCGTGGGTATAGCGACGAGCGTAGGAAGTTTTTTACCCACTTTGAGTATGCCTTTCATCTGCGGAATTTGCTTATTGGGTCTCGCAACTCTTGCACCCACCGCTTTTGCGCAGTCCATGGACGAACCGCCGCCAAGCGCAATAATGCACTGACATTTCTCGTCCTTATACGTCTGCAAAGCCTGCTCAACGATATCTATCGTAGGATTGGGACATACCTCGCTGAACACAGCGCAGTGTAATCCCACTTGCTCGCAACCGTCGATAATAGGTTGAGGCATGCCCAACTTCATGAGCATAGGGTCTGTGACGAGCAAGACGCTGTCAAATCCCTTGTCTTTAATAAACTTAGGAAGATCGGCAATTCCGCCTTCTAAATTGAGAAGTTGAGGCTGACGCCATTTCAAAAACGGCGAAACGATATATATCGTCTTTTGATAAGTTCTGTACCAGGCTTTTTGGAAAATATTCATAAATTGCTCCTTGAATTGCTATGCGCAAAATCTATATCTAAATTATACGTCTTAAATGGCAAAAAAGTCAAACGATATATCTACAATCGCAGGCTCGCCCAAAATATTTTTTATTTCAATAAAATCCGCTAAATATTTTAATAAATTCAGTTAAAATTCAGCGCCGCAATCAAAAATGATAGTGAACCAAATTATAAAGGAGGCAATTATGAAAAAATCAAAACTGACCTTATTGTGTATTTTGCTGGTCATGACGATTGTTTTTGCAAGCGTGTTTCTCGTGAGCTGTAACGATAACAACGACGACGGCGACGTCAACAGCGGCGACGTACAAAATCCCGAAAAACAAGAAGCGGAAATTATCGCAGGCTTGATTCAAGATTACGTCTACGACGGCAACGTGCACAACGTACAGGCAAGACTTAATCATGACGAGGCGACGTTGAGCTACTCGCCCCAACAAGGTTATGCAGACGTAGGCGAATACGAAATCACTATATCCGCACCCGAGACGGAACATTACAATGCGGTTTCCGTCACGGTGGTGCTGAGAATAATAAAGGAGGAAGAGGTTGACACTGTATTCACTCGCTGGCAAGACTTTTTGACCGACGTCAAAGACGTCTACTCCGTCGGCAGCGGCGACGTCAAGTTCAATATCCAAGCCAACGCCAATTTTACGCCCAATAAAGGCGACGTAAGCAAATTCAGCGTGGACGCTACGGGTAATCTCGACTTGACGAATAAAATCGCCAACAAAACCAACTGTCACGCAGTCTTTGGAATAAACGACCAAAGATACGGCTTATACGTACAAGACGGCTCAACCTATCTTAGACTCAACGACGAATTGTTTGTCTTGAACAACGCAGATATAATGTCGTTGATCCCCGACAATACGACCGCATTGGCAGACGGCGGCTCCTCGATCGTAGACACGATCCTCAACATATTGCCATTGGCTATCTTCTCCAATAAAGACGACATATCCAATAAAGACGGCGTATGGACTTTGTCACTCAATATGACCAATATATGGAACAAAGTCAAATTGGTAGTCTTCCCGTTATTTGCAAATGACGTATTGAGCGAAGAAAATATCGAGATTTTGGACGAATTTTTCCAAGCAAATCAAATCACTCTGAATTTGGAATTTGATTTCAACACTTTGAATTCTGCGACGGCAAAAGCTGAACTTAACGTCGCTAATTTCGGCGCTTTTAAAGCCAACGTGACCGCATTGGAGATCACCAACGGAGCTTACGGCAACGTTGAAGGCGCTCTTACTCCTACGGAAATCGCAGGCGCAAAAGCTGTCAACGCAGCCAACGCTCAAATCGAAGGTACTTTGGCTCTCGTAAACAAGCTCGGCGAAACGTACGAGCATCTCAATTGGAAGTTAGTAGCAGATATAGATCCTTTTGCATTGGCGCAAGCAATCAAAGCGGCGTCTGAAAGCCAAGACACTATGAGTTGGCTCAATGACGAAGACGTGCGCAATATGAAAGTGTATTTCTCTTTGTATCACGAGCACCAAGCAGGAGACAGCGTAGCGTGCACGGACGTTATGTGCCCCACAAGAGCAGGCGGAATGGAAGATACCACTATTCTTGACGTCGCGTTCGACCCGCAAAATTTCGGTGACAGCAGAATTTATCTCGCAGCAAATTTGAGCAGAATTTTCTCGCAAAAATCTTTTACGACAACTTTGCAAAATCTCAACAGCCTTATCAGTTCTATGGCAGGCTCAAAATTGACCGGACTTCTCAACGAAAACTTCTTTACGGCAATTGATTTGACAAAGACGGTAGTAAGTTCTGACAGCGAACCCGATGAGCCGAGCGATCCCGACGGCGACAAATTGGACATCAAGACTCTTATCAATCCTATAGTTGATTTATTGACAAAGGGAATTCAAATTCAAAACAACGCAATTACTCTCGATATGGAGCAAACTTACGCTTTGCTCGACAGTATATTGGATTTGAATACTTTGATAAATATCAATATAGAGAATATGATCAAAATCAATGCAACCAACGTAAAAGACGCATTGTTCAAAGGCATTCTCTCGCCTGACGACGAAAGCGAAACAGACAAGGCATTCAATTCTATATCTTTGGGCATAACGTCAATTGAATACGGCAACGCCGAGAATTTCAACTGCAAAGAAGCAATTACTCACGACCCGATCGACGCGTCAAAAGAGCGCGCATTCGGAGGAAGCAAGCCGCTTTCGCTTGACAATGCCAACGCAAAGGCAACGGGCAGAGTCTTCAACACCAAGCAGACTTACGACGACTATACCGCAGCAGGCGGCATACACGCAACTTTGGAAGAATTCAACGCAGACGTCGTAGGAAAACTTATCGAATATACTTATACCGCAATGGACGGTCAAACCTATACAGCGTATACTCAAATCATTGCTTATGAAGGTCTTGACACGACAAAACTCAACGTTCCGCAGACGATCAAAGCAATCGTATTGCCTCTCGACGGCAAAGGCGGACTGTTCAGCGATCTCTTGTGGTCTATACTCCACTCTCTCGGATCGGGCGGTATTATCGCAGGCTTCTTGCCAAGCAATATAACCATACCTTTCAGAGCCGACGTAATAGATATGCAAATCACGTTGACAGAAGTGGAAAGCGCAGAGTTTAATCTCAATATTCCGCTTGAAGACGAGTTCTTGCTCACTCCGTACGAATACGACAATACGGCGAAGTTGGATATGAGCAAATATCTTGGCGGAACAATTGATCTCGTATACACCGACGGCTTCAAGCGCACGATTACGGCAAGTTGCTCAAACGATTTAGTAAGTGGAAAATTCCTTATCAACGACGGCAACGAATACACTATCACATTGAGCCACTACTCTATGCCTGATATCAAGAAAGACTTCAAAGTTCAAGCCAAGTCTCCGGAAAAGCCTTCTTTGATCATCAACAGCGACGGAGGCATAACCGTATTGACTTACGGCGCTACGCAAGACCTTACGCTCGAAGTAGTAGTCAAAGCAAGTTCTTCGTCCTCTGCCAAAGTAATACCGTCAACGGATTATATAATAACTATTGGCGGCAAGTCGCTTGACGAAATTGTTATCAATTCCGACGGCGTAGAGTTCTTTGAAATAGCGAAGAATTCCGACGACGTGAAGATCAACTTCAAGCAAAGCGTAGCAAAGACGACGTCTGCCACCGCATACTTCTCTTTGAAATACAGCGACGGAACGACAAGCGCGGAGACGAGATATACCAAGTACTTCACCAAAGTAGCGCAAGAGGCAATTTGGGCAAGTATGAGCGGCATCAGTGACCTTGGCGCAAACCTCAACGGCAAACTCACCTACACTTATTGGACGGAAGAAGACGACGAATTTGCAGACGCAAGATTACTCTCGTTGCTCTTTGAAGACGGCAAGTACTATATGGTAGACAACGCCGAAAATCCGACGGTCAAAGTCGAAGTTGATCTCATTGCTTACGACAAAAACGACAAGTCAAAGACGAATATATTGGTAGACGGACTTATCCCGTTTGAAAAACTCCAAGAAATGTCTTACGACTCGGCAAAGAAAACAAGCAAGACTCCGTCAATAAACATCAGCGCTACCTTCACGGTAGATGGAGAGAAAGTGACGAAAGAAAAGACTTCGCAAAGTCTTAGCGCGGCGTATAATCTCACCTACATCTACGTTTCCAAAATAGAGTCAGAAAAGACGTTTGACGACCTTATGAAATTCGTAGTGTTGACGCCAAACGGCGAATCTCACGAGATGCGTCTTGCATACAAGGACGGCAAGTACGTATTCTCCGATACGTTTGAGGGTACAAAACTCGACGACATCCAAGTTGAAGTAACGGCAAACATAGCCGTAAGCTCTACTGTGATAGGAGATGAAATAACATTGACTGACGGAAAATTGGGCGCAGATCACGTCGGCAAAAAAGTAACGCTAAGCGTCAAGTTTACTTACGACGGACGAGAATTCTCGACAGCCGTGTTAACAAACAAAGCAGTAGCCTAACTCTACGCAACGGAGAGCATCACTAAATCATTTCCCTCCTCTCCGTTGCAATATTTCCCATAAAAAACGACGCGGTCTACAGGCTGCGTCGTTTATCTTTAAATCATTTTTATTCAAAAGTTTTTTCCACAAGAATTTCTTGCTCGCAATAAGAAGAACCCAGCTTAAAGCGTACTTTATAATATCCGCTCTTCAAGAAAAGTATCCTTGACCTGATTGTCAAGTCTTCATAAAGAGTCGGCGGCAAGTCTATTGAATAATCGTTATCTGCAATATTACCCGCTATACGGATCTCGGATATATTAAAATACTCCTCTCCATTCTCGAGCTCTTGATACAAAAGCGTTCCCGAAGAACTGATATATCCTCTCAATACTTGAACCGATATCTTATAAGACACGCCCCACTCTCCGTGATAGGTATTGGAAATAGCCGCAGAAAAAGCGTAGCTATATCCCTCGAAATAATGCGAATTTACGATCGTGGTATTCTCTATCTTATACTTGCTCTCGTCTCTCTTCTCCGACTTGGGAAGAATATACAGCGGTATCGATCTTTCCAAATCCTCAAATTTGACGGTCAAAGTATATCTGCCGATATTCTTTATGACGACGCTTTTTGTCGACGAAGCGGGATTGACGTAAAAATATTCGTTTGGCTCGTCGATTGCAAATCCGTTTATTTTGATATAGTCGATTGGCAAAACAACCTCGACAACGCTGTCGTCGGCAAGAGTATATCGCAATACGCCCACTCGCAATTGATAAGAATATCCGAGATCGTTTTGCTCGAGCGAAAGCTCTTGCGCAGTGGTGGTCAAAGTCACGTCTTTTGCCCGCTTTACTCTGACGATCTCGCCGTAATACTTTCCGAAAAGATAAAATTGCATTGCAATATCCTGATCTGCGCAGATATATCTGTTGCCGACGTGATCCGTAAGCAAAAGTTCTTTTGCGTTGACGGCGCTAAGATAAATACCTTTGCTCTTTCCGCCTTGATAGTTGATATTTGCCAATATCCTCTCGGGATTGTCTGAGCTGCTCAACTTTTCGCCTTGCATATATTCCGACTTTTCCAAATGCGCATAATCGACGTCTTCGACCTCGTCCAACTTGATATACGTATAGACGGTCTTGCAAAGCCACCTGCTCCAGCTATATTGTCTCAACGTTTCCCACAGTTTGCCGTCAAAATATCCTCTGCCCGTCGGCATACAGTATAGCGCCACTCTCTGCCACCCGTCGGATTGCAAATCTATAGGAGAATGATCGACGACGTATAGCCGAGCGTCGAACTTATCGCCGTAGATATCCTCTGCGTCGGCGTAAACGTACGAGCCTTTTATCTTTTCCGCCTCGTCGGCGCACATCGGAGTATCTGCGCCGTACAATACGCCCTCGGAGTATTCTTCGTTATGAAGACTGACCACGTCGTAAGAATTTTCGCCGTCCGTCGCCTTTTGACTTTGACACATATAATTCAACGCAGGCGGTCTGCTTATAAAGCCTCTCGTGTATTGCTTCGTGCCCGCCACGTCGCTACCGTACAAGTGTATGGCGCTTCGCTTTATATCGTACGGCGAGACGCTTGGTCTATAATACGTCTGCTCCACCGTCAGGGTATCTATTTGATAATTGTCACAACTAAACGCGCTCATGAGCGAACTTGCGGTTTCGCTCGACAGTCCCAACGCCTGCAAGACTCTTTTGATAGGAGCGCTCAGCCCGTCGTCTTTGTAAATCAACGCCAACAATAACTCTTCTCCAATCGTCTTTTCTTCTTCGTCGGATTCAACGAGCGACGAGGATATCTGTCCCATTAGCGTCTCCGCCGATATGACCGCCAACCAATACTCGGGCACTTGCGTATTCAACAGCGATTCGGAAATATTAAAAAACTGCGACGCTACGCGACTGCCTATCAAAGCTCGCAGACCGACGCTGATATATACGTCGTGAGAGCCAAAGTCCTTGGGCGAAAAAGCCACGTCGAAAATAGCGCCCTTGGCAGGGTCGTATTTATCCTTACAGAATGCCCCGCATTGCGAATTGCATATATGCGACACTCGCATATGGAAAAAGTTGTCGTCGTCGAGTTGAGTCAAGTCCCAATCCACGGCAATCAATTCAAGCAAATCCAACTTTGCTCTGAATTCATAATCGTATCGCATCTCTACGCTATCAGACTCGGCGTTCTCCAATTTGACGACTCCCACCGTAGTGGCTTCAAAAAGTCTTCTTTCCTCATATTCTCCGTCGTCGGGGAAATAATCTACGATAGACTCGTCTTTTCCGTTGGCGATAACTATGCGCGACATATTGAATTTGATCTTCGTATCTCCTTCGGTGTCTTGCAACAAGAGTTCTTCGCTGCCTATCGAATCCAATTTGCCATTGGACAGATAAAAATTGATTTTTCCTTTAAACGGCGGAGTTTTAGAAAGCATATCTTCGTAATTCTCCACTTTGGCGATTGAGAAAAACAGCTTTTGCAGCAATTCGGGCAGTTTGGCAAAAGTCTCTCTGGCAATATCGCTGTCGAGACCTTTTTTCAAATCGAAATCAAATGTATATACGCTATGGTCGGCGTTTGCCGTTGCGTCGGTAAAAAACGCTCTTCCAAACAAAGTAAAGACTACGCCCATCGTCGAATAATTGACGTCGTCGCCAAAAGTTCCCGCAACTTTGATCAAAGCGTACAAGAGCGGAGCGTTTTCATATCGGTCTTTGAGGTACTGCCCCGTCTCTTCGTCGTAAAACTGCCAATAAAGCGTATCGTCGTCGTTATACAACTGCAAGAATACTTGCCTGTCTTCGCCGACTACTTTGTCGATATTCAATACGCCTTGTTGAGGACTTTTATTTTGCAAATCGAGATTGAGTTTGAGTACGCACTCGTATTTGTCATTGCCGTCGGCGTCTTGGATATCTATCTTAAAATCGCAGGCGACGGGTTCTTTGGTATCGACTTTGAGGAACTGAGCGTCGATAGCCGCCGCCACGTCGTGCAGATAATCCCGCCAATCGGTCACGGGAATAACTTCGTCGTTGGGCGTACCTTTGCAAGAACAAGCCAAAAGACATACTGCGACGAGCAAAACGAGAACAAAAACTATCAACGGCTTTTTACGCATACTCAACCTCTTTCGGGAAGAAACGCCGTCACTATCAGTCCGCTTGGAATATTTGAAGAAGCGTATATCTTTCCGCCTATCTCTTCGACCATGCTCTTGGCAATGGCAAGTCCAAGCCCCGTGCCCGACTTAATGGACTTGACGTTGTCTCCTCTGTAAAATCTCTGGAATATCTTTTCTTCGTCGCCGTCGGCAATGCCGATACCCGTATCGGCCACCGTCAATACGCAACCTCCGTCGGCGCTCTTGAGCGAAACTTTGATCTTGTCTTTGTCTCCCGTATATTTGACTGCGTTCTCCAAGAGTATTATTGCAAGCTGCTTGACCTTTTCCGCCTCCATGACGGTGCTTGCCGACTGCACGTTGGCGATGAGAGTGCGATTGGATTCGCCTATTATCTCGCTGTACACGTCAAGCACTCCCAATATAATCTCGCTGACGTCGGCGTCGGCGTTTTGTTTTGTCGCAGGCGCAGACACGCTACGCATCAAGTCTTGCGACAGCGTAGTGATATGCTGAACTTCTTCGAGAGTATTTTCCACGAGATCGCTTACCTGCATGACGGTAGAATCGGGAGAGGCAAGCATATTTTCCATATTGCCCCTTATGACCGTCAGCGGCGTGCGTATCTCGTGCGTCATGTCGTGGATAAATTCTTTTTGCTGTTGGATCGCCTTGACGACGGGTTTGCCCATAAGAAAGGCAAACGCCGTGTATATCGCAAGCACGAGTATTACCGTGACGGGAATAAACCAAATAAAAGCGTCGACGTCGTCGTATTTTTCAAGCAGATCAGCCTGCATAAGCAATTTGACGTATACTCCGTCTTTGTATACAAAAGTATAAGTCTTGTATTTATAATTTCCTATCTTCTCGTCGACGGTGGTATCAAATCTTTCGGGAATGGCAGTGGTATGTTCTTTGAGATATTTCACGGCGGTATAGTCGCCCGCTGTGTTGTCTGGACGGCGGATATAGACGATTACGTCTACGTTCTCACGATAGAGATACGCACTTTCGTTGTCTTCTTCGACTAGCTCAAACAGCGAGCTCTCTCCGCTCTCCTTTATCAACTTGGCGTAATCGCTCATCGTCTTTTGCGCAACTTCGTCTCCGCCTTGGCGGACCTGTACGACGATTCCCACGCAAAGGACGAGTATCACGGCAAGCGTGACAAATCCCGCTATCCAGGCCCTGTATTGCCAACTCTTGGTAGTGATCAACGTGTTCTTCATTTAGCGCCTCCCGTGAGATTACAGCCTGTTTCGCTCCACCTGTAGCCTATTGTCTTGACGGTTTGCAGACAATCGCTCAATCCGACGCTTGCCAAAATCTTGCGCAGTCTATAGATATACACCTCGATGACGCTCTGCACCGTATCGCTGTAAAATCCGCATACGCTGTCAAACAACTGTTGTTTTGTGACGATTATCTCTTTGTTTTTGACGAGGGTCTCAAGAACTTCGTACGCCTTGCCGTTGATAGGCAGCATATCGCCTTTGAATTGGACCATTTTGCTGGTATAGTCTATCGTGAAATCTCCCAATTTGTATTTTAAAGCGCCGAAATCTCTGTGATATCTGCGCATAGTCGCCTGCACTCTCGCAAGCAACTCTTCTCTTGAAAAAGGTTTGACCATATAATCGTCTGCGCCGATGTTGAGAAATTCCACCTTTCTCTCAAGCATACCTATTGCCGAGAGTATGATTATCGGCGTGAGTTTGTGACGGCGAACGCCTCTCAAGACCTCTTCGCCGTTCATCTTGGGCAGCATTATGTCAAGAATAACGATATCGTAATCGTTGGTAAGAATTTTATGAAGACCGCTTTCGCCGTCGTACGCCGCTTCCGTTTCGCCTATCGAACTCAACATTCTGCACAGCATATCCGACAACGCTTTGTCGTCTTCTACTACTAACGCTTTCATATTTTTGATACATCTCCCTCTTAATTCTATTATAACATATTGACTGCAATTGTCAATACGGTCAAAACCTCTGCGCCACTGCATTATTGTCATTTCGAGCATCCTATTTGTCATTTCGAGCATCCTATTTGTCATTTCGAGCAACCTATTTGTCATTTCGAGCAACCTAATTGTCATTTCGAGCAACCTAATTGTCATTTCGA
>CAMWVR010000052.1 GCA_947177795.1 uncultured Clostridia bacterium | reverse complement strand
GTCGCTCAACAACAAGGCGCAAGAAGAACTAGAAGACGCAAGAGACGAATACGAGGAAAAGAAGAGACAGGAAGAAAAAGAAAATCTGCGAATGATGTTTATGGGCATGGACAACAACGGCGGAATGGCTCAAGGTATGCCGCAAGGCGGATATATGGGCGGCGGTTACGTCGTGCAACAAGGACTCGGAGCAGACGAGATAAGAGGCATAGTATCAGAGACAATGACTGCATTGTTGCCTGGTATGCAACAACTTTTGCCTCAACAGGCGTCGACGAACGACGAAGTGATTAAGCAAATAATGAAGACGCAAGAAGAGCTTGCCCACAATCAAGAATTGATGATGAAAAAAATATCGGAGCAACCTGCGGAGCGAGTTGTCGAAAAAGAAGTGGTCGCAACCAACGTCAATGACGAGGCTATCAAGGCTTTGCTTGAGGGACAGAGAATCATAATGGAAAAACTTGCCAATCAGTCCGTTCAACCTCAAGTGGTAGAAAAGGTCATCGAGAAAGAAGTCCCTGTCGAGAAGGTAGTGGAAAAAGTCGTCGAAGTACCCGTAGAGGTGGAGAAGATAGTCGAGAAAGAGGTGCCTGTCGAGATAGAAAAAATCGTCGAGAAAGAAGTAGTTAAGGAAGTACCCATAGAGAAAATAGTCGAAGTACCTGTCGAAAAGGTGGTGGAAAAGGTAGTGGAGAAAGAAGTAAAATTAACTGCTCCTGCAAAACCAAAAGTAGAGAAAGCTCCGAGACTTACTCTTGACGAAGCGTACGCAAGACTTAGTAAGACTCAACAAAAGTACTTTGACAGTCTCAGAGAATACGCACTTTCTAAAGATAAGTGCAAAGAGAAGAAGTCGACGTACTTCATACTCTTGGGTCAGTCAAGTGTCAATCCGCTTGTCAAGCTGACGATAAAGAAAGACACGACAGTAGCTCTTTTGAAAATGGAAGACGAGTATATGAAAGACATCAGAAGAGATGCGAGCGGAGACGGAACGAAGATCAAAGTCAAAGAGACAGAAGTCGTGGTAAGCGATGCGCAAGCGTGCAAGGCGGCGAAGAATATGATTGATTTAAGGGAAGATCAGATTGAGAGATATCAAGAGCTTCTCAGAGAGCAACGCTCTATGAGAAGTAAGAAGTAATAGATTCTTCGACTACGTTGCACTCCGCTCAGAATGACTCGTTTAAAGCGAGAGTTACACCTTGAACGAGTCATATTGAGCGAAACGTAGTGGAGTCGAAATATCTAAAATGATTAGACCTCTCCGCTACGGTCGAGGTGACGGGGTGTGCGTCACAACCTAAAATATACGCAATAACTTTGGCAAGCAAAGTAATTGCTAGAGATACGGTTGGACTTCGCCCTACCGACCAAGCGAAAATGTCACTACGTTCCATTTTGTCGGTACTTAATAATCGGATTAGATTTTCCTAATACTTATTACCAACACTCGCCCTCCCCTTGAGGGGAGGGGTAAGGGTGAGGTGTAATTACTTGCTTTCTCTTGCGTTGACGACTTCTTTGGTTTGCGGATCTACGATGACTGACCAATAATCGCCTTTGTTCTTTATAAAGGACACGTACCAAAAGTATTTGCCGTCCTCTTGAGTTTGAGTGATAAGTTTGACGTAACATTCTCTGTCAAAAGTATTTTCGGCAAGAGAAGCGTCGATTTTTTCTTGATAATGGTTGTAGGCTATTTCCAAAGCGTCTTCTGCGCTGCATTCTGCGGGGCAGATATTGGCGAGGGTATATTCTAGGCTCGTTTCGCCGAGAGTGAGAGTGAGGCTCTCAAGGTCGCCGAGGTCGGCGATATTCTCGATTTTGCAAGCGAGATTGATTCCCAATTTGTTTTTTGAGATACTTCCCGTAGCGCTTGATTTGCTACCTTTCAAAGTGTATTCGTACGTGTTGGACAGTGTGTCTACGTTATGCGGTGTGAGCGTGAGAGTGCTTATATTCGTGACCTTGTCCGTCTTGCCGTCGGCGATGAAGTGCTCTTCTTGCATTATCACGCTCAATGAGACGTCGAAGTTGTCGTCTGCGGCGGTGTAGAGAGCGTTTTGCATATAGCTGGCGCGCTCGGATAATTTTTCGAGATTTGTCTTTTGTTCCACACAACCCACGCACGCTGCGATCATTACTGCGAGAATTGCGATGGGTATAATTGCCTTAAAAAACTTTTTCATATATCCTCCAATATAAATTGATATTAAATTTTATGAGGACAAGTATGAGAATATGACTAATAGCATAAAATGACATACGTTCTAACGTCACCTTGAGCGGAGCGTAGCGAAGTTGAAAGGTCTCTATGGAATATAATCGGATATAGATTCCTCGACTACGCTCGGAATGACTTATCAAGTATAATAAAAAAGCGGGATATACTCCCGCTTTAGTTGATTTAACGTGACTTTATTTTGCAGACTTCTTTGCCAATTTCTCTTCGCGCTTTTCGTTTTTCTCAATCATCTTGGTTTCTTTATTGGCAAGCTTCGTCTTTTCTTTTTCGAGAGCTTTTCTCTCTTTTTCGTTTTGTTTGATTTCTTTGATGACGTCGTTGACCATGACGGCTTTGCCTTCTTTTCTGCGTTTTTCCATTGCGTTTTTGTTCAATATATGACCCAACGTGCCGAAGACTCCGCCAATCAACTTAAAGATACCTCTGAAGTATTTTTTGTTGCCCCACATAAGCATACCGTCGATAAGAGAAGTGTGGATAAGTCCCGAAGATATACCGACGAGACCTCTAAGCGGCATTTCTTCCATACCTTGCTTGAGCATCATCATCGTAGTTATGTCGGCGTTTGGCACTTGGCTCTTGATGATCGACGGCGCAACTTTGACGATAAGTTTTCCGATCAAGCACACTTTGAGTTCGCCAATCGTGGTGTTGTAATCGAAATAACCGCGCTTGGTGTCTGCGTTGACGGGGATATCTCCGCCGTAAAGTTTTGCAAATTGCTCGCTCGGTACGTCGTCGCAATGCGCGATATCATAGTAGCAAGGGCAGATAGTCTTGTAATCGGGGAGTTTCTTTTCCTCTTGGTCAAACTTGACTTCCATTACGCCTTGCAGTCTTATGTCTCTGCTCGACGAGCCAATTAGGATATTGTATTCGCCGTTCGTCGCATACCATTCGTTGATTGCAGTATTATAGAACGCAAAAGAGCGATAATCGAGCGTATGCGTGACCTTGACGCTTTCTCCTGCCTTGACAAAGACTTTTTCAAAGCCCTTGAGTTCTTTCTTGGCTTTGAATACTACGGGGTTTGGATCGTTGACGTACAGCTGACATACTTCGTATCCGTCGACCTTACCCGTATTTGTAACAGTGTAGGATACTTGCATACCGTCGATTTTCAAGTCGCTGTATTCAAAGGTCGTGTATGACAATCCGTAGCCAAACGGGAAGAGCACGTTTTTATTTGCGCTGTCAAAATATCTATAGCCTACGTAGATACTTTCTCTGTATTCCACGTTTTTGGGTCCCATGGGGAAGTATTTGCTGACGATGTTGTCTTCTTCCTTTATCGGGTAGGTCTCGGCGAGTTTGCCGCTTGGGTTGACCTTGCCGAATAGCACGTTATACAGCGCCTCTCCGCCCGCTTCGCCCGGGAGATAAGCGTTGAGCATAGTGCTTACTTTGTCTATCCAAGGCATGACGACGGGGGATCCGCCGAAGAGCACGACGACCGTATTTGGATTGATAGACGTCATTACTTCAATGAGGTCGCTGTGGCTCTTGGGTATCGTCATGTGATTGCGGTCGTAACTCTCGCTTTCGTATTGGTCGGTAAGTCCCACGAATAGGAATACCTTTTTATGCTTTTTAGCCACTTGAATTGCTTCTTCAAGGAGCTTTTCGTCGAGTTTGTCGCCCACCAAATCGTATGCGGGAGCAAATTCATATTTCTTGCCGTTGGCGTCCATTGCCTCAAGGAAGTTGACGAGTTTGTATGGATTGATTCTCGAAGATCCCGAGCCTTGATATCTCAACGTGCGGGCAAGTTCGCCAATGACGGCGATGTCGTCTTCGCTTTCGTCGATAGGTAATACTTTGTTATCGTTTTTCATGAGCACGAAAGATTGCTCTGCGATCTCTCTTGCCACTTGGTGCGCCTCGTCGTAATCGGCTTTGTATTCGGGTTGAAGAGCAGAGTAACTCTTGATAATATATCCTAGCAATCTTTCCACGACGCTGTCGAGTTGTTTTTCGTCAAGCTTGCCGCTCTTGACGGCTTTGACGATTTGCTTGTCGGTTGCGCCGCCGCAACTCGGCATCTCAAGGTCAAGTCCCGCTTTGATTGCTTCGATACGGTTGTTGAGCGCATTCCAGTCGCTGACTACGATACCTTTGAATCCCCACTCGTCTCTCAATATGTCCGTGAGAAGTCGCTTGTTGTCCGACAGGTATACGCCGTTGAGTTTGTTATAAGAGCACATCACGGTGTCGGGTTGAGCCTTGACAGCCTCTTCGAATGCGGGGAGGTATATCTCTCTCAACGTACGCTCGTCGACTATGCTGTTGATTGTCATTCTGCGTTTTTCCTGATTGTTGGCGCAGAAGTGCTTGAGCGAAGTGCCTACGTCGTTTGACTGCACGCCTTCAATATAATTCTTGCACATCTTTCCTGCAAGATACGGGTCTTCAGACAGATACTCAAAGTTGCGTCCGCAAAGGGGACTTCTCTTGATATTCGTACCCGGTCCCAAAATCGTGCTGATATTTTGGTCAAGACACTCTTTGCCCAAGGCTTCGCCCATTTTGGTAGCCATATTCACGTTCCAAGTGCTGGCAAGGTTGACCGCAGGCGGGAAAGCCGTGGCGGGGAATGATTGCTTCATTCCGAGATTGACGTCGTCGTCGTTTTCTTTTCTCAATCCGTGAGGACCGTCTGCCATCATCACGCTTGGCACGCCAAGTCGTTTTATAGGCTTTGTGCTCCAGAAGTCATAACCGGAGCATAACCCGGCTTTTTCTTCCAAGGTCATTTTGGTAATCAGTGTCTTAATTTCGTCAATCATTTTGGCCTCCAAAGTGTCAAAAATATTACACACGTATTTATTTTAACATATATTAAACAATATTTCAAGACAAAAATGTAAAATTCTAAGGTCAATATCGCAACTAATGTCAGTCATTTCGACCTTAACTAAGTGGAGCTAGAAAATCTTTATTATTTGTAACAAAAATTCTTTGAGTGACAAGTAATTCGTTTGACATACCCTAATGATTTGATTTAAAATAATAAAAAGTTTAAGGAGATTATTTCAAATGGGCAAGATTGCAAAAGATGGATTGACGTTTGACGACGTGTTGCTTATTCCTCAATATTCAGAGGTGTTGCCGTATCAAGTAGACTTATCTACAAAACTCTGTGACAAGATTACACTCAATATTCCGCTATTGAGCGCATCGATGGACACTGTTACCGAGTGCGAGTTGGCTATCGCTATGGCGCGCGAGGGCGGCATAGGTATGATTCACAAGAATATGTCTATAGAGCAGCAAGCCGAGCAAGTCGACAAAGTCAAGAGAAGCGAAAACGGCGTAATTACCAATCCGTTTTCTTTGGGACCTCAAAATACTTTGGAGGAAGCCAACAATCTTATGCGCAGATTTAAGATCAGCGGCGTACCCGTCACTGTCGACGGCAGATTGGTGGGCATCATTACCAACAGAGATTTGAGATTCGAGACGGACATGACCAAGCTCATCGGCGATTGCATGACCAAAGACAATCTTGTCACAGCTCCCGTAGGCACTACGCTCGAGCAAGCCCAAAAGATTTTGGCGGAGCGCAGAATAGAGAAGTTGCCGCTCATCGACAAGAAGGGCAATCTCAAAGGACTTATCACGATCAAAGATATAGAGAAGGCTATCAAGTATCCTCACAGCGCAAAGGACAGCAGCGGCAGACTTTTGGCAGGCGCGGCAGTAGGCGTGACGGCGGACATCATGGACAGAGTATCCGCATTGGTCGAGAGCAAAGTCGACGTCATCACGATAGACACTGCTCACGGACATTCCAAGGGTGTGCTTGATTGCGTAGCCAAGGTGAAGGCAAAGTTTGGAGACCTTCCGATTATTGCCGGCAACGTAGCTACCGCAGACGCGACTAAGGCGCTCATTGACAGCGGCGCAGACGTAGTCAAAGTGGGTATCGGTCCCGGTTCTATTTGTACTACTAGAATTATCGCAGGTATCGGCGTACCTCAGGTTACGGCAGTCATGGACTGCGCAGAGCAAGCCGACAAGATGGGCAAGAGAATCATCGCCGACGGCGGTATCAAGTATTCGGGCGACATCGTCAAGGCTTTGGGCGCAGGCGCAAGCGCAGTAATGCTTGGCAGTCTCTTTGCAGGCACAGAGGAGACTCCTGGCGAAATCGAAATCTTCCAAGGCAGATCTTATAAGGTATATAGAGGTATGGGTTCGCTTGCGGCTATGTCGGCAGGCAGCAAAGACAGATACTTCCAGACCAACGCCAAAAAACTCGTTCCCGAAGGCGTCGAGGGCAGAGTACCTTACAGAGGCTCACTCGCAGACGTGATCTTCCAACTTATGGGCGGACTTCGTTCGGGTATGGGATATTGCGGTATGCCTAATATCGACACGTTGCGTAAGAAAGCGCAATTCGTCAAGATTTCCAATGCGGCGCTTATCGAGAGCCATCCGCACGATATAAGTATTACGAAAGAGGCGCCAAACTATTCGACGAAAGGCTAATTAAAAATTAGATAAGATTAAAATAGGACGGTCTTGAGAAGATCGTCCTATGTTTTTTTATTTATTCGATTAGACTACAGTCAGCATTATTATGTTGACCATTATAAGCAACATAGAGAAGAAAGACAGTACGCATAGCAATGATAATTTGAAATGTAACTTTTTGTTGCGGTCTTGCTCTTGCAAGTTTTTCTTTTGCAATTCCTCTTTAATCTTTTTTAATTCTTCTATCAACTCTTTGTTTTCCATATTGCTGCCACTCCTTAATTATTGAGATATACTCTTATGTTACCGAGGAAAATGTAATTTGATATAAATTAGTTTCAATTTCTGTTTTATCTAATCATACGCTAATTCTTTAATTTATTATAACAATATAAAGCCAAATTGTCCATATATAGTTTTTTATATTACATAAAATTTACTTTTGACAATGAAAGGCAGACAAATAAAATAAGCAAAAAGGAGCGAAATTAAGTTGCACTCCTTTTTTATTACATATTAAATAAAAACTTTATTTCGACCGTAGTGGAGAAATCTCCATCCTTATATCTTTAATATTCCATACGCTTTGCGAGATACTCTTCGAGTTGGTCGATTGAGATACGCTCTTGCTCCATACTGTCTCTTTCTCTTACGGTGACGCAGTTGTCTTCCAAGGTGTCGAAATCGACTGTCACGCAATAAGGAGTGCCGATTTCGTCTTGACGGCGGTATCTCTTGCCGATAGACGCAGTTTCGTCGTAAGTAGCGGAGAATTTTTTGGAGAGTTGTCTATACAGTTCTTCGCTCTTTTCGCCGAGAGCTTTCTTTTGGAGCGGCAATACCGCTACTTTATAAGGAGCGATAGCAGGGTGGAAGTGCATTACTACGCGGCTGTCTCCGCCCTCGAGTTCTTGCTCTTCATAAGCGTTGCAGAGCAGAGCAAGAACCATTCTTTCCACGCCGAGCGACGGCTCGATTACGTAAGGCACGTACTTCTCATTCGTCACGGGGTCGGTGTATTCAAGGTTCTTTCCGCTTACTTTTGCGTGAGCGTTGAGGTCAAAATCTGTTCTGTCTGCGATACCCCACAGTTCGCCCCAACCGAATGGGAATTTGAATTCAAAGTCGGTCGTTGCGTTGGAGTAGTGCGACAACTCTTCGGGATCGTGGTCACGGAGTTTCAATCTGTCTTCTTTGATACCCAGTCCCAAAAGCCAATTCTTGCAGAATTCTTTCCAATATCCAAACCACTCTAGGTCAGTGCCGGGTTTGCAGAAAAACTCAAGTTCCATTTGCTCAAACTCTCTCACACGGAAGATAAAGTTGCCCGGTGTGATTTCATTTCTGAACGATTTGCCGATCTGACCGATACCAAAAGGCACTTTCATACGGCTCGTGCGTTGCACGTTGAGGAAGTTGACGAAGATACCTTGCGCAGTCTCGGGACGAAGATATACGGTGTTGGTCGTGTCTTCTGTCACGCCTTGGAATGTCTTGAACATAAGGTTGAATTGTCTTACGCCCGTGAAGTCGCACTTGCCGCAGTTGGGGCAGACGATCTTGTTGTCGGCGATATATTTTTCCATTTTGTCGTTGGACCAGCCTGCAATGCTCAAATCGAGCTTTTTGCGAGCGATATAGTCTTCGATGAGGTTGTCGGCTCTGTGACGCGTCTTGCAACTCTTGCAATCCATGAGAGGATCGGAAAAACCGCCTACGTGACCCGACGCAACCCATACGTTGGGATTCATAAGTATTGCGCTGTCAAGACCCGTGTTGAGGGTGTTTTCCTGCACGAATTTTTTCCACCACGCTCTTTTGACGTTGTTTTTGAGCTCAACGCCCAAAGGACCGTAGTCCCAAGTGTTTGCCAATCCGCCGTAAATCTCGCTACCCGCAAAGATAAAGCCTCTGCCTTTGCAAAGCGCAACGAGTTTATCCATTGTCAATTCTGCCATAATATAAAGTACTCCTTGATCGCATAATTTTTTGACAGTCGTCTCGCCTTGGCGGAGAGATTTCCATACGATGTACGCGATATATTAATGTTTTTATTTTAATAAATTTGAGTTAGTATGTCAAATATATAGTCACACTTTTATTTTTATTTGCTTATTATGAACTAGAAGGAAAGAGCGGCGCTCGGACCTTCAAAAACAATGGAGGAAATTGTAATGACGAACTTTAACGATTGCGGTTGCGCAAACAATCAATGCTATTCCGAAAACGCTAACAACGGCTGCGGATGCAACTGCTTATGGCTCATCATCTTGCTTATGTGCTGCGGTTGCTGCGGCGGCAACTCATGCAACTCTAGCAAGAGCGGCTGTGATTGCAGTTGTATTATACCGGTTATCGTAGCGCTTTGCTGCTGCTGTAAATAAGGAATAGTACAAATTGTTACAGAACTACATATGATAAAACGATAAGGCTGTCGCGCAAGCGGCAGCCTTGTTGCTTTAATTGTGTTATCTCGACCAATTTTTTGTCATTGACGCTCGCACGAGACGCACATGCTTGCTCACTATGCCGTCGCTTCGCTCCTTACGACCGTAGCGGAGAAATCTCAACAGATTAAGAAAAACGGATTAGCCCCTCGACTTCGCTCAGGGTGACATAAATAATAATTGAAATGTCATCTCGACCGTAGCGGAGAGATCTAATCCGCTTAATAAATACCGACAAAACAGAGCATTACGACGTTTTCGTTTGGTCGGTATCTTTTAATTGTTGATGAAGATATAATAATTGACTATTGCAAGATAGACGTACCAAGCAAACAGCGGTTCTAGTAGTATCATGGCAATCGTATCTCGGCGAATAGTCATGACGAATATTGCAAATATCAGAGCGCATGCGATTATCAATATTACAAAACTCGCAATCGTGGAGTGAATCGTGAAGAATACCATGCACCAAAGTATGTTTAATACGCCAAGTATGACAAGCGGTAATATGATCATCGTGTGTTTTCTGTGGAATATCAGTCTGGCAATTATGGCTATGTTGACGATATACGCAAGGCTCCAACCGATTGCCATACCTTTTGGCGAAAGCGCAATTGAGGGCAGTATCAATCCGTTGTACCACCCGTCGATTTTTATGAAATAAGCGCTCAGCGAGGCGTATAGCAACACTATGCCCATCGCTATCGCAATGCTCCACAGCCATTTGACCTTTGTCATATTAGAGTATATGAGGCAAGCGGGGGGATTATTCTTTGTCATTTCGATAATAATATGTCACCTCGAGCGTAATCGAATAGTCTATACTTGTCATTTCGAGCGTAGTCGAGAAATCTCAATCCGATTGTTATACTGATGAGATTTCTCCACTTCGCTTAAGCTACGGTCGAAATGACGTATTGCAAGGTTTGCGAATTATCCACTTTGGTCGAAATGACGATAAAACGAATTGACATATTCACTACGTAGTGCTAAAATCAAACTATGCAAAAATACAACTTTTTGACTTGGTGGCTGAGCTTTTCAATCAAGCCGTTGCCATACAGAATTTTCAAGGGCATTATCACGTCGATCGTATTTATAATATGGGTGGCGTTCGTTGCAGTGTTTACCGATCTTTATTGGAAGTTTACGCTGTGCGTCTTCCTGCCCGTATTTGCAGTGGACACAATTTGGGAAATCATCAATTTTACAAGATACCAAAAGAAATATAAAGAATACCTTTTAAAAGATAACGTAGTTAACTCTAATGCCGATTCGGCAGTCGAGCCGACAGATTAGATAATTATAATGGCGATTTTATAAAAACACTTGAATTTTTATATATAATATTGTATACTGATTTCGGACAGCGGTACTTAATTGACCGTATGTCCGAAAAATTTTATTACCATATAAGATGGGTATCCATACCCGATGAAGATATCGGGGTCGAACTCAAGCGAGGTGTTTATGTCTAATTTAAAATCGGGGGAAACCCCAAACGCGCGCAGATCTAAAAATCTGGCAATCTTGGCGCTTATGTTGGCGCTGACAATCTTCTTCTGTTTTTTTCCTATCTCCTTTGGCGCAGTGACGCTAGCGTTTATGATACTGCCGCTTCTCATCATTGCTCAAGGATATGACTTTCAGATGACGATGATACTCGGCGTATTGATGGCAGTCGTCAATCAACTTGCCTGGTACACCACCAAGGCTGCGGGACCTATGGCTCCCGTGTGGCAAAATCCTTTGGTATGTATGTTGCCTAGAGTGCTGATAGGCGTAGTAAGTTATTTCGTGGGTTTGGGATTGAGAAAGGCTTTGTTGCATCCCAAGTACCGCATCACGGAAGAGGGCAAAGAAATTGTCAATCAAAAGCAAATATACGCAATCGACGGAGTTATCAGCGGAATTAGCACCGCATTGGGCGTAGTGACCAATACTTTGTTTTGCGGACTTTTTACTGTGCTTTTATACAACGGTAAAATGCTTACCAACGGTACGCAGATAAGTCTTGAGTTGATACTCACTTGGTTTGGCATCAACTTCTTGATAGAGATCATTGCCTTTTCTATTCTGGTGCCGCCGATAATTCTTGCGCTAAGACAGGCTAGACTCGTGCCGCCGCCGAAGATGGGCAGGGAGATTATCATAGAAGAGCCGACAAAAGAGACCGACTTTGAACCTACTTCGTTTTAAAAAAATGTCATTTCAACCGAAGTGGAGAACTCTCAATCCTTTTATGTCATATTGAGCGAAGCGTAGCGTTGTCGAAATATCTCAATCGGATAGAGACCTCTCGACTTTGCTCGAGGTGACGGGGCGTGCGTCACAACCTAAATATACGCAATAACTTTGGCAAGCAAAGTTATTGCTAAACGTACGGTTGGACTTCGCCCTACCGACCAAGCGAAAATGTCGCGAGGCTCCATTTTGTCGGTACTTATTAAACGGATAGAGACCTCTCGACTACGCTCGAGGTGACATAATATTGTCAGGGTGACAATCTCCTTGTCATATTGAGCGGAGCTTAGCGAAGTCGAAATATCTAATATGGATAAATATCCGACACTATTTTTTATTTAAATACGGAGGGATTATGTTACTGGTAATCGACGTGGGTAACACCAATATCAAATTGGGCGTATACGACAAAAATGCGCTTGTTCATTCTTGGAGACTGTCTGTCAAGGTCATAAGGACGGCAGACGAGATAGGCATACTTTTTGCAGGGCTTTTTGGATCGAAGAACATCGATCTCAAGCGCTTTGACGGCGTAATCATGTCGTCAGTTCAACCCTCTCTCAACTATACTATAGAGCACGCTTGCGAGTACTATCTCGGCAAAAAGCCCATCATGGTTGGTGTGGGTATCAAGACGGGACTCAATATCAAATACTCCAATCCTCAAGAAGTGGGCGCAGACAGGATTGTAAACAGCGTTGCCGCTTATAGGCTTTACGGCGGTCCGTGTATCGTCGTGGATTTCGGCACGGCTACGACTTTTAACGTGATATCTCCCAAAGGCGAATTTTTGGGCGGTTGCATAGCTCCCGGTATTATCACGGGACTTGAGGCTCTTGTCAACAACACGGCTAAGTTGCCCAGGGTAGAGATTGCAAAACCCGACAGTATCATCGCAAAATCCACCGTCACGGCTCTCCAAGCAGGTATGATTTACGGCTCAACGGGCATGGTCAAGTATATCGTCAAAAAACTCAAAGAAGAGAGCGGATACGACGACGTCAAAGTTATCGCCACAGGCGGACTTAGCGAAGTCGTGCTTGGCGTCGACGACGACAAGATTATCGACGTAGTTGATAGGTCGCTGACGCTTAAGGGGCTCAAGATAATCTACGACATGAATTAAAAAGGCGAGTGCGTATATTGGCGCGCCTTCCGCTTAATCATCGGGACTCGGGGTATCGACGTGTACGGCAAGTACACTTGACGATACCGCTCGCCCTTGCTAAAGCGAAAATCACACCAATCTCCACGCTCGCATGTGGGTATTATAATGTCACATCTTAGATAATGTCACCTCGACCGTAGCGGAGAGGTCTTAAACATATTAATCAACAGGTCAAAAGGACAAAATGAAATTTAAGAGCAAACAGACAACCATATTTTCTATACTTGCGCTAATATTTATTGTATTGGGCGTAATTTTTGCGTTGTTATTTAATCATAAACTACCAATATTTCATAATGATGTTGTACAAAGTGAGAAAGTCGACGTGACAATTGTTGACGGATATCCCATTTTGTCTGGTAAAATAAAGAATATAAGCAATAATGATATTACTTTAAATGAAAATTGTCTGACTATCAATATATGGAGCGATTATTGGGGAGAGGTATTTCTACAATTGCATACAGATGATAAAATTATACTTGCAAAAGGGCAGGAATATGACTTTTCTTCAAATCAAATATACGTAGAACACATATACGTTCGTCATTTTGATAAAGTGGTTTATAATGGTGAAAAATTTGATTTCAAAGGTGACTATTATATTTTTCATATAGCTGGGATGGAATATGAAAGATTCTATGGTTTTAATATCTACGACAAGTCATTGGAGAAATACACACAGATATCTTTGATTACTGCGTCAGTATTTGTGTCGGTATTTGCAATTTTGGCGCTTTTGCCTGTTGCGCCGTATTTGCGCTCAAAAAAGCGTTACGCATTGGCGAAGTCTGCGCTTACTCAAGTCTCTGACGGAGTGTATTTGAGAGGCGCTTTTTGTCAAAAGAAACTAGGCAAGGTTCGAGCGTCATTGTTTTCCAAAATCAAAGGCAACTTCAAGTCGTTGACTTTGGGCGTAAATATACGTACCGTATATCAAAGCGCAGATGCAATGGATTTTGTGGTCACGCCGCAAGGATTTTATATCGCTTCTGCCAAGTCAAAGACGTTGAATGTCTCGGAAATGGAGTTTTTTGACAAAGAGGAATTGGACAAAACGCAAATATTAACAATCGGAAAGAACGTCGTCTTAAATCCGCTTTTCAACGATAATTATTTTGCGTTCGATCTCACTTTCAGCAAGACGTCTTGCGCCCAAGCAGAGCAATTACTTAGCAAAATGTTTGACGAAGTCGACGAAATTCAAAACGCATATTTTGACGAAAACGCCGTTCAAAAGAATATATAAAGTTCAATTGGTAAAAAAA
>CAMWVR010000051.1 GCA_947177795.1 uncultured Clostridia bacterium | reverse complement strand
ATGAATTTATACGCTTTTTGCAAAAAAACCTCAAAAATTTTTTAAAATAGTTTATTACGCTTTAGCAGCTTGAAGCAACTGCGCCAGATTGATGTTTTTTTCTTGCAGCTTTTTGTACTTGCCCTCTGCCGATTGCGGCTTTTGCATACTCAACGCCAAAAAGATGAGCAGATAGGGATACGTATACGTAAAGGAATTGCCAAACACAGCGGAAATCAAATACGCAAACGTTATTGCAAGCAAAGTGAGATCGCATACCGTGAGGATTTTTCTCGCTTTCACGGCTCTGACAAACCACCATATGACCGTGCCAAAATACATCGCAAGTCCGGGAATACCTATATTGCTTGCCATAGTGATATATTCGTTGTGCGACACGTCGAGCGAAGTGTCGTAGATATTATTCGAATGATATAAATCGAGTCCTTTTCCAAACCAAGGCACTTGCTTTATTACGGCTATCGTGCGCACCCACAGCCCGAATCTGCCCGTACCTGCCGAACTATTACCTCCGCTCGAGTCTCCTTCGTCGGGAGCGAAGACTCTCTTGACGTCTTTAAACAGTTGTACGTAAGATTGCCACATATTGGTCCTGCCGGATATTTCTATTACAAAATTGACGACGCCGGATAAAGCGCAAGCTATCAACAGTCTCTTCCAATCGAGTTTTTTTGAGATGAATCCGCTGCAAATTATGAAGAATATCCCGCATATGTACGCTATATTTGCGCCCAAAGTGTCGCATGCCAAAAGTTCGAATATATTCAAAGGCAATAGAATTGCCGACACGAATATTTGCCACTTTCTCTTGGAATATACCAGCGCTCCGAACGTAGCCGTCGACGACATCGCCAAAAAATAACCGTAATGATTGGAGTTGTTGAATACGCCGGCTTTCAACGACGAAGGGATACTGTAATTAGTGACCTCAATCCCGACGAAAACAAAACATATCAAGCCTGCCATGCATATAAAAGTCCAAAGCATCGCCTCTTTTGCCCACTTAATTTCGTTGCGGATCGCATATGCGGAAAGAAATACCACTGCGTATTGCAAGACGGTAAAATATCCCTCGTTGATATAGCCTGCGCCGTATAGAGATTTTTCGAAATACGGCGATTTAAAAGTCGCTATAAGCGCCCATATAAGCATAAAGGCAAACGGCAGCAATATGAGATTGTCTTGCGTGAATTTGCCCAATCTTACCGAGCTTTTTTCGACGTTGACGTATATTTTCACAACGTAGTACGTCAACAAAAATATTGTCAACAGCATTGAACAAAACTTGAAATACAACTGCGAATAGTGCATGAAATGAGATCTGTTGGATACGGTATTCGTGACTGTGCCCACAAGCGTCAAGCAAAAAAAGGCTTGCAAAAGTATTAGCATAACTCCTGCAAAAAGGACGTACGCTACCCTTTTTTGCAAAGTCTCGAATCTTTGCCATCTTTTGTTTATTTCGCCTATTACCGCTGTATTCATGAGTTTATTTTAAACCAACGACAAAACTTTTGTCAATAGCAAAACCCGACTTAGGAGTCGGGTTTTGTCAGAATTTGTATAATTTATTCTTTTAATTACAATTCGCCGCTTACTCGACGTCGTTTGAGTCGATATCTTGATCAGTCGGATCGCCCAATCCTTGAGCGGGCAAGCCCTGCGGTTCGGCGTTTTGCTCGTTGTTTACCTCTTGACTGTTTTCTATCAAAACTACTTCTTGTTGTTCCTCGGCAGCCTTTTTCTTGAGCACCATAGCGCCCTTTTTGCCAGTCACAAGCATTGCCACGATGACGGCGATTATCAATACCATCAATTCGACGATCAATCCCACTTTCATCGTTATCGGAGAATTCGTCGACTGCGTCGGCACACTCGTCATTCTGACAAGCGAACTTACGTTGTATCCGCTGTTATACTCGTCTATCATTAGCTTATAGCTGTCGATGAGCGCATTGTACTCATTTATAGCCTCGAGTTCAAGCGCGTTGGCAGTGTTGATAAGCTCTGCTTTCTCTTCTTCCGACTTGCTGTCGAAATCTTGCGAATTAAAATACGTCTTACGGGTCTCCCAAGCGTTTTTATCGGTTTGAGCAAGCGTCTTGTTGCTTACGGCAAGACTTATTGCCTCGGTTACGGCTTTCGGATCGGGAGGATTGACGATTATCGTACCGGAATTAGGCAAATTGACGTCTTTGTTTTGCATGATCAACGCAAGCACTTCGTTGAGAGTTTTTATTTCCTCTTCATATATTGCGATCATGTCTGCCGCCTCCGTTAATTTCAATTCCACGTATTGAGTCTCGCCATTGGCGTTGATGCCGTTGAACAACACGAAATTAAGATAGTTTTCCAATTTCTGCGAAGCGATTTGAATACGGGTATTCAAAGAAGCGAATGACATATCCTGACTCGTAGACACAAATGAAGACGCCTTTTCCGCCCACGTTTTGCTTTCTTCGGAGAAAGCGTTGAGATGACCGCGTATAGTATCGTATTTTTGGAAAGCGTTATAGCTGTCCAAAACCGCCAAATTTCCAAGCGAAGTGCTGAAAGAGAACTTTTTCTTAAAGTTTTCGATATGGTTTGTCGTCACTGCGCTCAAAATATTATTATAATCGTTTCTTGATTTAATGAGCTTATCTATAGCCGAATCTTGCGACAGGACTATTCTATAGCTGTAATTTGCGCTCATCAGCGTTCCGTCTTCGTTGACGATCTCGTTGTCAACTGCGGAAATTACGTTGAGATTCCTTATGATCAAATTGACCAAAGCGTCTTTCTCCTCGTCGCTGTATTGCAACTTATCCAAAGCCGTCGACACGTTGTTAGCAGACTTGATATCGGATACGACGTCTTCTTGACCGCCCCAAGGATTCTCGCCAAGCTCCGCTCCTGAGTAATAATAAGTAATTCTCGTCTCGTACTGACTTTGACTTACGAATATATCGCAAATTCCCAAAATACCGCCGCATACAATGAGAGCAATGAGAGCATATACGACGATTCTAACTCCGCTCTTTTTTATTTGTTGCCAAATTTTTCTAAAAGTCAACTCTTCGTTGTTATTCTCTTCCATAGTCCCTCCGTAGGCCCTGATATCAATAAAATTCAAGAATAGTATAACACTACCCAATCCAATTATGCAATCATAAATTGCGTAATGTTTTAGAATTTAGGCAAAATTTTGACAAAATTTTACATAATTCTTCACGAATTATCCCAAATCTCCGACTTTACCCCACTTCGATCATATCAAAGCCGTCCTCGGCAATCAAAATTTTGCTTACATAATTATATTTTAACCATATTTGATCCATAAATTGCTTGCAAAAAACTATTTTTTATGATATTATCACAATTGTTCACGAAAGTAATCCCAAAATCCTCATTGAGATTTTGAAAAACTTAATTTTTCTTATAGAGAGTTGGCTGAGTGGTCGAAGGCGCACGATTGGAAATCGTGTGAACGGGAAACCGTTCCGAGGGTTCAAATCCCTCACTCTCTGCCAAGCGGGACTGATAAGAACACTATCTTATCAGTCTTGTTTTATTAATATAGTTTACCTATTTCGTATACAGTCTATGGGCTTTTTCCTTGACATCTTGTATATCGGTATCAAACTTGCTATCACTGCTATGGCTACACTGATAATTATCATAATTGCAATTTGTCTTATGCCAAAAAACAATACGGTAAATCCTACTTGCGTCATATTCATAATCATCACGTTCAATCCCATACATACAAATACCGTCACTAAAATAGATAAAACGGCGTTTATCATTGCAATTATTAAGCTTTCGTTGACAAATATTGCAAATATGTCTTCGGCTTTTGCGCCTAATGCTCGCAAAATTCCGATATCTCTCTTTTTATTGGATACGGACGTACCTATATAATTGCTCATCATAATAATTGAAAACATTGCAAGTCCAAGTCCGATTATAAGTATTATTCCCCGAATTTTATTCAATGGCGCCTGAACTAAATCAAGTTCGATAGCAACGCCGTCGTGCAATCTCAATACTCTATTGCCGTCAGCATAATGTACGTTGATGAGTTTTGCTAATTGAGCGCTGTCTTTAGGCATTGGCGCAAGCAAAAAGCAAAATGGTTCCGGCTCTATGTCTTTCATACTTTCATACATCTTATTGTTGAATACAAAAGCATCAAGACCTCCAAGATCATCTTGCGGGAAGTCGTCTTGCGGCACGTAAATTCCTACAATGTTCGCATCAGTATCTATTGCGGTAAAGTCTGCAAAATCGTCGCTTAAATAATACAAATAAACGTGGTCCAAATTTTCATCTTGCATAGTCTGCAATTTTTTGGTGAGATAAACAGCTTTTTGACCTGTGCGTATGACATCTTTGCCGCATCTTCCGCCTGTAAGATTGCTGTTGTATCCGCAATCCATTTCCCAAAATATTGTTTGAGACCAATCAAAATATCCGCCGAAATCCATCGGATTTAACAAAAATCCCGCATACATCATTCTCCAATGATGCTCTTCAAGTTTGGATAAATCATACTCCAACTTCTCGTCATTTCTTATTATATGACTAACTCCGTTAGTAGCAGCTGAATACAATATACCTAAAACGTACTCGACTACATTGTCAGGATACATCCAACTATCCCAATTACCACCGCTGTTTGTATTTTTCGGAAAAGCGTCTATCCTTTCCAAAACGTACTCTTTGAAAATATTCAGCTTTTCTATCTCTAAGTTCTCTGCCTCTTCATAGCAAGCAATATATTTTGCAACGTCATTCCTACCATCGAAATATAAATCATACAAACATATCTCTTTAAAAGATATTATTCCGTCAAAATAAGTTTTATCGAGGGTAACAAATATTTCCCGTTCTGTCGGCGCATGATTTTGCAACAAATTTATTGCGGTATTCAGACCTATGATATATTCGTTGTCATTCAAAGTGGCGCGTTCTTTCCCGTCGACCCATATAATGTCTCTGACTTTATCCAAATCTTTATCCGAAGCCACACCCCAAAAACTTGTAGTATTATTCGGGTCGGAAATATCTGCGGCGCCGCTTAGCGATATCCCCAATTTACCTTTTGACGAAGCGCCGAAAGCCTCCCAACTTTCAACGTCTGCGACGTGAGATTCGACGATTGCGTCATATCTGTCTTGCGATATATAGCCGATAGAATGATAGCCGTACCTAAAATATTCGATACATTCGCTTTCCAAAAGCTCTTGGTCATAATCACGAGCAGATGTTTTGGAAGGTTTAAGACAATCAAACTTCCCATTCTTGTCGGCATTGGTATCAAGTATGCCGACGATTTTCCAATATTTATGTCCTTCTATATCAATGTACATTTCTTGCTCAATTACAGATTGCGCCGTTCTAGACGCATCCGGCATCAAAGTCTCCGGCCAATACCGTATTTCATTTTCTTCTATATACATATGAAGCAAATCCATACCGCCGAGATTAATTTGATCAAACATATACTTCGTGATGACAATCTCGTTGTCTTTTTGCGGCAAACTGCCTATCAACTTAAATCCCATTATGTCAAAAAAGTACTTCGACGCCGGGTAATAGCCATAAAAACGCCTATTGTAATAACACGAATTATTTCTGCCTGACAAATTGTCTTTATATGTAAATGGTAATTCGACGCCGTTTTTATAACCTATATATGTAACTCCTACGTAACTCATTCCCGTCTGTTGCTTCAGTCTATCGATGTCATTGAGCGACGCTCCGCTTGTTTCGCCCCATTTGTCAGTACCTGCCAATTTGAGCTTTGCCGTATAGGCAGACGCTTCATAATTAGAATCGCTATATGCCTTTAAAGCCATGTCTTGCGCGTTAAAAGCGTTGAAAGTATCCACCACGCCAAATGCGGCAAAACTTACCATGCACAACAATATTGTTATGAACAATCTAAACGGCTTGCTCCAGACTCCGTTCGCCCCCATTTTAAGCGCATAGCGATATGGCAGACGCGAACGGGATAATTGCATTTTTTCCTTACTTCGTTCTATACCGCTGTCTGTCGTTTGCGCGGCGGAGCTGCCGACCTTCGTGTCAGAACCAATCTTGCCGTCTTTCAGCCTTATGATTCTATCGGCATACTGCTCGGCAAACTCTCTATCGTGAGACACGACTATGACTAATTTGTCTTTGGACATCTTCTTCAACGTGTTCAAGACTTGTATGCCCGTCTCCTCATCCAAAGCCCCCGTAGGCTCGTCTGCCATTATTATCTGCGGATTCTTTACCAAAGCTCTCGCTATGGCAACTCTTTGCCTTTGACCGCCCGACAATTCGTTGGGCTTTCTATCGGCGTAACCTTCTAAGTCAACTTCTTTAAGTATGCTCTCCAAACGCTCCTCGTCGACTTTTTGGTTTTGCAACTCCAGCGCCAAAGTAATATTTTCGCCTACTGTAAGTTCGTCAAGTAAGTTGTAGTCCTGAAAAATAAAGCCTATGTAAGTGTTGCGGTAAGAGTCGTAATCTGCCCTCTTGAAGTCTTTGGACGACCTGCCGTTGATGATAATCTCTCCGCTGTCGACGCTATCCAAACCGCCGACAACGTTGAGCAGCGTAGATTTTCCGCTTCCCGATCTTCCCAATATAAATACGAGCCCGCGCTCTTCAAATGACAACGAAACCCCTTGGAGCGCCTTTATAGGCACTCCTTTTCGGGGCTTGTACGTCTTTGTTAAGTCTTTTAATTCAAGCACAAATCAACCTCTACTAATTATTCAATATAATAAGAAACCCGCATCTCCATCTTTTCCTGATAATGCCGAAGTTGCTGATTTCCCGCCTTTTCCGGGAACGTACGTAATGATACATTGAATCGGCGGAGCCGTTCTGAACTTAGCGGCGACAGCGCCATCGCCGGCTTTACTTCCATTTATTGAGTCGCCGCCGCTTCCACCATAACATATAATTTGACTTTCTTTAGTCATAGTTGCCATATTTTCAGCATTTATTGCGCTAGCGCCGTGTCCGCCGCGTCCACTTGAATGATCTGCGCCGGACACTCCGTTGCCGCCGTAAACTTCCAACGTTTTTGCTGCAGAAAGTATTGCGCTATCGCACTTAATCCCATAAGAAGCAAATTTATATGGATTAGTTGAATTGCCTCCGCGAATGATAAATTTATCTCCGCCGAAAACAATATTTTCTTTGGCAACAATTGCTGCTTGCGCGCCGTCTGCCGACACGTCGCCTGCGACAAGTTCTGTCGTGCCAAATGAATAAAGGAATTCCATAAATCTGTTACTTTGTATTACACTTTGATTATTTTTTGCCTTAATATAAACGTTGTCAAAATATAATATTAAGTTACTTTCATCATCTTCTACTTTTATATCAGTATCATACCATATGCCGCCGACAATCGTCAATTCCTTTACGGACGGCGCTATGACAAATGTGTAATTCCTCCAGACTTTACCGCTGCCATATATTCTGGCAACTCCCATTGCGGAATCTACCCTCATCGTACCTGAATTTTTAGGGTATATTTTATCTGCGATAAATTCCGTTGTGACGTTTCGATATAATTCTACAGTATCCGATTGACTATAGTATCTATTTACACCAAGATTCGAATAAGTCAATTGCGTTATTTTTACATTATTGCATTTCCAACAATCAAATATCCATCCTCTGGACGTCACAGAAGACAAATTTACTGTCCCGCCTTGATATGACGTTGCGTTTTTATTTTTTTGCATATCAACAAGTTTTCCATCGCCATAACCGAGATAAGATATATAAACTTTTATTGGTGTCGACACTATTTTCAAGTCTATCGTTACGTCGATTTTACCATATGACCAAAAATTATGCAAATCGCTTACAAAAACTACTTGGTCAATATAGTAGTTTCGGCTATTGTTATCTCGGAAACATAGGTTGTATCCATAATAGTTACTTGCCTTATATCCATAGTCTTCGAGCGTCTCTATTTTATAACTATGAGACCTTGGCACTTCGTATAGATTACTATTGATATTAAATTTATAAGATACGTACTTTATATTTGCAGTCAGAACCACGTTGGTGTAGCCTGAGTTGATGTTTTTACTACCTATTCCCGGCGTAAGGTCTCCTACTTTTCCCCCATTACGTATACTGAATACTTCTTGGCTTGTCGAATTGCTCCAACTTGTTATAGCATATTCGCAATTGCTCCAATCTAATACTTCTTTGGGAAAATTAGAATACGTAATAGAATCTCCATACGCAACAGCGCCATTTGTATAATAATAGCTTCCAAATATCTCAAATCTAATTCTATAATTTTCTTTTACCGTAGAACACATTAACGAATAATAGTCGTTTAACGCATCCGAAGAAGACAACGCGAATCGATAGGAAGTATAGTAATATCCTTCCACTATACATTCCGGAGTACTTTCGATAAGAGAGACGACTTTTCCATAAATGCTATCTATATCTTCATCTACGAACACAGGACTGACTTCTTGATTTACCATTGCTTGCCCATTCCACCAAAAACCGCCGTTTGATGTGAATTTTACTACTATTCCGCGCAATTGCCAAACGGCTGTCAAAGTCATAGACTCTTCCAATATTACGTCCAGCCCCTGACCGTTAGAATCGGTTACCAAGCCGTTTGCATCTCCCCAACCTATAAAGTTGTAGCGATCCTTGACAGGTACAGGCAAAATCAAATCTTTGCCATAATAAAAATCCCTATCATATTCGTATTTTTGACCGTCGACGTACAAGTCTACGTTTACTCTTTGCAAATACTCTTCTATCATGATCGTACCTGATTCAGAGCCTTCTATAAAGATATAATTCTTACCTTCAGTCATAGGATATCCGTGTTCGAATTCTACCAAATTTAAATAAGCGTCATAAATGTAGACGTTCTTTGACGGATTTGTAACGTACTCGATACGCATATTTTCATCTGAGTTAAAAACGTACTGTCCCTTGCCAAATACTGACGATTGGCTTAGATTATTTAATCCAAGACTCAGTTCATCTCCTTGTATATCCAATGAAAAACTTCCGCCTTCTTGTCTTTTTACAAACTGATAAGTAATGTCGCTCTCATTCAAATATACGGTGTCCACGTCTTCGACGACAAGCGTCCAATTTCTGTATATATCAAAAGTCCCGCCGATAAGACTATATTGCGCGCCCACTATAGGTATGAATTTAAATACTTCATTCAACTCTTGAGAACACTCGATAGATTCATCCAACTTTGTTATATCTTGGATGTGAGAATCCGAAATATTCGTCATGAGTCTTGAAATGCCAGATTGCAAATAATATGTCTTGCCTGCTTCCAAGAACGCATCGCCGTCATTTATAGGTATTACGCTTCCTTGATCGTCAACGATTTGTTTTGCAAACGTTTGATAGTACTGCGTATATTTAGGCGCAGTAAATTTATAATAGACGTTTTCTATTGATGGATATTTCTTATTTCCTACTTCCAATACGTCTCTGTCATTAAACTGCAATGCTTGCGCAGTATAAGATTGATTATCGCACACAATATAGTATTTCTTTTCTGCTAAGAACGGATAATTTATTACCAACTCCTTGCCGTATCTTGTAGAACTATGTACGATATCCAAATTTTCATCTAATATACGCAGGTTTATTACACCCGTGTAACCCGTCGTATCCAAAGTGAAAAGATTATTGTTCATTTCGCTCATCCTGACAACTCTATAAGTCGGAATTTCAGAACTAAGATAAGTTTGTCCGAGTTTTAATTCCTGTTCTCTTTTTATTTCAATATTTGCAAACTTGATCTCTCCGCCTATAAAATCTTGCGCGATCAATCTTTTACCATGTGTTCCGCCATTAGACTTGTTGTCTATTTGTGTTGTAAATCCTATAATATTACTTTTACCGCTGACGGCAAAAATATTTTCTTGATTTGAAATTTCATCGTTTATCGTTGCATAATACCCCTCGGGCGTTTCAATCTTGTATTTTCGGTCTTTATCGGGCGCAAAATTAAATACTCCCAAATCGTTCAACAACGGCTCAAATCTATGATTCTCTGTCAAAGTATATCCGTCGTTGCTTCTGTCAAGAATGCCATATTCGGAAGTTGAATTGTCTGTCGGAGAGAAAATACTCTCGGATGCTACTCTTACTTCTTTCTTTACTTGTAGCGCATTGTAAAGACATATGTCAAAAGATACGTTATTATAGATGTAATAATCATCAAAATGTATACCGTCTATTCTAAATGACGCTATGAGATAATCTTGTTTGCCGTTCTTATTCGCTAAAAAATCATCAGCGCCCGCATTCACTTTCAACTCTATGCATCTATAACCATTGAATCCAAGATAAGCATGATTATTGCTAAGGGTAGAACTCGCTGCATGCGCCTTATTTTCCACTGCATTGACAGTCAAATCAGCAATATTGTGTGCAAGAGCCTTATCTGATTTTGCAGTGGAATTTACATCCAAACGATCTACCGAGATATTATCACTCGTATTCTTTTTATCCAAAAAACTTATATCGCCATTCAGCCCTGCGCTCAAAAAATACGGACCATACGGATTGGCAAAATTCGTAACGGTTTCATTAATATGCGCATCTAATATAAATTCGCTGAAATTGATATTTGACAATGCAATAGAATATGGGCTGTTGGCATTCAAGATAGTATTGCCCGATTTAAAAAAGGCGCTAGTATATAAAACTTTAAATTCAACTTCATAGTTGTTTTTACTTGTTTGGGTAATTACTTCTTTAAATATCAAAACATGATTGGTCTTTGCGTCATTGAATATGATAAATCCATAATTTCGACCGTTGTATATTATGTATCTATCTGTATTAAATCTCTCCGTCGGAACATATTGCTTAATATTATTCCTATCAATTTTATCAGGCAACTGTTGATCGGTATATGAAGAAAAATCCTCTGCGTCAGCTTGCGAAATAAGACCCGCATTGTCGCTTATTATTTCCTCGCTACACTCTGCAGCATTTGGACGAATTAATGCTATGCATGTCAATATTGCGATAAGCAACATTGCAATTGCGAGCAAATATTTTCTTGAGTGTTTAGTTTTGGTTTTCATAAAAAATTCCCCCTCTTTCTTTCGTAAAACGAATTTATTAATGTAAATATAACATTAAAATATTTATTTATCAATATAAAACATGTCGCCTTTATTTGACATCAAATCGCTTTTATTTGACATTATGTCGCTTTTATTTAACATTACGTCACTTTTATTTAACATTATATATCTCTTATCAGTTAACATTAAAAATCACAAGGAGCAACTTCTTTGCTTCCTTGTGACAATTATTCTTTCGACATTAAACTTATATGGAAATTATGTTTGCTTCTAGCAAGTGAGTTTTTTATTATTAAAAAGTATGTTATCCTCATCCGTAATTCCGAATTATCCCTAAAACTACTTTTCTTTATCTTTGTCTTTATCTTTTTGCTGTTCTGCCAATAAATACCAATAATACGCTATGCAATAACATTCTATGTCTTCGACGTCGGCTTGTTCGGTTGAAATTAAAAGTTCTCTTAAATCGTTGATAAAATTTTGTATATTCACTCTTTGCGCAATCCCCTTGTGATTTAATCATATCACAAGGATTAGATAATGGCAAGTATTTTTCTATAAAAATAGAAAAAAAGGTGCAAATCTTTTATTGCACCCTTTTCTTTAAGATAACTATTGCGATTTATCAATAATTTTCTGCTTGAATTTCAAAATAACTTTGCGGATGATTGCATACGGGACATACCTCAGGAGCTTTTGTGCCTACGACGATATGTCCGCAGTTTCTGCATTCCCAAACTTTGACTTGGCTCTTTTCGAATACTTGAGCCGTCTCTACGTTTTTGAGCAAAGCGCGGTATCTCTCTTCGTGGTGTTTTTCGATTTCGCCCACTGCGCGGAACTTCGCCGCGAGTTCCGGAAAGCCCTCTTTTTCTGCCGTCTTAGCAAAGTCCTCGTACATATCCGTCCATTCAAAGTTTTCGCCGCCGGCAGCCTCTGCGAGATTTTGCGCAGTATTGCCAATGCCATTCAACTCTTTGAGCCACATTTTAGCGTGTTCTTTTTCGTTGTCAGCCGTCTTTGTAAAGATAGATGAGATTTGTTCAAAACCCTCTTTTTTTGCTACCGATGCGAAATAGGTATATTTATTTCGCGCCTGCGATTCGCCGGCAAACGCCGCCTGAAGGTTCTTTTCAGTTTGCGTACCTTGATACTTACTCATAAATTGTTCTCCTTTCTTTCATTTACTGTATATCAGTTATTATAGATTAAAAATTATATTTTGTAAATACAATTATGTATTTCGAGTATTTATTTTTCCATCCAAAAAATCTTCAACGATATGACGATGCGTCTCGACTATATCGTGCGTCTTTATTTCGTCAAAATTGAAAAATCTCAATTCAAGTGATTCGCCGCTTACTCTTAAGGCATTTTCGTCAACATTTATATATTTAACAAATACCGCCGTTATTATTCTCAAGACGTTGCCGTCGGGATATTTAACGATACGCGATGGGTCGTCGTATATCACAAAATTTTCAGGCGCTTGCAATTCAAGACCGATCTCTTCGGCAACCTCCCTGACAAAACACTCTTTCAGAGTCTCATTGATTTTCAGTCCGCCGCCGATAAGAGACCACCTCTCGCAATCACTTCTTCTTTCAAATAACATCTTACCGTCATTTATCAAAATTGCCGTCACGCCGATATGGTTGGGCTTATTTGGCTTAGGCGCGTCTTCATTTTGGAAATAAAATTTTGCTTGCATATTTCCTACATCACACTTGTTCTATAATCTCTATACCCTGCGACTTGGTATGCGCCAACTTGCAAAAGACGTAGTCTTGCAAACTCTCCAAACATCGTTTAGCTTTTTGGTCGTCGTCAAAAACTCCTACGTAAGCGCTGCCGCTACCGGTCATAAACACACGGTCGGAAAACTTTAGCAAATCCATCTTAGCGTCGGCTATTTGGGGATTAAGCAAAACAGCGCTACGCTCCAAAGCATTGAAATACGGCTTACCGTCGCACCTATCTCCGCCAACTGCGTCGTACTTTTTGTAAATGTCTTTAGTTGAACTGCCGACAGTCTTTTGAGCAATGACAAGCGTCAACGGTTGTATCTCAACTGGCGTAATTATTTCCCCCACGCCCTGCACTCTTGCTCCGCCGCCAAAAATCATATACGGCACGTCGCACCCCACCTTGAGCGCGAGCGGTATCATTTCGTCAACGGAAATTCCAAATAACTTATTGGCGCAATAAAACACTCCGCTTGCATCGGCTGAAGAACCGCCCATACCTGCGGAGAGAGGTATGCCCTTGACTATATCCACGCTCATTGCAATATTAAATTTCTCTTGCAAAAGAGCCAGCGCCTTGACAGCGGTATTGTTTGCGTCGGCAACTTTTCCGTCCATGACCACTCGAGACTCATTGCTCTTTTGAGCGCTAATAATATCAAATATATCCACAGAAGTCATCAGCATATCCAAGTTGTGATAGCCGTCCTCTCTCACTCCCGTGATATCCAGCGATAGATTGATTTTTGCATTGACTTTGATGCGTATACGATTCATATATATTATTCTATCATTAATATCATCAAATTTCAACCTTAAAAGTTGATTAAAAAATTATTAAAAAATTTTAATTACCTATTGAAATCGACTTAACCGTGTGGTATAATAAAAATACTCCTATGAGTAATTTTAAGAGAAAAGAAAAGTTCACGCAGACGATATTGTAATCAACGTATATTTATTTATATAGACAATTCAATAATAGGAGGGGGAAACTGTGAAATTTTTTAAACGCTTTTTTATGGCAATGTTGTTTATTGGCGTATTATCTACGTCAACAATTCTGTGCGCTTGCAACAGGCTTGACACTAGCTACACCCTTGCAATGACGCAATACTATT
>CAMWVR010000050.1 GCA_947177795.1 uncultured Clostridia bacterium | reverse complement strand
GATTTTGTCAATGTCACTTATGATTTTCGCAGGTTGTAAGCCGAAATTGGATGAAATCGATGAGAATTTTGCAATTCCTACGGCTGAAATCGGAGCAAATGGCAACGAACTCAGCGCAGATATGGTTCAAGGCGGAATCAAGGCTATCAATAAGAACATGACGTCTTTTGAAATGTTGCAAGTAGGAATGGAAAATTTCTACAACGCAAAATATGCGACTATTGAGTATAACGGCGGCGTATTTATGACGCTTGCTAACGTGCTTCCCGTCAATCAAGTAGTTCAATCCACCAAGATAAGAAACGGAGTGGGCGACGCAGCGGGAAACAACGCAAACGGCGCAACGTATTTTGCAGACAACAAGTCGCATTCGACTTTTGCAAAGATTTATGAAAAATTTATAATTAAACCCGGTCAGTATACTAGAAAGGCTGCGTCAAAGGGTATAAATTACGTAGAGCCTAACCAAAAAGGATCCGGACGTCTTGGCGCTTGGTCTGTCGGCAGTTGGGCAGCTCCGACCAACTATGAATCGTTGCAAGAATTGGTTACTGCAAACAGCAACAATCCAACAATTCTTTGGATGTATGATTTGCAAAAAGAATATATTATAGAGCATATGGATCCTGTATATGTCGAAGAAGAGAAGTCTTATAAGTTCGCATTCTTGTTTGAGCCTGAAAAGTCTACCGAAGAATATCAAAAGGTTATGCTTGTTCAGCTTGAGACCAATGCAGGTATGCCTATTAAAAATTTTAAATTCAAACAGTTGATGTTGGAAGTCGTATTGTGGGAAAACGGTATGATCAGAGCAATCAACGTCAGCGAGGTATACCACATGCAAATGGTTTTGAAAGGAATGGGTATCGACAGCGACGTAAAGCTTACCGCTACTCAATTGTTCTCTTATGATCCCAACGAAGGGGGATATAAGATAGACGATCACCTCAATGCGTTCTAATAGACGAGAATGATGCAAAATCAAGGAAGAGCAAAAGCTCTTCCTTTTTGTTTTAGAGTTATGAAAATATATTTATCGCAACGTTCATAATGTTAATATGGAAAAAATATATTAGTAGCAAAAAGAAAAGCAATAAAATGGTCAATTATATTGCAAAAGTCGATTTAATATTGTACAATATAAATAAGTTAAAGTGCGGGACAGGGGACAATTATGTTAGGAGATAAAAAAAAGAACACTATCATATCCATAGCGGTACACGGCGCAGTGGCAATTGCTCTGCTTGGCGTGTTGATTTTGCTTTGTTTTAAAAATTCTGCGGGAGAGTATTTTGATCTCGTCATCAACAAAGCTCTTTCCAAATCCATTGACGGCAATTGGGCAAAGACGGCTTTTGCATTTTTGTTTTCGATAATTGCCGAGTATCCCGCATATTTTATCTTGCCGATATTTGCCGTGATGCTTTTTTATAGCGACGATCTCGTGCCGTATAAGTGGCGCAAAGTTTTCAAAATTGCTATGGCCGGATTGAGCATATGCGGTTGGGTTATCCTTTGCTTTAAGAGCGAAGTAGCCGATATGATACAGGCAAGGGGCCTTGACGGCATGAAGTTTTATGCAATCATGGGAGTCTTGGCTTTATGCGCCGCAGGACTTGGATTGTATCTGGGTAAGTTTATCCCCAAGAGGACGAGATATATTCTCTTTAAGTTCGCAATATTTGCAATATGCTATCTTCTCGTCGCGCTGGCGGTCAATCAAGGCGTCAAGATGATATGGCATAGAATGAGATTCAGAGATATGCTCAAAGAAAATGCGCTCGGTCACGACGGTTATTCTTATTTCACGCCTTGGTATACGCCCGATTTGGCAAGGATAGAACTCAACGCCGACTACGCTTATTCTTCTTTCCCGTCGGGACATACGAGTTCGGCTACGCATATTTTCTTGCTTTGCACGCTATATAGAATACTTCCAAAGTGGCGTGAAAAGAAGTGGCTCAAGTACACGCTGTATGCGGTATGTTCGGCATTCGTGCTGTTGACGGCAATATCCCGTATATGCGACGACGCTCATTTCTTGTCCGACGTAATTTGGGGATTTGCAATATCTTATACTATATACAAAGTATTGGATAAGTTGTTTTTCAGAAAAGGCAATAATTTTGCAGTCGCCGAAGAGGCGCTTGCAAGCATGCAGGATCAAAGACTGTTAATAGGCGAGGTGTAATGGCAAAATTCGACAAGTCAATGTTTGCCTATCTTCAAGACGAGACGCAGAGATTGCCCGATACCAACAAGGTTTGGGACTTTTTCGGAGCGTCTATAGGCATAAAAAAGTTTAAGGATACCGTCAAAAGTTTTGGCGGTTATCTTCAATCTTTGGGCATTGGCAAAGGCGATAACGTAGTCTTGTGTCTTGGCAATATACCCGACGCTATCGTTGGCTTCTATGCAATAAATTCTATCGGAGCTATCGCAAATCTCGTGCATCCGCTTATTCCCGGCGACGGACTCGAGAAGATGTCGAGAGAAATGAATAGCAAGGCTTTTATTCTATTCGACGAGTTTTTTTACAAATACGATTTTTTAAATGACAGCGACAAGCCCGTGATATTGTGTAGCGCAAGCGACTTTTTACCTAAGGCTTTTAAGATACCTTATAATTTGTTTAGATACGGCAAAGTCAAAAATATCAAGTACGACGACCGTATCGTCAGATTTAAAGATACTCTCGGCAAATTCCAATCAAAAGAAGTTGAGATCAAGGGCGACGATATCGCCATATATATGCACAGCGGAGGCACTACGGGCGTATCCAAGACGGTAATGCTTTCCAACGATTCTTTCAATCACTTGGCGGACAATGCAATCGATCTCATCGGCGGCGGTGTGGACGATAAGGACGGCATGCTCATGGTGTTGCCATTGTTCCACAACTTTGGTTTGGGAATATGTATGCATACCGTGCTTTGCGGCGGCGGACAAGCTGTGATGATGCCCAAATTCAATCCAAAAGGCGCTTGTAGGCTTATAGGACGCGCAAGAGTGACTTATATCGCAGGTGTGCCAAGCATGTATTCAAAGATGCTTGCGTGCGGTAAATTCAAGGGCAAAAAACTTAAGAAGATAAAAAATTGTTATTGCGGAGGGGAAAAGATTTCCCTTGAGCTCAAAAGGACTTTTGAGGACGTAATGGTGCGCAACGGCAATCCTATCAAGCTGTGCGCAGGTTACGGGCTTACGGAAGGCGGAATATGCTGTGTGAATACTATGGATATCCATAAAGATAATTCCACGCTTGGCAAACCTATAAAAAATAATTACTTTGCAATCATTGACGACGACAATAATTTTTTGAAACCTAACGAGCGAGGTATGATCGTACTCACTTGCAACACGATGATGACGGGATATTACAATTCTCCCGACCTCAACAAAGAGGTGTTCTTTGTTGACGATGAGGGGCGTAAATGGCTCAAGACGGGCGACATAGGCTATATGGACGACGAGGGGTACGTATATTTCGTTGACAGAATAAAGAGAATGATTAAGATCAGCGGTATCAATATCTATCCTCAAGAGATAGAAGATTGCGTCAACTCTTTTGACGGCGTGCTTAGGTCTTGCGTGATACCATATCAAGAAAACGGTAAGAACTTTCTCAAATTATATATCGTAATGGAAGACGGCGCAGTATGCGACGACGGATTTATATCGTCTTTGAGGGAGTATATCGGCAACAACTTGCTCAAATATAACATGCCCAAAGCGATTGAGTGTGTGGATTCGTTGCCGCTTACGCAAATCGGCAAAGTCGATTTCAAAAAGCTTCAAGCTATATTAGCCGAGAAAGAGCAAAAGTAATAGTTTATAACCTATAGATTAATTAATTTATATTTTTGACATGCGAATCCATTATCACATTGACTAATACTATAGTCGCTCTCCCATCTATCGTAGGAAGGGAAAGCGACGCTCATATCTATATTGTATCCCAACATATAGGGGAGGTCAATATGCGCCGTGAGAATTTGTCACTGCGTATTGATAGGCTATCTTGCTGACGTAATCGACGATTTTTGAATTGTTGTTGCGGTCGTATACGTAGACTTTCTTGTCAAAATCCGCAAGCTGGTCTAGTTTCTTGAGCAGGCTTTCTTTTGTGAGTTGTTTTTCTTCAAGCATAAGAGCATAGCCGTTTTGCGTGAGGTATCGGGCGTTGAGGACTTGATCACCTCGAGAGGATTTATTGGCAAGAGGTATATAGAGGGCCTTTTTATTGAGGGCGTTGATTTCCGTAGACGCTCCTGCGCCGCAACGAGATACGATCAAATCGCTTGCGGAAATATAATTTTGAATGTCGTCGGTAAATCTGATTTGAACATAATTCTTGTGTTCTATCGGCTCTATGGTATTGCCGCATATGTGAATTACTTGATACTTTCTGCAAAGTTCGTCGAGACTGTCGTAGACCACGTCGTTGATAGCCTTTGCGCCTAAAGATCCGCCCATTATCAATAATACGGGAGTATAGTGGTTGAGTCCGTGCTTGTCGAATACGCTTTGAGGGTGTGTGTCAAAGAAATTCTTGCGAATAGGATTGGCAAAAACTCTCGTCTTTTGACTGTTGCACGTGCAGTCAAAACACGTAATGATGCCTTTTGCAAATCGGCTGTTGAGCTTGTTAGCAAGTCCCAATGAGTAATCGGACTCGTGACATACCGTAGGTATCGACAGAGATTTTGCGGCGTATACTACGGGCATAGCGACGTAGCCGCCTTTGGAGAACACTACGTCTACGTTGTGTTCTAAGAGTATCTTTTTTGCTTCTTTGATGTATTTGGGTAGTTTTATAGGTATTAATAAGTTTTTGCTAAAGCTGCTTCGATCAAGCTTTATGCAATCGCAATGATAGAAGGGGACGTTGAACTTCTTGCATATGTCGTATTCCATTTTGTCCTTGTTACCGATATAGATAACTTTGTCAAATTGTTTATATAAGTCGTCAAGCAGCGCCATATTGGGCATGACGTGTCCGGCTGTGCCTCCGCCCGTAAGAGCAATATTCATAATTGTGCCTCCAAAATTTTATCTAGGTTAGTGTTTGCGGAAAACAAGATTTTATCTCAACAAATCAAAATTATTCCTTGCTTATAGATATGCCGTCGGGGGGAAATAAGTGAAATTCAGCAAATTGAACAATGTTCAATAATAAAATTATCGCTATATTTAAATAATTTTTATGGTTCAAGGGTCGTTTTTGCAGGGGATAGAGTAATCAATAAAGTCGCCGTGAAAATGCAGAATTTTTTAAAAATAAGCGTTTTCGCATACATTTTTTGTGGCAAGCTCAAAAGCTCATAATCGACATATTTGAAGGCATTTATTAATTAGTGATTATAACTGAACAATGTTCAATTGTAAAATTTTGATAAAACGACGCTTTAATTTGAAAATTTTGGAACGAAATTCAACTTTAATACTTGAAAAACTTTAAAATATATTATATAATATAGGCGCTATACTAAATTAAAATAGCGAATAACGAAATTTCAAGGAAATAACCTAAATGGAAAAGATAGAAAAAACTATAAAAGGATTTGACGATTATCAAGTCGTGATGTCGATCTGGGAACCCGATTGCGCTCCCAAGGGCATCGTGCAGATATTCCACGGAATGGTGGAACACATTGACAGGTATGAAGATTTTGCTCATTACCTCAATTCAAAGGGCTATATAGTTGCCGGCGACGACCACAGAGGACACGGACGTACCGCAGGCGTAGAATTTTTGGGCAAAGTGCCTTTTGGACACACTTATTTTGACACTATCGACGACGAAAAGGTCATTACTTCATATCTCAAAGAGAGATATGGAGACTTGCCGTTGTTTATTTTTGCTCACTCATACGGCTCATTCTTGGGGCAGGGGTATATTCAGCAAAATTCCGAGAATATTGACGGCTGTATTTTGAGCGGATCGGCTAATATGAGCGGAATTGAGCCCAAAATCGGCAGATTCGTTGCCAATATTCAGCATAAGCTCTACGGCAAAGACAAGACTGCGGAATTTATCAAAAATATGACTTTCGGCGGTTATGAAAAGCCTTTTAAGAAAGAAAAAAGACAGAATGCTTGGCTCAACAGAGACGCGGATGCGTGCGAAAAATATAACGCCGATAAGTACTGCAATTACACCATGTCGGTGGGCTTTTACAAGAACTTTTTCGACGGTCTTTGCAGGATATACGAAGCCGAAAGACTTGCCGGAATCGATAAAAAATTGCCGATTTTCATAGTTGCCGGCGATAAAGATCCCGTGGGTAAAATGGGCAAGTTGGTTAGCAAGCTTTACGATATGTATACCCAACTCGGCATAGAAGACGTCAAAATTAAATTATATGAAGGCGCGCGTCACGAGATCGTCAACGAACTCAACAAAGACGAAGTATACGCCGATATCGCAGGCTGGTTGGATAATTTGGTGGACAATACCAAGTCTAACGCCGCTCAAGAAGAAATAGTTGCGGACGTGACGGAGACTGCGGAAGAAAAAGAGCCGCAACTTGCCGTCGCAAAATAACTATTGAGGAGAAAAATGGAGAGAGATTACGGAGCAAAAGATATAGCCGTACTTAAAGGACTTGACGCGGTCAGAAAGAGACCGGGTATGTATATAGGCACTACCGGAGTCAAGGGTATGCATCACATCCTTTGGGAGATCGTCGATAACGGAATGGACGAAGTCCTCAACGGATACGGCAATTCCATTGAAATCGAGATTTTTAAGGACAACAGCATCAGCGTGACCGACCACGGAAGAGGTATTCCCGTGGATATTCACCCTACGGAGAAAGTATCGGGCGTAGAACTCGTATTTACGACGCTTCACGCAGGCGGAAAGTTTAATAATAAGAACTACTCCGTATCGGGCGGTTTGCACGGCGTCGGAGCTTCCGTTACCAACGCGCTGTCCGAGTGGCTGAGCGTGGACGTGTATAAAAAGGGAACCAAATATAATATGCGCTTTGCTTCCGTAGAGCTTAAAAACGGCGAGATCGCCAGCGGAGCTAAGGTGCAAGAATTGATATCCGAGCCTTGCGATCCCAAAATCAAAGGTACGAAAGTCACGTTTAAGCCCGATCCGAGAGTATTCGGCAGCGAGGAATTTTCTTTTGATACGATAGCCAAGAGACTTAAGGAACTTGCTTTCCTCAACGGCGGCGTAAAATTCTCTTTGACGGACAACAGAGTCGTGGGCGAGGGCGGAAGAGCCAAGGTACGCAAATTCTGTTATGACGGCGGTATCAGCGACTTCGTATTGCACCTCAACGAGGGCAAGACGGCAAAATACAATCCTCCCATTTATATCGAGAAAAAACAAGACAAATTCGTAGTGGAAATTGCTTTCCAACATACTGATACCTACACGGAGAGCCTTTTTTCTTACGTCAACGACATTCCCACCACCGAGGGCGGAACGCACGAGACGGGCTTTAAGTCGGCTTTGACGAAGGCGCTCAACGACTTTGGTAGGGCAAAGAATATAATCAAAGAAAAGCAAGCCAATTTCAGCGGAGAAGATTACAGAGAGGGCTTGACGGCGGTATTGACCGTCAAAATGCAGAATACGCAGTTTGAAGGACAGACCAAGACGAAACTCGGCAATCCCGAAGTAAAGTCTATCGTAGAGAACTTGCTTACCGACGGAATCAAAGATTATCTCAACAAAGCCAAGAAAGACGTCATTGACGCAATTTACGAAAAGGCGAGAGTTGCGGCAAAAGCAAGAGAGAGCGCTGCAAAGGCAAAGAGCGTAGCCCGCAATCTCAATAATATGACGTCGTCGGCGCTCATAGGCAAGATGGCGAATTGCTCGGGTAGAAAACCCGAGTTCAACGAACTCTTTATCGTAGAGGGCGACAGCGCAGGCGGAAGCGCAAAGCAAGGCAGAGACAGAGCCACACAAGCGATATTGCCATTGAGAGGCAAGCCGCTCAACGTAGAAAAGAAGAAAATTGAGGATATACTCAAAAACGACGAAATTAAGCTGATAATCAACGCTTTGGGGACAGGCTTCGGCAACGAATTCAATATCAACAACCTCAAGTATCACAAAGTCATCATACTTGCAGACGCCGATCAGGACGGAGCGCACATAAGAGCTATATTGCTCACGATGTTCTTTAGATATATGCGCGAGCTTATCACAGGCGGTTATTTATATATAGGAATGCCGCCGCTTTATAAAATTACGGAAAAAAATAAGATACAATACGCTTACGACGACGAAGAACTTAAAAAGATTCTCGAGACCGTTGGCAGAAACTATACGCTCCAAAGATATAAAGGTCTAGGAGAGATGAATCCCGAACAGCTTTGGGAGACGACCATGAATCCAAAGACCCGTTCGCTTATGAAAGTGTCTATTGACGACAATGCAGAGGCAGAACGGCTTATCGTTACGCTTATGGGCGACGGAGCGGATTTGAGAAGAGAATATATATTCGAATACGCCGATTTCAACAAAGCCGATACTTTGGCAGAGGCGACTAAAAAGGCGGAAAACAAACGAAACAGCGGTAATTGAACAGTGTTCAACACATTTTGAATATTTAAGGACAAAGCCGCATGGTCAGCTCAGATAAGACTTGATCTACATAATATTGATAAAATAATAACACGCGCGTATAAAAAGAGTAGAGTTGACGGGAGCAGGAAGAGCAACGACTGACAAAAGCAAAGGAAAGATATGGCAAAGAAGAAAGAATACGAAGAAATTATAGACAATTCAAAGATTATCGACGGAACTTTTGAGCAGGTTATGCACAATTCTATGCTGCCTTACAGCGAGCACGTCATTCTTGACAGAGCTTTGCCTAGGGTTGAGGACGGCTTAAAGCCCGTTCAGAGAAGAATCCTTTATACGATGCTTGAACTAGGCACCACGCCAGATAAGCCTCACCGTAAGTCTGCCCGTATCGTCGGAGATTGTCTCGGTAAATATCATCCGCACGGAGATTCTTCGGTATACGGCGCAATGGTCAAGCTGGCTCAGCCTTTCAACACCAAGATGCTGCTCGTGGACGGACACGGCAACTTCGGTTCTGTCGACGGCGACAGCGCTGCGGCAATGAGATATACCGAAGCGAGAATGACTCCTTTTGCGCTTGAGATGTTGAGGGATTTGGAGAAAAACACCGTTCCGATGACGCTCAACTTCGACGACTCGTTGGAAGAACCTGCGGTATTGCCCAGCAGACTGCCCAATCTTCTCGTCAACGGCGCAAGCGGTATCGCAGTAGGTCTCGCCACCAATATTCCGCCTCATTCTCTCGGCGAATCTATCGACGGTATCGTCGCATATATTGACAACAGACATATCACGCTTGAACAGATGATGCAATATATTCCCGCTCCGGATTTTCCTACGGGAGGAATTATCGTAGCCAATCAAGGCATTTACGACGCCTATTCTACGGGAAAAGGCAAGATTGTAGTCAGAGCAAATCTGCATGTTGAAGACGAGGGCGGAAGAAAGAATATAGTCATTACGGAGATACCTTATCAAGTCAACAAAGCGGAATTGCTTGCGAGAATCAGCGATTTGAGAGAGACCAACAAAGATTTGTTTGGCGGTATCATGGATATCGTGGACGAGTCTGACAGAACGGGTATGCGATGCGTCATCAAATTGAGAAAGGACGTCGACGCAGATACCATGATTGCGCTTCTTTTCAAGAAGACGAATTTGCAAGTCAACTTCTCCGCTAATATGACGGCAATCGTCAACAACCGTCCTATGCAACTAGGTTTGCTTGACATTATAAGACATTACGTAGAGTTCCAAAGAGAAGTCATATATAGAAGAAGCAAATACGATCTCGAGGTCGCCGAGAAGAGAGAACATATTCTTCAAGGCTTGCTGATCGCCGTCAACAACGTGCGAGAAGTCGTCGACATAGTGCTTGATTCAAAGACCTATACGGAGTCAAAAGAGAGATTGATGTTGAGATTCGAGCTCAGCGAAAAACAAGCGATCGCAGTGTTGGATATTCCGCTCAAGAGACTCAACAAACTCGACATCAACAAAATGCTCGAGGAGCAGAAAGAGTTGCTCGAGAAGATAGCAAATTTAAAAGAGATTACCAATTCAAAGGCAAAGCAGTACGGAGTCGTACGCAAAGAATTGCTTGAAATAAAGAAAAAATATCCCGATAAGAGATTGACCAAGATAGTCCACGAGAGTTCTCTCAACGAGGTGGAAGTGGATCTCAACGCAAAGATCAAGAGAGACGGTTATGTCGTGTTGCATTACAACGGCAACGTTAAGTTCGTGCTCGAAAAGGGGTATAACACCGCCGTTAAGTCTATCGTCAACTGCGGCGCAAACGATATTGCCAAGAAAGTAATCAAGACGGACAGTGAAAGCTTGCTTTTCGGTATCACGACCAAAGGCAACGCCGTCACGTTCCAAGTGTCGGCTCTCGGCGAAGACAAGTGGAAGAGCCGTGGAATGGGCGTCAACAAGATTGCCAAGGTGGACAGCGACGACAAGCTGTTGGATATATTTACGGAAAAAGAGCTCAAGGGCAAGAAATTGCTGATAGTTACGTCTATGGGTATGGCTAAGTACGTGGATATATCGGAATTTGTATTTGATAAAAAGTCTCTTACTACGGCGATGACGTTCAAGGACGAGGACGACTTCGTTGTCAGCGTGACTGCGGTTGCTCCGCCGGAGTTTGACGACGGGACGAGAGAGGCAAGGGGATTCGTGCTTTCGATAAGCGCCGAAGGCATGGTGCTCAACTCCTACGACGACGTGCCTACGCAGGGCAAAAAAGCCGGCGGCGTCAAGTTGATGAAACTCGACGAAAAGGATAGGATAATATTCGCCCGGCACAACGACGGCAGCGGAGAAGTGTTGAGCGTGTCAGACAGCGGATATGCAAAGAGAGTTATATTAGGCTGTATCGAGCCGAGAATGAGAATGTCCAAGGGAGTCAAACTCAGCGACTCCAAGGCGGGCGAGTGTATCTACGCCGACCTCGTGACGATACCTTACGATTTTGCGCTGATATTCCCCGGCGGCGAAGTGCGCAGTATCAACACGGAGCAAATACCTATCGACGAGCGTACCAATAAAGGCAAGAATATCATCAAGTCTGTCGCAAAAGATAAGAACGTCATGACTATCGGCGACGCAAAGAGACACAATATTAAGTAATAGGTAATAAGGAATAGTGAAGAAGTAAGTAAAGGCAGAGCGGCGACGCTCTGCCTTTTGGTTAAGTTATTGTTTAAATTGAAAATTTGATTTTACGTTCTTTGCCTTTCTTTAAGTTGACGGTTTGACTGCCGTCGGAAAGTCCGCAAGAAATCGTAACTGTTTGGTCAATATCGGATACTATCGTTGCGGTAATTTTCTTTTTAGTCAAATCCCATTCCATATAAGTCAAAGTTGCTTGCGAGCGAAGTTTCATTCCGCTTAGACGTCCTTTGTCAAATCCGCTTGTAGGCAAACAGGGTAGGAGTTGGATTTCGCCTTTGTTTGAGAATACGAGACACTCGTTGACCATACCCAAATAACTTATGCTATAGTCGGTGCAGTATCCGCTGTTTTTGTTGGTGTGATGATTGGTCATAAGTGAATTATAATATATCATTGAATTCATAAGCCCGACCATAGCTTGCGTTGCGCTTTCTCTGTCTTGAAGTCGCGCGGCGATTAGCGTACGGTGAATAAGCGCATGACTGGCGTTGTTTTCGCTTTTTCTGTTGTTTACGGCAAGTATTGCGGCTTGTTTTAATTGGTCGTCGTACTTAGTGTCGAAAAGCGGCCAAGCGCAATAGAGATGACTCAGGTGTCTGTGAGTGTTGTTTTCTTCAAAAGAGTAAGTTGCCCATTCTTTCAGCGAGCCGTCTTTGTCGTAAATTAATTTAGGCAGCTTGTCTTGCAAAGCAGTCCATTTTGACGTATCGTCTTGAGGCGCGACGTCTTTTGCTATATCCAACAGCATCTGAATATTGCTGTTGCATGCAGATATGTCAATGGCGGAATTTGCGCACGACGGACTTGGATAGTTGGACGGATTGTTTTCAGGCGAGTATGAGGGGATAATGCAGTAAGTTTCGCCGTCGTCAAGAGAGGTTTTGCCCTTTTGATACTTGATGTATCCATTTGCGTCAGTGTAGTATTCCGGCGTCATAAGTTGATACCAATAATTAGCCGATTTGATAAGAAGCGGATAGAGAACGTCTTCTTTGAGCATCAGATACCCACGGTTTTTCAACGCGCTGATTTTTTCGTCCGATAATGGCGTATCCGTGGTGGAAAGCGCGCTTTTTAATTTGTCGAGGTCAAATTCGTCGCAAATTGGCACTTTGAGATTGCCGTAACAAAGTATTGTTTCATAAAGCGGTTGTAACATCCAACTCGTACCTGCATTCCAATATCTAAAAGGATAAGGATAACAACTTTCAGTAAATATCGCTCTGTCTCCGTCGGAATTGACAGGAGCTTGAAGAGCGTTTTTCATTCCGTGAGTAGCGTAAGCGTTGTCCTCCCAATCGGGAACTTGTCTTAAGATAAAGTTGACGTAGCCGATTGGAGAGGATAGAATATTGCCCGTGTTCATAGACGAGGTTTGCAAATTTACGTTGGCGTCCATAGTGTACTTTGAGCCCCAAGAAGCGTTCCATTCTCCCGTCCACATTCCGTAAAGTCTGCTTGTCGATACTCCCGAACAGCAAAGATATGCGTATCTTCCCGCATAGTATGCGCGTTCGGCAAGCGTATTGGACAGGGATTTATTTAATTTAACGCTTTTCAGTAAATCATCGTTTGAAATATTGGTATCTGCGCCCAAATCTATGGATAGCGCATTGAACAGAGGAGTAAATATATCGGTATGATTTTTGAGCGCTTTGTCAAAGTCAAACTTGCCGTTGACCGTATACTTTGCCGCAACTGAATTTGCTTTGTCATAAAGTTTGTCTGTCAACTCAAAATTCATCTTATTTTTAAAATCATCATATTTGCCAATATCGTATGAGCGATCGGAAAGGCTTATGATATATACGTTGTCGGCGTCGGTAATAGATATTGCGGGGTTGTCCTGTCCGACGTATTGCGATTCTTGTGACGTTGAAGTCGTTATGCGTTTTTTAACTCCGCCCTCGCAAATTACCAAACAAACGGTGGAGTAGCCTCCGTCTCTGAGTTCGCTGTTTTCATAGTTAGGATAATGAGCAATGAAAGTCAAAGCGTTTGCGTCGTCGTCAACGAGTTTTTTATATCTCAAATCCACTTCGTTGCCTTTGCCGAAATTTGCCAGACTTGAGATATTGTCCATAGATATAGTAGCGTTGATTTTGTTTCCGCTATCGGATGCGCTGATTTTGCTTATTGAAACACCGTCGCATTGAGACGTAAAACTCAGTCTTTCCCATTTTCCTTTTGAATCCGTATAATTTACACCTACGCAAGCAGTCGTATAGTCCGTAAAGCGCCTGTAGTCATTTGGTCTTGAAGAGCTCTCTTGTTCTATTCTCAGCGTAGCTCCGGCGTGATACGTGTATACGTCGTCATAACTTTGGTTATCTACTATATCTTTTCCGTTGACGATACTTTGTCTTACGTAATCGAGATCTTGAAATGATATGGGATTTGTCCTTGCATTTTTGTTGGGGAGGACAAAATGAATGTTTTGATAAATAAAAGTGTCGTCATACGGCGCGCCGCTTGTTATAAATCCTTGAAGTCCGTTGCCCGATACCATTCCTTCTCGCCAAGTGTTGACGGAGTTAAACCGTTCTGACAATATTGTATAAGTCGTACTGTAAGAACTCTTGCTATCTTGCGAAAAAGTCTTGCTTTCAGAATTGCACGCAGTAGCGCATATTGCCAAAGAAAGCGCCAATATTATCACGCAAAATACTTTGAAGATTGTCTTTTTCATAATTTCCCTCGTTAAATACTACGATAATATATTTGATAATAATATAAT
>CAMWVR010000049.1 GCA_947177795.1 uncultured Clostridia bacterium | reverse complement strand
TCGTACGGCTAGTACGACGATTTTCGTCAAATACCTTCTTGACAAAAAATCTACTATTTTTTTTTTTTCTATCTCCATTTTCGCCAAACGATAGGGGGGTGTAATGTCACCTCGACCGAAGTGGAGAGGTCTTTATCCGATTAATAAGTACCGATAAAATGGAGCCTTGCGACATATTCGTTTGGTCGGTAGGGCGAAGTCCAACCGTACGTTAAGCAATTACTTTGCCTGCCAAAGTCATTGCGTATATTTTAGGTTGTGACGCGCGCCCCGTCACCTTAAGCGTAGTCGAGAAATTTAATCTGTTTTTAATATTTATTCAAATCTATTTGACAATACTTTAATTAATCAATATAATATTACCAACACACATATTGGGAGGTTTGGTATGGACGAAAAGCCTATCACCACTGCCGAAGAAGAGCAGAAAACAGCCCAAGTGGAAGAAGTAGTTTCAACACCCCCACAAATCCAAAACGACAAAAAACAAAACAAGTTTTGGACAATTACCAAAAAACTTTCAAAGCGATGGTTTATTGACGCCTTTACGGGCATGGCTCAGGGACTTTTCGTCACGCTGATAGCCGGTACGATTTTTACCACACTCGGTCAGTACGTCTTCACAGAAAACAATGCAGTCGGTCGCTTGCTTGTCATAGCGGGCAAAATTGCTTCGCTTCTCATGGGCGCAGGCATAGGCGCAGGCATTGCTCACAGACTCAAGATGCCGCCGTTGGTTATTTTCAGCGCAATAGTCGCAGGATTTATTGGCGCATGGGCGGACACCTTTATCACGGCAGGTTGGGATGCAAATGCAGTCGGAGCCTTGGCGGGTAAGATTTTTGCAGGCAACGCCACTCGCCCCGGCAATCCTATAGGCGCGTACGTCACTGCATTGATGGCGTGCGAGATAAGCGGACTCGTCGCAGGCAAGACCAAGCTTGACATCATAATCGTGCCCGTCGTATCTATTTTGCTTTCGATAATTGGCGCATTCGTATCGTGGCCGTTCATATGGCTTGTCAATATGCTTGGCAAGGGCATTGCTATTGCTACGAGCATTACGCCTTTCTTTATGGGAATCATCGTAGCCGTAATAATGGGTGTCCTATTGACTTTGCCTACGTCAAGCGCGGCGATATGGGTGGCGATAGCGGCGCCGATAATTGCGTCGGGTAGCGCCGAAGAAGTGAGAGCAATTTACATTGCGGGCGGAGCTGCGACGGTAGGTTGCGCTTGCCAAATGGTAGGCTTTGCCGTAATGAGCTTCAAAGAAAACGGTTGGGGCGGACTTATATCGCAAGGCATAGGTACTTCGATGTTGCAAATTCCCAACGTAATGAAAAATCCTCGGATAATGTTGCCGCCGATAATCGCCAGCGCAATATGCGGACCGCTTTCTACTTGCGCATTCAAACTTATGTGCGGAGCTTCGGGCGGCGGAATGGGTACTTGCGGATTTGTCGGTATCATAGAGATAATTTCGGCGTACAAGTCACAAGGTGGCAATCTCGGACTTATCATTTCGGGCATTATTTTGCTTATGATAGTGTTGCCTGCGGTATTGAGTTGGGCGTTTGCGCTGTTGTTTAGGAAAATTAAGTGGATTAAGGATGGGGACTTAAAACTTCCCGAATAAGTGACCGAGCGTGTATAGCGCCGCTCTTTTAGTCCTAACGTCGGGACTCGAGAAGTCGACGTGTACGGCAAGTACACTTGACGACTTTATCTCGCCCTAGCACGGACAAAAATAACAGCACTCTCCGCGCTCGAGACAAACTTAAGTGTAAGTCATTTCGACTGAAACGTAGTGAAGTGGAGAAATCTAAATCAATATAAAAGACTCTTCGACTCCGCATACGCTACGCTCAAAGTGACGCATTCAAGGCGTACTTCCGCTTTTAACGAGTCATTCTGAGCGAAACGAAGTGAAGTCGAAGAATCTAATATGGACGTCATTGACGCTCGCACAAGACGCATCTGCTTGCTCGCTATGCCGTCGCTACGCTCCTTACGACCGTAGTGGAGAAATTTCAATCTATTCTTAGACATATCTTGAATGGGTATGTCTATTTTTCACCCAAAATATTTTTGCAAAGTATTTTGAGTTTGGGGCTATTTGGTATATAATTATATGCGTAGATATTAATATACGGAGGCAATCATGCAAGTATTATCGAGAGGCGAAATCGACAAAAAATATAAATGGAGATTGGAAGACATAATACCTTCCGACGCAGAGTGGGAGAGGCTGTGTCATTTGACTTCAAAGCGTGGAAAGCAGATAAGCAAATTCCAAGGCAAACTAGGCGAAAGAGACAGCATTTTACAGTGCTTGCGCTTTGACGACGAGTTGAGCATAGAAATGGAAAGACTGTACGTCTACGCCAAGATGCGCAAAGATGAGGACTGCTCGGTCAACAAATACGTCGGAATGGTTGACAGAATCAAAAATCTTCTTGTCGATATATCCGAAAAATCTGCGTATATTATGCCCGAGTTGTCGGCTAACAGCGAAGAATTTTTGCAAGAACTTGCCAATGACAGCGAATTTGCAGATTACTCCTATACATTAGAACTTATCGTCAAAAACAAACAGCACACTTTGTCGACGCCTGAAGAAATTTTGCTTGCCAAGACTGGATTATTCAGCGGATTGTTCCAAGAGGCTTTCGGTATGTTCGACAATCTCGATATCAAGTTCAACAAATTCACTACGGCAAACGGCGAAAAAGTTCAACTTTCTCACGGACTTTACGGCGCGCTTATGCAGTCGCAGATACGTGACGACAGAAAAAAAGCCTTTGACAGTATGTTTAACGCATACAAGGATATGATAAATACGATAGCTACTTTGTATATCGGCAACGTAAAAAAGAACGTATTTTATTCTCAAGCCCGCAAGTATGAGAACTGTCTAGACAGGGCTACTAGCGGAGAAGACGTGTCTATCAACGTATATTACAGATTGTTGGATTGCGTCAATGAGAATATCCCGCTATTGCACAGATACTTGCGTTATCGCAGACATGCGCTTGGCTATACTATGTTGCATATGTACGACTTGCACGTGCCTATCACGGGCGGAGACAGTCTCGGAGTGGAGTACGAAGAGGCTTGCAAGATAGTAAAAGACGCATTACAACCTCTCGGAGAAGAATACGCAGGCTTGCTTGACAAAGCCTTCGGCGAAGGTTGGATAGACGTATACGAGAACAAGGGCAAGAGAAGCGGAGCATATAGTTGGGGTTGTTACGGCTCTCATCCTTACGTACTTCTCAACTACCAAAAGACCACTCACGATATTTTTACTATCGCGCACGAACTCGGTCATGCAATGCACACCTATTATTCTAATGCGAATCAGCCATATCCAAAGGCGGAATACAAGATTTTCGTAGCAGAAGTTGCATCCACCGTCAACGAGGCGTTGTTGGTGCGTCATTTGCTTTCCAAGGCGCAGGGCGAGCAAAAGAAATATCTGTTGTCTTATCTATTGGATATGTTCCGTACGACGGTGTTCCGTCAGACGCAGTTTGCAGAGTTTGAATATCAGGCTCACAAGATGGCGGAAGAAGGCAAGCCTATGAGCGCAGAGTCGCTTTGCGAAGTATATCGCAAGCTCAACAGGAAGTATTACGTCACCACGGGCGTGCAAAACGACGATTTGATCAAATATGAATGGGCGAGAATACCGCATTTCTACAATGCTTTTTACGTATATAAATATTCTACGGGGCTTATCAGCGCATTGTGTATCGCCGACAATATTCTCAAGAATGGCGAATCGGCAGTCGAAGATTATAAAAAATTCCTCAAAGCAGGCGGAAGCACTTCGCCTGTGGAGATACTCAAATTGGCAGGCGTGGATTTGACCACCGATAAGCCTTACGAACAGGCTATGGCGATTTTTAAGGAGACGTTGGAAGAGCTAGAAAGAATGTAATAATGGCGAGCGTGTATATCAGCCGTCTTTTTGCCCTAATGCCTGATACGCCCTCGGGGTCACGTACGGCAAGTACGCTCACTGCTCGGTTGTCGGCGCACGGACAAAATACGATTAATCTCCACGCTCGTAACAAGTTTAATTTTATGTCATTTCGACTGAAGCGAAGCGGAATGGAGAAATCTCAATCGATATAATAAAGACTCTGACGCTCGCACGAGACGCACCTGCTTGCTCACTATGCCGTCGCTACGCTCCTTACGACTACGCTCAGAGTGATGCATTCAAGGTGTAACTTTCGCTTTAACGAGTCATTCTGAGCGGAGTGAAACGAAGTCGAAGAATCTAATACTAAACTTGCTAATGCGTATCTCCCGATACGCATATTTAATATACTTGACTAAATTACGTCTTTTATATTATTATAGAAGACGGAGATAAATATGGCAGAAGAAAAGAGACAAAACAATATCGTAAGGAGTATGCCTTGCTCTATGGAAGCCGAGCAAGCGGTACTCGGCGCAATAATAAGCGACAACGACGTGGCTATTCGCATAGTCAGCGATTTGGTCGTCGACGATTTTTACGCAAAAAATCACAAGATAATTTTTGCTCAGATACAGAAGTTAAGCAAGGACAACAAGCCTATCGATATCGTTATGCTTGCAAGTTCGCTCGACAGAGAGGGATTGCTCGTTGAGGTGGGCGGAGTAACTACGCTTGACGAATTGGTAGACAGCATACCTTCCACCGCCAACGTGGATTATTACGTCAATATACTCAATATGAACTCGTTGCGCAGACGTCTTATCAGAGAGTGCCGCGGAGTCATTGACAAATGTTACGAAGAGGAAGACGCCGAAAAGGTCGTTGCTTACGCTGAGTCGCAGATATACAACGTGGCGGAGAAAAAGGACTCGTCTTCGCTTCTGCACGTATCCAATACCACCGTCGAAGTAATGGAGAGGATAGAGAAAGCTTACAGCGACAACGGCAGTCAGGGCGGATTGAAAGTAGGCTTTAAGAATCTTGACGAGGCAACCAACGGATTTTCGCCAGGTCAGATGATAGTCCTTGCCGCCCGTCCGGGTTGCGGTAAGACGTCGTTTGTAATGAATATGGTCGCCAACCTTGCAATCAAAGAAAACAGCGAAGAAGTCGTCGCCGTATTCAACCTTGAAATGTCTGCGGGCGAACTCGTAATGAGACTTATCTCCAACATTGCGGGGCTTGACTCAAGAGACCTCTTAGGCGGTCTTGAGAACAAAGATAACCTCGACAAAGTTTGGGGAGCGCAAGACATTTTGCAAAAGAGCAATATCTATATAGACGACACGGCGGGTATCACTACCGAGCAGATTATGTCCAAGTGCAGAAGACTCAAAATGCAAAAGGGCAGACTTGACCTTGTCGTAATCGACTACCTTCAGCTTATCACGCCAAGCGATTCCAACAGAAGTACGTTGGAGAGCGTAAGTAAAATTTCGCGTTTTATCAAGATACTTGCCAAAGAACTTAAAGTTCCCGTCATTATTCTTTCGCAGATGTCTAGAGATATCGAGAAGAGAGACGACAAAGAACCTAAACTTTCCGACCTTAGAGATTCGGGAGCAATCGAGCAGGACGCAGATATAGTAGCTTTCCTTACCGACGGCGATTTCAACGTCGACGCAGGCAACGCAGCTATAAAGCTTATGATTGCCAAGCATCGTAACGGCTCGATATGCGACTTGTATTTTGAGTGGGATAAGAGCAAAATGCGCTTTAGACCTACTATCGCCACGAGAATTTCTCCCACGCTCAAGAATAACGGCGACGGAGATATGCAGTCGGCAGGCGGTATAGACGTGCCTCTTCCCGATGCTCCTGACGAGGGAGATTTCAGCGTCGGCGGAGTTGACGTATCGGATCTATACTAATTTTACGTTGAGCAAAATTAGTACGCGTATTTTTAGTTACGGATAATGATGTCATTTCGAGCGTAGTCGAGAAATCTCAACCGTGCTGTGGTCGAGGTGACAAGAAAAGACCTTTCGACTACGCTTAATGTGACGCATTTAAGGCGATAATTTGCTTTAAACGAGTCATTCTGAGCGAAACGAAGTTGAGTCGAAGAATCCATATAATCTAACATTTTCAAAACATAGTCGTAATATCTAACGTAAATGGGAAAATCCTAATAGAATAAATGTATATTATCTTGAATATACATAGACTATGAGTTACAAGAAAGAAATTCAAAGCAAATTAAAGAACAATTTAGACGGCATAGGCAATTCTTTTACTATTACGCTTGAGAAGGGATACGCTGTGATTGAAGGTCACAAAGGTATCGTTCAGTTTGACAAAGAGCAAATAATCGTCAAACTTAAAAAGGGCAGCGTAATCTTTAAAGGCGGCGATTTGTCTATCGCAAGCTCGCAGAGTAAAGAACTCGTCATAAAAGGCTTCATTGCCGACGTTGCGTTAGAGGGGGTATACAGACAATGAAGGTATACACCCATATCACGTGCGAGTCCAGAAATTCTCAAAGACTTCTCAACAAGTTTTCGGAGAAGAATATCGGCGTATTTAAGATAAAGATAAATGGAGAAAAGATGTCCTTTGATATTGAGGACAAGTCGCTCAAACAAGCAAAAGAAATTATGGACAGAATGGCTCTTGAATACGCTGTTGAGAGCAGAGGCGGAAAGTATCTTTTGGGCAAGCTGTCTTTGAGATATTTGTCTCTGATAATACCTGCGATAATAGTCGTCGCCTTGCTCATTACGTTTACTAAAATGTGTTTTACAGTCGATATAATTGCAGATAGCGGTCAGTTGAAAGATCAGATATCATATATTTTGGCGGAAAATTCAGTCAAGCCATTCATGCTCAAGGACAAAATCGACACGTCGAAATTATCCTACGAAATCAGTAAAAATATAGACGAAATAGGATTTGCAAATTGCTATTTTGACGGAGCAGTACTCAAGATTGAAGTAAAGAAAGTTCACGTCAAAGAAGAGTTGCCTGTATACGACGAGATAGTCGCCGATAGGGACTGTATCATTACCAAAGTATTGGTATTTTCGGGTACGGCGCTTGTCAAAGAGGGCGACATAGTCAAAAAGGGCGACACGCTTATAGCGGGATACGTCGACTCGATGCCCGACGATCCCGAAAACGAGGAGAACGAGAGATTTACCGTCAAAGCCGACGGACTCGTATACGGCGAGACTTCGTATACCAAACAACTTATTCTCACAGAGGAAGTTATAGGCAGCGTGCGTACGGGCAATAGTTATTCCGTGACGCAAATTTATTTGTTCGGCAAACCTATAGGCAAGGCTCATGCGGTCAAGTATGAAAAATACGAGTATACCCAAGAGACGAAGACTTTCGGCAGCGTTATACCAATCCAAGCCGTGACCACGACTTATTATGAGACCGCCGTCGGGCCGATAAAACTTGACGAGCTCGCCGTAGACGAAGAAATATCTCTTGCTTACGTAGAGTTGTGGCAAACCCTTCCCCAGGACGGAAAACTTTTAAATCATTATATATATAAAAAAAAGGTAGACAATTTGCACATAATAGATATATACTTAATACTAGAGGAAAATATAGGTGCAGGAAAATAACTCAAAGAAGATAAAAATCGACGTTGACAATATGCAAGACGCCATAGCGCTTTTCGGTAATCATGACGAAAACGTCAATTATTTGAGAAAGAAGCTTGGAGTCAATATCAATATGTTTGACAACGCAGTCAATATCGAGGGAGAAGAAGCTCTTGTCGACAGGGCGGAAAAGCTCATCACTCTTTTGCTTGACAAGGCGGGCGCCAACGTTATCAACAAATCATTTATCAGATTTTGCTCGGAGATAGTAGACAACGACGACTGCGACAAATTTGACGAGCTTGCCAAGATCGTGGCTATCACTGCGAGGGGAAAACAAATCAAATGTAAGACCTACGGACAAGCCAAGTACGTCGACGCTATCAAGAACAACAGCGTGGTATTCGGCATAGGACCTGCGGGTACGGGCAAGACTTATCTTGCAGTTGCGCTTGCCGTGCAAATGTACAAAAATAAGCTTGTCGAGAAAATAATACTCACTCGTCCTGCCGTGGAAGCCGGCGAAAAGCTTGGATTTTTGCCGGGAGACTTGGGAGCAAAAGTCGATCCGTATCTCAGACCGCTTTACGACGCTTTGCAGGAAATGTTCGGACTTGAGGTATATTCCCGATTGATAGAAAAAGGCGTGATAGAGATTGCGCCGCTGGCGTATATGAGAGGCAGGACTCTTTCCAACGCATTTATTATTCTCGACGAAGCGCAAAACACGACGAGAGAGCAGATGAAGATGTTTTTGACGAGAATGGGCGAGGGCAGCCGAGTGGTCGTCACGGGCGACGCAACTCAAATAGATTTGCCGTCGGACAAGTCGTCGGGACTGTTGCATGCGTCAAAAATTCTAGAGGGCATTGACGGCATAGCTATAGTCAATCTCAAAAACAAGGACATCGTCCGCAACGATCTCGTGCAGGCGATAGTCAAGGCGTACGAAGAGCACGGCGCAAAAAAAGTCAATGAAGATAAAGAAATCATCAATACACAAAACAAATAGGAAAAAGGTAGTAAGATGAAAACTCAAAAGCAAAACAAATGGATCACCGTAGCGTACTTAGCGGTAATATTCGTCGTATCGTTCTTTATGACGGTGCTTGCCGTGGCGTGCATAGCAAAAGACTTTACGGTATTTTCCAACTACAAGGTCTATATACCTCTTTCGATAATGGTATTTTGCATATTGTCGACCTTGTATTTTTATATCGACAAATTGGATGACGACACGTTGGAGTGCATTTCCACGTTGAAAAAGTGTCTGATATGTTATTCGACAATATTTATATCGGTATTGGTGTCTTGTATACTTTACAGTTACTTCACGCCGGGCGCAATAGTTACGTCTTCGGTCACGATGATGGTCACGGTGCTTATCAACAGAAAACTCGGCATATTCTCCACGTTCGTTTCCATAGGCGTGATGCTTGCCATAGTGATGACGAGTACATACGTGCTTGATATCGAGAATTACAACATCGATATGATCGGCGGTCTTCTCATTTCGTTGATAATGTGTTTGTTCATGACCTTCCTCGTAGGCAAAGAGTATTCGCGTTTGAGATTGACCTGGGGTACGATTTTGATAGCTCTTGCTACGACTCCGCTTGCAGGTCTATATTCTATTTTGGGACACGGCATAAGCTTTGAGACGATCGGCAACGCAATTCTCGACAGACTTATCGGTAGTATGCTTGCAGTTGCAATCTTCATCGTATTCCTTCCGCTGTATGAAAATATCTTTGCCGTATGGACCAACTTCAAACTTGCAGAAGTATGTTCGCCGTCGCAGCCGCTCCTCAAAGAACTCAAGGAGAAAGCTCCCGGTACTTACAATCACTGCGTCAACGTAGCCAACCTCGTCGAAAGCTGCGCTATAGCAATCGATCTCAATCCTTATATGGCTAGAGCGTGCGCTTATTTCCACGACGTGGGCAAGATAAATCATCCCGAGTATTTTACCGAAAATCAAAAGGACGGACACAACCCTCACGACGATTTGATACCCGAAGTCAGCGTAAATATGATCACGGGACACGTCAAAGACGGCGTTGAGATACTCAAAAAGCACCACATGCCCGAGACTGTCATAAGAGCGGCTTACGAGCATCACGGCGACGCTACCGTATCTTATTTTTATATCAAGGCTCAAAGCATTACCGAAGAGCAACTCAGCAATTATACCTATAGATACAACGCCAACAAGCCGTCCACCAAATACAGCGCGCTGGTTATGATTTGCGATATGTGCGAGGCTATCGTAAGAGCAAAGCCGCCTGCTGACGAAGACGGACTCAAAGCTATCGTCGACAACGTCATCAATTCCAAGATGAAAGAAGGTCAGTTCGACGAATGTATGTTGACGGTAAAAGACTTTGCGATAATCAAAGAGACGATCTGCGAAGTTGCTATGGCGACGATGCACAAGAGAATAGATTACGACAAGGCAAAGGAGCGCAGATAATGCTTGAGATATACGACGAAGTGGAGAGCAATCTCGACGTCACGCTCATACAAAAGGTATTTGAAGAATACAAAAAGCATTTTTCTTTGCCCGACAACGTATCCGTGGAATTGACGATAGTGGACGCAGACACGATAAAAGACGTCAACAGACAGTTTAGGGGCGTTGACAGTGTGACGGACGTGTTGAGTTTTCCAAGCCTTGAAGTAAAGTTGCCTTTTGACTCCAAAGATTATCCTATGGATATCGATCCGTCAAGCGGAGAAATCACATTGGGCGAAATCATGCTTTGCTATTCTCGTATGGCAGAGCAAAGCGAAGAATACGGACATTCTAAGGAGCGAGAGAGTTGTTATCTCGTCTTGCACGGATTGTTGCATCTTTTGGGATTTGACCATATGGAGCAAGAAGACAAAGAGAAGATGAGAGAGCAGGAAGAAACTATACTCGGCAAACTCGGAATAGGAAGATAAAGCAGTTGACGTCATTTCGAGCGAAGTCGAGAAATCTAAATCCGTATATTAAGGAATAATACATCAAATGAAATCGGGATTTGTATCACTTATAGGCAAGCCAAACGCAGGCAAATCTACACTCACCAACACGATAGTCGGGGAGAAAGTTTCTATTGTGTCTTGGAAGCCGCAGACCACTCGCAATAAAATATTGGGAATACTCAGCGGAGAGGATTATCAACTTATCATAGTCGACACTCCCGGTATGCACAAGGCGAAGAACGCTTTGTCAAAGTTTATGATGAAAAGCGTCGAGTCGGGACAGGACGGCGTGGAAGTCATCGTCTACGTAATGGCTATGGACAAGCGTCTTGACGATCACGACTTGCAATATATCAACAAGTATTCAGGCGAAGACACGCCTTTTATAGTGGCGCTCAACAAGTGCGACGAGGTGGAGCAAAGCGCAATTTTAGAACGCATTACCGCTCTCAAGGATATACAGGGAATCGACAGTATCATACCAATCAGCGCTTTGACGGGCAAAAACGTAGATATGCTCAAGTCAAGACTTTTGGAACTTTTGCCTGAGGGCGAGAGATTTTTTGACGAGGATATGTATACCGACAAGTCAATGCGCTTTATGGTCAGCGAGATTATAAGGGAAAAGGCATTGCGCAATCTTGACGAAGAGATACCTTACGGCATAGGCGTCGTCGTAAATAAATACGAAATGGGCAAAAACGGCGTAATATCCATAGATGCCGACATAGTATGCGAAAAGCAGTCTCACAAAGCTATGGTCATCGGCAAGGGCGGAGCAATGATAAAGAAGATATCCACGCAGGCAAGGCAGGATATCGAAAATATCGTCGAACAAAAAGTCTTTCTCAATCTTTACGTCAGAGTAAAAGAGGATTGGCGCGACAGCGACTTTTTGCTCAATCAGTTGGGATATAATATCAAGGATCTTAAAAATTAAATTGGCATTTACCGCTTAGATTTTTTGCAAATACGCACAATATATATGTACATATATTTTTAAGGAGCGTAAGTTATGGATTGCAAGGATACTTTGTGGCAACTTTTCAACAAAACGGGAAATATACAGTATTATCTCATGTGGCGCGCAATGGGAGAAGAGGACGGGCGAGACAAGAGATAGAGGAGAGATTTTGGAGCATCTTGAGGGCGAAGGAATATGTTTGAGAGCCGTTGATTTCGGCGAGAATGACAAGATATTGACGCTTTATCTTGCTCAAAAAGGCAAGGTTGCCGTCAAAGCAAGAGGTTGCAAAAGTCAAAAGTCAAAACTCAAATATGCCGCCACTCCGCTATGCTTCGGCAAATACTATTTGGCAGGCCGAGGACGTTATACTCTTGCGGGGTGCGATCTCATAGATAGTTTTTTTTCCGTCACGATCGACCCCGTCAAATACTATTGCGCTTGCGTCGTATTGGAAGTGGCGGACAAGATGTGTTTGGAAGACGAGTATAATCATAGGCTTTTCGTAGCTATGCTCAACGCTTTGAACGACCTTTGCTATCGCGCCGAATATCCCAAGGTAAGTCTTTTCAATTCGCTCAAAGAGATGACTTTGGCGCTTGGTTACGAAGTAAAAGCCATTACGCTCAAAGATTATTACAACTATTTTTATCATACCCATTCGACCAAGCTTAACGCTTTGAGAGAGCTTATCAGACTGGGGGAATTTAATGGACAATAAGAGAAATATTTTTATTCACTCTGATTTTTATTTAACAATATTTATGGACTAATTCGGTATTTTAAGGAATTTTTACAAAATGCCTTTATATGCTTGTATTTTATTACTATTTAATGTAGAATAAATTTAATAAATATTAGCAAAATTTTCCATTGAAGGAGGAACAATATGGCAAAATACGTATATCTTTTCAAAGAAGCCGACGGCGACAGAAAGGATTTGTTTGGCGGTAAGGGAGCCAATCTTGCAAAAATGACTTCTTGGGGTATGCCCGTACCGCAAGGTTTCACGATCACGACGGAAGCGTGTACGAAGTACTATGAAGACGGCGAGAAAATTGCCGACAGCATAGTCCAAGAGATTTTCGACGCATTGGCAAAGGTCGAGGCTGACGCAGGCAAGAAGTTCGGCGATGAAAAGAATCCGTTTTTGGTATCCGTGCGTTCGGGCGCAAGAGCGTCGATGCCGGGCATGATGGACACGATTCTCAACTTGGGACTCAACGACGTGTCCGTAAAGGGACTTGCGAAGAAGACCGGCAACGCCAGATTTGCGTACGACTGCTATCGCAGATTTATTCAGATGTTTTCAGACGTCGTTATGGGCACACCCAAGAGCGAGTTTGAAAAGATAATCGACAAAGTCAAGGAAGAAAAGGGCGTCAAGTCCGACACGGAGTTGGATGCAGACGATATGAAAAAACTCATCAAACTTTTCAAAAAAGTTTACTTGGATGATCAGGGTAGCGAATTCCCGCAAGATCCTAAGGTTCAACTTATCGAGGCTGTCAAGGCCGTATTCAGAAGTTGGGATAACCCAAGAGCTATCGTATACCGTCGTATGAACGATATCCCTGGCAGTTGGGGTACGGCTGTCAACGTACAGTCAATGGTATTCGGTAATATGGGCGAGACTTCGGGTACGGGCGTTGCATTTACGAGAGACCCTTCGACCGGCGAGAAAAAACTCTACGGCGAGTATCTTATGAACGCTCAAGGCGAAGACGTCGTTGCAGGTATTCGTACTCCTATGACGATCGATCACTTGGCTCAGACCAACAAAGCCGTATACGATCAATTCGTAGAGATCGCAGAAAAGCTCGAGAAGGCAAACAAAGATATGCAGGATATGGAGTTTACTATCGAGGAAGGCAGACTTTATATGTTGCAAACCCGCAACGGCAAGCGTACGGCAAGAGCCGCTATCAAGATTGCTTGCGACCTCGTTGACGAGGGCATGATCACCGAGCAAGAAGCTTTGCTCAAGATTGAGCCAAAACAGCTCGACGCTTTGTTGCACCCGCAATTCGAAGCAAAGGCTTTGAAAGATGCAAAGGCTATTGCGACGGGTCTTGCAGCGTCTCCCGGCGCCGCTTGCGGTAAAATCAGTTTTTCCGCAGAAGAAGCAGTCGAGAGATCAAAGGCCGGAGAGAAAGTCATTCTCGTCAGATTGGAGACTTCTCCCGAAGATATCGAAGGTATGTATGCCGCTCAAGGTATCTTGACGGTAAGAGGCGGTATGACGTCTCACGCAGCTGTCGTAGCAAGAGGCATGGGCGCTTGTTGCGTATCGGGTTGTGAAGAAATTAGAATAGACGAAGAGAAGAGAGTAATCTACGTCAAAGGTAAAGAATACGGAGATCAAGATTATCTGTCTTTGGACGGATCTACCGGTAAGGTATACGGCGAGCAGATCGCTACCGAAGAAGCTACGATAAGCGGCGACTTCGACAAGATAATGAAGTGGGCAGACAAGTACAGAGCTTTGAAAGTCCGCACCAACGCCGACACTCCAAAAGACGCCGCAGTTGCAGTAGGATTCGGCGCAGAGGGTATCGGTCTTTGCCGTACGGAACACATGTTCTTCGCAGAAGACAGAATACCTGCAGTAAGAGAAATGATCGTCTCCAAGACCGTCGAAGAGCGTCAAAAGGCTCTTGCAAAGATTTTGCCTATGCAGAGAGAGGACTTCGAGGGACTTTATACGGCTATGGCAGGCAGACCCGTTACCATACGTTTCCTCGACCCACCGCTTCACGAGTTCGTACCTACGCAGGACGATGATATCGCTAACCTTGCAAAGACGATGGGATTGACCTTCGAAGAGTTGAAAGCTACCGTCGTAGGCTTGCACGAGGCAAACCCGATGATGGGTCACAGAGGTTGCCGTCTTGCGGTCACTTATCCCGAAATTGCCGCAATGCAGACTCAAGCCGTTATCGAAGCTGCTTTGGCAGTAAGAAAGAAAGGAATCGAAGTTGTTCCCGAGATAATGATTCCGCTTGTTGGCGAAGTAAAAGAGTTGAAGTACGTTAAAGACGTCGTAGTTGCTACGGCAGAAAAAGTATTGAAGAAAAACAAAGCTAAGATGGAATACCATATCGGTACCATGATTGAGATTCCGAG
>CAMWVR010000048.1 GCA_947177795.1 uncultured Clostridia bacterium | reverse complement strand
ATGTTGATTATAACATATAAATCTAACAGGCTCACCTAAATCGACAAAATCTTTATCCTTACTATTATTTCTCAAACACTGTAATATTTTAATTTCTAAGGCAGTTATTCCTTCTTTCATAACTTTTGCTATATCTTTTTCAAAATTTTCGTTCATAAACTAACCTTATTTAGAAGTTTTATGCAACTTCAATTGTTTTTTTATATTTTATCACACGAGTTTCATGTGTGTCAAGATTTTTAACACATCTTTCGTGTATATTAGAAATATGGCGATTTTAAAATTTGCGGTAAATTTTAAGAATCTATTAAAATCAAATGGATACTCTCACGATAGATTCGCAAAAATTATCGGCACTACCCAACAAACTGTAAGCAGATGGGCATCAGGAGAAAACACTCCTGATATAGAAACTATTGCGAAAATTGCTATTATCTTAGGCGAGGACTTAAACACTCTTTGCGGATTTGACTCCATTTCAGAATCTGTAAAAAATGAAATAAGAAATAAAATTAACTAATATCCCCCCTTCGACTTCATAATAAATTTAATGTCATTTCGACCAAAGCATAGCGTCGTGGAGAAATCTCTACAGATTAAAAATAAATTGATTTAGATTTCTCGACTTCGCTCGAAATGACAGATTATGGAAATATCTATTATCAAAAATCATAGAGTCAACAAACCGTATATTTCCTTACGAATTTGATTTAACTTTTCTCCGTACATATCCCTGTCGGATTCGTCTTTGCAAGTAGTTTCCTTACAGCATTGCATAACGTCAATTTGCCCTTTTACTCTCACGCAGCTATTCTCTTTGCGCTCAAAGACGAATACTCTGTCAGCTATTGCAAGCGCCTCTTCCACATCATGAGTGACGAATACTACGCTCTTTTGCCTGATAAGCGGTATCAAAAGATTTAAAATTTCCTTTTTGAGTTTGACGTCCAGACCTTTGAACGGCTCGTCCATTAGCAATACGTCGCAGTCAGTGACCAACGCTCTTGCTAGCGACGCTCTGCCCGCCTGACCTCCGCTTATTTTGCCTGGATAAGACTTGCGACACTCTTCAAGTTGCAACTTAACTATAATATCATTGACGCGCTCTTGGATTTGCTCTTTTGACAGATCTTTAGGCAATACGAATTTGATATTGTCCTCTACCGTCATCGACGGAATAAGCCTTGGCTGTTGGAATACGTAGGCAAAACTTACGCCGTCCTTATCGTATTCTATATTGCCGTCAAAGCGCAGTTGTCTGCTTATGCAGTTGAGCAAAGTAGTCTTGCCCGCTCCCGAGCCGCCCATAATGCAAGTTACGCCGCCCGTCGGCAACTCCATATTCAAATCTTGAAATATTACCTTTTCGCCGTAAGCAAAATTCAAATTCTTTATTATCATAACCACTTCACCGCCTTTTTTGCAATCAACGACACTACGCCCTCTATGATACCGCCTATAACTATTGCTACGATAGTCCAGGCAAGCAAGACAGCCGTGTCAAGATTGAGTTTTGCAAGTTGCATATAAAGCCCCATGCTGTCTGCCGTCTGCGCAAGTACTTCGGCGGAAATAATAAGTTTGAGATTAAGTCCAATCGAACTTTTGATACTCGTAAAGACCGACGGCAACGCCTGTGGGATATACAGCTTGGTCACGAGTCTTCTTTTGTCCACGCCGTATACTCTCGCCATTTCTATCAAATCTTTGTCCACGCCCTCTATTGCATCGCAAAAGCCCGTGTAAAGCATTGGGAATATTATACAAAACGCCACTAATACGGTGGCTTGAAAGCTCTTGAACCATATCAATGCCAACAACAATAATGACATCGTCGGCAGCACTCTTACCAACGCGACTATCGGCGAAAAAGCTCTGCGCAAAGGCGCGCAAAACTTTGTCAATATCGCAAGTATAAGCGCCAATGCAAAAGATAAGACGTAGGCTATCAGCGCGCGCAACAGCGCACCGCCCACAGCCTTGTAGAAATACCCTTGACTAAACAGCGCAAAAAATTCCTTGAGCGTAGCTCCAACGGACGGAGCAATCAGCTCTACGTCCACAACCTTTGAGACGATTGCGTAGATTGCGACTATTGCGACGAGCGTCACAACGGGAAGCGCGTAATTGAGGATTTGATAGACTTTCTTTTTGTTCATAGATTATGCGATATAGAAATCGTCGGCAGGCAACTTACCGCCAATGAGATTTGCATTGATAGCCATTACCGCCTTGAGAGTATTTTCATAATAAGTTCTGCCTGCGGTATCGGCTTTAACTGTCTTTATGTTGCATCTGCCAATGACCTGCGAAGTCATATTTGCCTGCAACGCAGACTGCGGATAGATTGACTTGATATTTCCTACTGCGTTTGCGGGATCTTGCAATATAGCGCTTTCGTTGGCAACAAATGAGTCAAGAAGTTTTTCAACAAATTCGCTATCTTCGCATACCCTGTCCCTTGCGATCAATACGGCTTGGGCATAACCGCTTTGCCCTTCGTCTCCGCTATGCGCCCACAGACTTTGCAAATCGAAGACTTCTTCAAATCCCTTTGCCTTTGAGTTGGTGACGGCAGGCTCGGCGTATATGCCGAATGCAAGTTGACCTTTGGCTTTCGCCAATGCAAGTTGAGATATTACCTCCGATCCGTCAAAACAATACTTGATAGTTACTTTTCCCTCGCTTGGGTTCTCGCCAACTTCGTAAGCTATTCCCTCTCTTTTTAGCAAAGTTTGGAAAATCATATCGGGTACGCTCGATTGCCCTATCGAATATACCATATTCCCTTTGAGATCTTGCAATGAGTTGACGTCGCTTGCAATGCTCGACATGACGTATAAATTGCCGTTGGTGACTACCGCCAACATTTTGTACCCGCCGCTCGTGTTGAATATTTTCGCCGCAAGATTGGCAGGCACGATAGCCATATCTACGTCGCGTTTTACCGCTTCGGTACTTATGATCGAAGACGAAACGACCTTTCTGTTTAGCGTATATTGCGCCTTGTCGGTAGATATGCCCGTCGCAAGATTTGCTATCGACAAAGCCGGAGCGCCGTCCGGCGCAACTATAGTATAGCCGACTTGCGTGGTCTCTCCGTTGCCCGACGTCACTCCGTCTCCCGACGGAGTATTATTGCATGCTACAAACGAACATACGCCGATTAGCATTACTGCAATTATCATGATTGATAGAAAAACTTTTTTGATTTTCATATTATACATTCCTTTTATAATTATCTTTTTAGACTCTTCGACTTCGCTACGCTCCGCTCAGAGTGACAGAAGAGAAACTAAACTCACAGACTTCGCTCAGAGTGACAGAAGAGAAACGAGACTTACAGACTTTACTCAAAGTGACGTAAGCGAGATTAGACTCGTAGATTTCATTCAGAGTGAGAAAAGCGTAGTCGAGAGGTCTTATTCGTTTACTTCGAGCGCCGTGACGGCAGATTTGACGTATACGTTGTTGAGCTTACCCAGCTTGCCCGTCAAAGCGGAGATTTGCTCATTTGTACCTTTGACGATGACGCTGATTGCGCTTATGCCGCTCTCTTTGTCTGGCACGCCCATTCTGCCTACAATTATTTGGCTGTAAGACGACAGCAGATTTTGGATCGCAAGCGCAGACCCTTTGTCTTGCTTTAATACGATACCTATTACGCCTATTCTTATCATAAAAACTCCTTTGGAGAAAAAGGACAATCTTATAAAAAAACTCCGCAAAATTGCAGAGTAAAGTAACGTCTTGTAATTGATTTGCCCTACTCTCCGAATTATCATCGATTTGGTTGATTTTTATCCGACCGAGTCGACGAGAGTGTCCCCGACTCGGACATATTGACATATTATATTTTAAATAGGATTAATAACCCAATATTTCCATTGCTCGCTTTGTGCAAGCGTCTTTTGAATACGCAACGAGTCTGTCCGTAACGATATTCTCTTCAGACGGCGTAAAGCCTTCGCCGTGAATACACTTTTCCCAAACCATCTTGCCGCTTCCGTCAGCTGTCGGTACGTAATACGTACCGTTGGTAACGTACAAATAATCACCCGTGGAAAGCATGAACACCTTTTGCGCAACGCCCTTGCCGTAGGTCTGAGTGCCGACGATTTTAGCGTCGTTATAATATTGCAAAGCTCCTATCAACGCTTCAGACGCAGAAGCCGATCCGCCGTTGCAAAGCACAACCACTTCAAATCCCGCAACGACATTGGCGATCGGATAGGCAGCGTAAGGATTCTCGGGATTTGCATAATCCACTTTGCTTGAATATACTAGATTGCTCTCTTGCTTGCCATTGCCCGCATTTGATACGAGTTTGATCAACGGCAACTCCTCGTTGTTTGGATTGTTGAGCAAAAATTGCGCCATATACTCGAGCGTTGTGGAATTACCGCCGCCGTTGTTACGCAAATCGAGTATCAACTTCTTATTGTCGTTGTTTAAAAATTGATTTACGCACTCGGCAAAATCTATCGTGGTATTTTCCGAAAACTCAAGCACTTTGATGATTCCCACTTCGTCGGTATATTTATAATAATACGCCGTTTTGCCGCTGGGAGCTTGCTTTGACATATAAAAACCGTAATAACCGTCGGAATATTGATTGTTGCCGATATACTTCTTGACGATAAATATCGCCTCGTCATGTTCGCCTACGATCTGACGCATATACTGCGCGCTTGCATTCTCTACTCTGTAAATGTATTCTCCGATTTCACCGTTTTCATCCTCGTCTTCGACTATAAATCCGTATATCTTGTCGCCTTCGTTGATAAATACGTTTGCCGCCTTAGGATCAAAACTCTCGTCGACGGAAAGGTCTTCTTTGAATCTATAATAAGCCATGCTATTCCAAGCGGAAGACTCAGGCTCGACAAAAGTAATGACGTGCTCGTTGTAAATCGTGCTGGAAATGCTTATACCGTAACTTCCCGAAGTCGTTTCGCCATTGTCGACTTTTACTATTCCCGAAAAATTGTCAAGAGATCCCGCAAAAGCACTTGCGGCTATTTCTTGAAATTCGTCCCAAGATATGTCCTTGTAATAGTATTTTTTCATCAATTCGTATGCCTCTTGCATAAGCGGCATATCGTTTTTCATTCCGGTATTTGCGCCTATTACTATGCCTACCGCAAACGAAGCGCCCACCAACAATATGCAAATGACCGTAATCAATGCAATTATCTTGACGCTCAACTTTCTTTTTGGCGCAATATTGGGATTGCTAAAGTCCTCTTGCTCAAAAATTTTTTTCAAGTCCATATTATCCAAAATACACCTCTTTATCTATTATTGACCAAATATCTCCAAATACTCGGCAAAAATTATTTTCTTTATTGCCACAAAATTTTTATGGACGATTTAGTACAACTAAGCTTACTTAGAAATCACCTTTTCGTTGTCGACGTCATAATAAAAATTCATTACTATTCCCTCGCCAACCTCTTGGACTTCGCAAGGACCGCCCAACCTCTTAACTGCAAAACATACTCTTTTGCCGACGTAGATGTCTCCGATAGGTTGAGACACTGCATATTCTTTGCCGTAAAGTTCTGCAAAATAGTTATCCTCAACCTTGATAAGTCGACCTATATGCAACTCATATCCAGCAAAAATTGCGCTCTGCATATTCAAAGGTCTTGCGCTTATCTCCTCAAGCGACATCATCGGAGCGACTTCTTTATCCGTCGTCACGACGACTTTGTCGGTAGATATCTCCTTTGCAAAATAGCAGTCGTCTGTTGCTACGATTACGCTCTTGCCTGCGACATTCTCCTTGAGAAAGTCCAATACAATTGATTTTTGCTCTTGAGACAAGTCTTTCCACACGTCGTCGACAAGATAAAGTCGCCTATCTACTGCAAAAAGTCTTGCAAGTATAAGGATTGCAATCTGCAAATCGCTCAAATCCTTTACACTCATCCGCAATGGAATGTTATACTTCTCCGACACACTATTTAGATAATCGGCAACACTTTCAGAGGGCATATTACGCAATTTCATAGGATAACTTATCACGTCTTCCGCCAAAGCCTTGCCTTCTAATATACGTCTGTCAAACGAAAAACCTACGTTCATATCCTTTTGCGACAGCGCTTTCACTTCCGCTCCGTCAAGCAGTATACTGCCGCAATCGTATTTTTCAAGTCCGCACAGTATTCTCAACAAAGTGGTCTTACCTGCGTTTTCGCAACCGTATATGACAAGCTTCTCGCCCTTATCCAAAGACAGGTCGACGTCTCGAAGCTCAAAATCGGAGCCATAGTATTTAAAGCCAACTTTTGATACCTCGAGCAATGTCATATTTATATTATATTACTGTCAAAGTGAAATTACAAGCAAAATATTTTTTAAATTAAATATTTAAGTTAAAAATAGCTGAACATTGTTCAATTTAAATTTTGCTGAACAATGTTCAAAATTCGACAATTACAGCAATTCTTCAAAACTTTTTATATAATATCGACACATATCGGCAAAATTACTGTCTCCGTTAGAACTAAGGTCATACACTCCGCAAAATTCAAAACCGCCCTTTTGCGCCCCTTGGATAGCCAGCGGTATATCCTCAAAGATCATACAACTTTGCGGTTCGACGCCGATTTTGCTTGCCGCAAGAAGATATATATCGGGATATCCCTTGCCTCTCTCTACTTCATCGGCAGTCGTCAACGGACACTCTATACCCAAATGCTCTTGTGTCAATTTATTGTTGACAAGACAAGGGATAGCGACTTTTTTAAATAACGTCGTCGCAAAAGCCACCTTCACTCCCGAACGTATCAACTTGCAAATAAAATCGTATGCGCCGTCTTTGAGCCTGATATTATGAGCGTATTCTTGCTCTACCATCTCAATCCACCTGTCTTTAATCTGCTCTACGCTTTGCCCAAGAGAGTATCTCGTCTTGGTATACAAAGCCGCCTCGTTGAAGTGCATTTGATGCACCGCCTCGGTATAGTCGTCAGTGACTGCGATACCGTTTTCTGCAAGAAAATCTGCGTCAACCTTAAGCCACACCCACGACGAATCCAAAATCGTACCGTCAAGATCGAATATTACTCCCGATATGTCTTTGTCAAAAATTTTCATTAGTCTTCCTTTTAATATATGAGCCACTCGGTATTCCGAATGGCTCGAAAATTACATAATATAATTGGATATAGATCTCTCCGCTACGGTCGAGATGACATCTAAATGCACTCTCGTTTGGCGAGAAGGGAGCGACATAACTTTTCACGCGCAAGAATGTTTTCTATACAATGAAAACGAACACTCTTAATAACTGCCCGCTCTCGTTTGGTGAGAAGGGAGATAGGCAAATTTCGCTTCAGTCAAAATGACTTCTAAGGATACTCTCGTTTGGCGAAAAGGGAGAGGCGCAAGCTTTTCATGCGCAAGAATGTTTTCTATACGATGAAAACGAGTGCAGGCGTACTAGCTGTACGTCAAGCGAGTTTGAAGACGTAGAGGAAGCATTCTTGCCGTGTAAACTTGCGACGCCTACCTTAGAGCCAAACTATATAATATATTTGTTTTGCTTTTGCGGAGCGTTGGCAAGTTCCGTTCTCTTCTCGTCGTATCCCGGTCTGCCGAGCAACGCATAGGTAGCGTTCTTACCTTCTTCAACGCCCGGTTGGTTGAACGTATCGATATTGAGCAATGCGCCTGCGTAAGCCGTCTGCAACATAAAGTACATAAGAAGCTGTCCGAGAGTAAAAGCATTGAGAGTAGGCAACATAATCGTGTAATTGAGCTTGCCTGCCTTAGTTACTGCATATTCGGTAGCTTGACGCTCTGCTTGAATAAGTTCGTTCATAGTATGTCCGCAAAGGAAGTTAACGTTGGGATATTCCTCGCAACCTTGCGGAATCTCTACCGTAGTACGGTATTCGTCTACGCCGATAAAAGTGATAACTTTGTCAAACGGTCCTTCTGCGTACAACTGCACTTGAGAGTGCTGATCAGTTACGCCGAGAGCCTTTACGGGAGTTTGACCGACGTTGCAGCTTTTTCCGCTCAAAGTCTTGTTTTTACCCAAAGACTCTGCCCAAAGTTGAGCGTACCAATCGGCAATAAACTTGAGACCGTCTGCATACGGCATCATGACGCCGATATTCTTGCCTCTCTTCATAGATAAATGCTGAAGCGCAGCCGCCATAAGAGCGGGATTTTTCTTTACTTTGTCTTCTTTGCATTCTTCCATCATGAATTTTGCACCCATGAGCAAGCCTTTGACGTCGATATCGACTACAGCGGCAGGCAACAGACCCACGGGACAAAGCTCGCTGAATCTTCCGCCTACGCCGTCCGGGATATAAAAAGTCTTATAACCTTCTTTCTCCGCAATCTTGATAAGATTGCCTGCGCTCTTTGAGGTGGTGGCAATGATATGCTCTTTTGCCTTATCTCCGAGTTTTTCTTTTAATATATTATTGATAATAAGATATTGAGTCATAGTCTCGGACGTAGAACCCGACTTGGTAACGACGTTGAACATAGTCTTTTCCACGTCGATTACGTCAAACAACGCAGCCATTCTCTCGGGATCAACGTTGTCTTCTACGTAGAATTTAGGTCCTTTTCTCATGCGCTTGGACAAATCATTATAGTGCAAATGGCACAAAGCTTGGAATGCCGCAATGGGACCGAGAGCGCTTCCGCCGATACCCAAAACGACGAAGTAATCGAATTTTTTGCGGATATTCTTAGCCGTTTCCAATATATCCTCGACTATTTCGTCTTGATTGTAAGGCAAATCTGCCCAACCCATCATTCCCTTGCCTTTGCCTTGCTCAACGGATTTGTAAGCCTTTCTTATCTCTCTGCAAAAACTCGGAGAATTGAGATCCTCTTCTCTGATTCCCTCTTTGCCAATGACAGAAGACATCATATTATTGTAATCCATTCTGATTTTCATACTTTTTTTATTATATCGCATATAAACTCCTATCGACCGTAAGGTCAAATTTTTTATACTATTTTATCGTTTGGATCTGTCCAAACAGTCTAAAAGATAAGCGTACGACTCTTTGAGATCATCGTCGTCTCGATAATCTTTGGCGTATACTTCCATAAGACACACCCCGTCGTATCCGCTGTCGGCAAGCCTTCTGAAAAACGTGACGAAATCAAAATCGCCCCGTCCCGGTATCGCCAACTTGCCGTCGTTCGTATAGTCGCAAAGGTGCACGGTAGAAAGCCTGTCTTTCATTACCTCAAGATACTCTGCATAGTCTATTCCCGACTGCATAGCTTGCTTTACGTCCAACGTACAGCTGAGTCTCGGACACAATTGCTTTAGCCTTGCAAAGTACTGCGGCGTGGAGAAATACGTCCAATGCACGTTTTCGTAACAAAAATCAATGCCGTATCCGCTCGCTATATCTATAAGAGTATTTACCCTCGAGGATATTCTGTCAAAATCAAAGTTGTACCTCACAGCCTTTTTAAGCATCGCCGCGCCGTGAAAAGTGTAATGCCCTGCGCCTATTTGCCTGCCCACCTTGAGCACGCTCTCAAAAGTGTCGAGAGCATCTGAATAAGCTCTGTCGTTGACAGAAAAAAGTTCAGGCTCGAATTGATTGGTCAAAGCGTGTACGGAATGAACTTGCAAAGGCGAATATTGCCTCGCTTCCGTCAGCCTTGCTTTCAGCGTCTCACCGAATTCTTGCGTATATTCGCATCTTGACGCAAAAAACACCTCGCAAGTATCGGCGCCCAACTTTGCAATCGGCGTCAAAGCCTCTTCGGTGTACATTCTGGAAAAATACGTCGCTGTCGACACTCCGATTTTCATAATAGCATTATAGCAAAGACAACTTGTTTTTCAAAACGATTTGACTAAAGTTTTGGTAAAAATGTATACGCCATATTAAAATCCAACAATTGTTGTAAAATTTGTCCATTATATTTTTCAAATATAATGTTCAATATTATTGAAATAAAAACGATATTTTGGTATATTATATACGAATAATTATTTTAGGAGCACCGCTATGCAAAAATTATCAAATTGGATAATGAACCACAAAGTTGCTTTGGTCATTATTTTTTCGGTTTTGATAGTACTCTCCGTCGTCGGAGTTTTCTTTGTACAGAAAGAAAGCGATTTGATTGCATATCTCGACAAAGACAGCGACACTATCGTATCCAAAAAGATATTGGAAAATGAATACGATATCATCGGCGACTGTAATCTTGCGATCTCTTACGCAACAAAAGACGACGTAAAAGAGATCATAAATCAATTTATGAGCACACCGAAAATCAAAGATTATCTTGCCAAAGACCCCGTTTGGATCGGCACTTTCGATTCGCTTGACAACGCTATTCTCAACGGTATGGTCGACTATGAACAAGCGCTGGCGAACGCAAACGAAAAGTTTGTCAAGACGACAGAATACACTTATACCACGATTATCGACGGCAAGGAAGTCACAAAGACGGAATACGTCAACACTTATATAATATCGTTGTATTTCAAGACGGCAGGCGGCGACCAAGAGACAATCGACGCTTTGGACGAAATCGATAAGATTATTAAAGGCGAAGGCAATTATACGAGTCAAATTCAAAAACATATTGACGCTCAAGACGGTATCGGACCAAAAGACCTAAACGATTGGTACTATATCGGCGGCAATGCGCAAAACGCCCGCAATATCTTGAAATCGTCGCTGGGAGATATGCCTAAATTCGTAATCGTAGCCGTTGCGGTATGTCTTGTGATTTTGCTTCTCACGACGCAAAGCTACTTAGAGCCTTTGATTTTCCTCGCAACGCTCGGCATATCGATACTCCTCAATATGGGATCCAATATCATTGCAGGTAATCCTGTCGGCAAGATTTCTTCAATCACTTCGTCTTGCGCAACGATATTGCAGCTTGCAATAGCAATGGACTACTCCATATTCTTGATGCACACGTATTATGAAGAATTAAAGCTGCACCCGCAACCAAAGGACGCGTTAATTGCGGCTCTGCCGAAGACTATATCGGCAATTTCAGCAAGTATGCTTACTACCGTAGGCGGTTTCTTGGCGCTGTTCTTCATGGACTACGGAATAGGTTATGACTTGGGATTCGTGCTTGCAAAGGGCGTAATACTCTCTCTGCTTTCCACGATATTCTTGCAGCCTATACTTATCCTTATATTAAATAAAGGTATCAAAAAGACAAAACATAAATGGATATTTGCTCCAAAGCTCAAGTTTGTCTCTAAAGGCATCACTCATCCTGCCGTAGCGGCAATAGTAGTCGTACTCGTGCTTGGCTTAGCGCTTCCCTGCGCTTACTTCCAACTCCAAGTGCCGCTCAGTTACGTAGCTACGTCGGTGGATAATCCCAATCCGAATCTACCGGAGCAAATGGCAGGCATGATAAACAATCAAGCCATAGTACTCGTGCCTTACGAGGGCATCGACAGCCTTGACAAACACAACGCTTTTATAGAAAGAGTGAAAAAGATCGGTTACGTATTGGACGAAAACGGCGAAATTCAATATGACGACGTAACGGGCAACGCTATGGTGTCGAAAGAGACTAGTCACGTAATCGAAGTATTTTCTTTGGCTACCGTATTGTCTCAATCAGACATACAGAACATAGAACATCCCAATGGATTTAGGCAAGAACTTGCCGCCCGCGTCATCAAAGGACAATTGTATACTAGCTTTATTTCCAACTACGATTCAGATGAAGGAAAGCAGTATATGCTCTACACCGTCACGCTGAACAATACCAACGACGAAGGAAAGGTAACCAACAGAATAGAGACGACTTATTCTTATAACGCAATCAAAGAAATCAAGTATGCCGCATTAGAGTCATTTGAGAACTACGACGTAACAAATCCAAACGAACCTTATCTCAAAGTCATAGACGCAAAGGCGGCTTACGGCGAAGATTCAGAGCAATACAAATTAGCCGTACAAGAGTTCAAAGACAACTTGATGAACAGTTCTACAAGCTATCAAATCTACCTTACGGGTCTGGCTCAAGGCTCATACGACCTTGCGACGGTGACTCCAAACGACTTCTTGCTTGTCACGCTGTTGTCTGCGGCAATAGTATTGCTGATACTGCTCTTCACTTTCAAGAACGTCAAGCTGTCGATAATCTTGATGCTGGTAATCGAATCGGGCATTTGGATCAACCTGTCGTTGGTATACTTTACTTCGCTCGTAAATCCTGCGCACACTATCAACTTCGTAGCTTATCTGATAGTTACGGCAATAGAACTCGGCGCAACCGTCGACTACGCTATTATGCTTACGACGAAATATCTCGAAGAAAAGAAGTCGGGCGTCAAGTCCATACAATCTATAAAGAACGCTATCAACAGAGCCGCCCCCGGCGTAACGACCTCGGCTTTGATACTAATAGGCGTATGCGCTTTGGTACACCTTATCACTACTAATATGATAGTAGGTCAAATCACGAGATTGCTTGCGATTGGTACGACGATGAGTTACGTATTCGTATTTACTCTACTGCCTGCAATTCTGTCATTTGACGAAAGAATCAAACGCGCCTGGAGCATAAAGCGCGGCAAAGGCGATCCGGACAAAGGCAGATTGATGTACAATCCCAACTATTACAATCAAGACGGCACTCATCTGCCCGAAGTTGTGATAGCAGACGAAAGCGCAATCGTAGAAAAGGCTGCAATGCCTGAAGCGGTTTTGCAAAGCCAAAGCAACAGCTCGCAAGTCGGCGACTTCCCTGCAAACGACGAGATTACGGCAGACGTAACGGCCGAAGTAGAAAACTCTGCGGTTGAGAAAAAAACCGACGAAGAGTAAAAACTCAAACAAAACTCAAATGCCACCCGATTGGGTGGCATTTGCTTATTATTGATATAATTATTAAATTACGTCAAAATCCACTATTCCGCTGTCAGTATGATAAATTGCGCCTGTGATTTTTAATCCGTCGGTATCTTTAATCGACTCTTTGATTTTGTCAACGCTACGTCTTATATTGAGAATACTCGCCTTAAATGGGTCTGCCTCTTCGCCAATGGCAAGTTTTATCTCATCGGTAATAAACTTGATATACCCTTGATTTTGTCTCAATGCCGCGCCGACTGCGCCGCATTGAGTATGTCCAAGCACAACGACAAGTCTGCAACCCAGATTGTTGATTGCGTATTCTATACTGCCCAATTGGTGATTGTCGATTACGTTGCCGGCGACGCGCACGACGAATAATTCGCCTATCCCCACAGAAAATATACTCTCGGGAATAACTCTAGAATCACTGCAAGCAATGATTACTGCGTAAGGTCTCTGTCCGTTCTCACTAGTATACACCCGCTTTTGGAGCGAAATATCTCCGCTTGAAGTCTGGGAATCGACGTAAAGCAAATTCCCGGACTTGAGCTTATTCAATGCGTCTGACGCTGATACGTACTCTTCTTGCATAGCATTCCTCGATAATCAAATTAATACTATTGACTATTTTAAAGTATATACGCTATTAAGTCAAGCCGTAAGATAATTTATATCGTCTATTTATTCGTTGACGGCAGGAAAATACTTTGCGCAAAGCGCATTCCATTCTTCTTCGCCTATCGTATATTTCTGCGCTTTCAAATATTCGTAATCGCTTACTTTCATACCGTCGAATTGATTCTTGACCAATTCAAAACAGCTCTTTGCCAGCTCGGTATTTTCAGACGTGTATCCCTCGCCCGTTTTGGAAGAACAATATATCTCGCTGTAATTACCTTGAGGATCATAGTCAAAATAAGCAAATTGCTTTTGCGCATTGCCATATCTATAGCCCATTCTACCGTCTTCCCAAATCACGAGCATAACGAAAGTATAATCGTCTTTGGACTTATAATCCAAATATATTACCCCTGCGTAAGCGCAATCGTCTTCCGTTGCGGGAGAATATGCATTTATCGTAGTAACAGTACCCGATATCTTGAATTCCATATACGTCTTCCACCAGCAATCTACGAGCACTGAAGTATCGTATATCGTATCTGCATTGTGATTGTTGACCATTCCGTCTCCAACGACTAAAGAAATAAACAAAGCCTGTTCATACATCTCTTGTCGCACCTCGTCTACTCTTTGAGCGTCGCTCTTGACTGCGCCGTCTCCCAATACGATTTCTTTGATTTGAGATACGACGTTGGATGAGTCGTATTTTGCGGTAGGACTTACTATCGTCTTGATAGATTCGTCGCTTTGATTGACCTCAGCAATATTTATTCCATTGTCTTTCAATACCGTGATTACTTTTTGTCTAAAAGCGCTAAATTCTTGTGCTCCGTTAGGCTTAGAACATCCGACAAAAGCAAATACGCAGATAAGCGCGCAAAGCGCAACCGCAACGGTAATAAATGCTTTCTTTTTCATAAATTCCCTCCCTTTGCAAATATATTACTTGCAATTTATAATATTACTATTAATATTATACACTATTACTTTAAGTAATGCAATAGCTAACTGAAAATTTTACATTAATAAATAAAAGGCGTCTATCCTCAGGATAGACGCCTTTTATTATTCAATTAATATTAGTTCTCGTCGAGGTATCTCGTAGCCATTGGCTCGGGCTTAACTCTTGGGAAAAGAATGTTTGCTTGCGCAGCTGCGAGTCTTGCAATCGGTACTCTGAACGGCGAGCAAGATACGTAAGTCAAACCTACGTTGTGGCAGAACTCTATCGTAGAAGGATCGCCGCCGTGCTCTCCGCAGATGCCGAGTTTGATATCGGGTCTCGTGGACTTTCCGCCCTCGATAGCTATCTTGACAAGTTTGCCTACGCCCGTTTGGTCAAGTCTTGCAAACGGATCGGATTCAAATATCTTCTTTTCGTAGTACTCGCCGAGGAACTTGCCTGCGTCGTCACGGGAGAAACCGAAAGTCATTTGCGTCAAGTCGTTGGTACCGAATGAGAAGAACTCAGCTTCTTTTGCGATCTCGTCTGCCGTCAAAGCCGCTCTCGGAATCTCAATCATCGTACCTATATGGTATTCCATCTTAGCTTTGTTTTTCTTCAATAATTTTTATGCCGTAGCAACTAAGACGTCTTTAACGTACTTGGACTCTTTTACTTCGCCAACAAGCG
>CAMWVR010000047.1 GCA_947177795.1 uncultured Clostridia bacterium | reverse complement strand
CAATAGTATCACGCATAAACCTTTGAAGACTGGCTATTTCATAATTTCCCTCGTTAAATACTACGATAATATATTTGATAATAATATAATACTTGATAGTTGGTTTTGTGTCAATAGCAATATATAAATGCGCAAGAATTATTAGTTATACTGACGTTACTTATAAATCTTCTTAATGTACAAAAATCGTTGCTTGTAGAATAATATCTGGTTGATTTTATTTGAAATACGAACAAATGTTCAAAAGTATGTCATAATCGTTTGCATTTTGGAAAATTACCGTCCTATAATTAGGGTGTCGCAAGGAGAAATGCAAACGTAAGGTTGCAGCTTTAGAGAAATATATTGAGAGATACTTGCCCAAATCTTTTGCGACGGAGAGGAGGGGATCGGGAGGTGATTTAATGGATCGAGAGACGTGGTCAAAGAGTTTACTCGCCACTTACAATGCGTTGCCGCTTGTCGTCAAATGCATTGACAGAAGCAATATGCAAATGGCGCTGGGAAGTTTTTCTTACGAGGGAAACGTACTGGACCTGATGAACAAAATGCTTGCAAACAACGCGCGCAAAGAGGCGTTGATAAACGCAAAAGTCATAGTGGACAACACGCTGACGGCGCTTAAGCCAAAGCATAGGCTTGTGTTGGAAATGAGATATCTCAAGCGAAAGAGCTTCGAGCAGATATCACAGGAACTGAATATTTGTCTGCGCAGCGTCTTTAGATGGCACGAGCTTGCGTTAAAACAATTTTCAAGTATTCGTATCACGAAAGGCTACGATGACGAGTGGCTGAGCAAGTATTATTCGGGCGATCCCGTATTCGTCAAGTGCATCAGATATTGCGCCGATAGGGAAGAGCAAGAAAAAAGGAGTATGCAAAAGCCAAAGCAGGAGCAAAAAGTAAACTTAGTAGCGGCGGCTTTGGGCGCGGCTACTAAGGCAAGCGGGATTATTGTTGACGCTTTTTAGAGGGTACGAAAATCAATATGATTATTACCACGCACAAGACGGCAATGACGGCGATGAGGATATATCTGTCCAAAGAGTTCTTTGGAGTCTGGGGATCCGAGCCGTTGACGTCGGCGGACGGGGGATTATTATCGCCCGAATTGATTTCTCCGCTTGGGACAGTAGGTTTGTCGGGCGTGGTCTGCAAGACGTAACCTGCGCTGTCGGGGATGTTGTCTATATTAGCAGCTGAAGAAGTAAAGTCGTTTGCTTTAATATAACACTTTGTCAAATCCATTCCCGTTGCGATATTTATATGACAGTCGACAAGGAAGTAAATTTGTTGGTCGCTGTCTTTGTAATATCCGTAAACGGCTTTGACGGTCATATATGAGGACGGGGTAGGACTGTCTTCTGTCCAGACGTTGTTTTCGTAGCGGTAAGTCGTAACGTTGTCGACTGCAAAAGCGTTGAAATCGGTTGTGTCAAATGAGTAGGCGTAAGGATTGTTGCCCCATTTTGTATTTACTTGGGTACATATCGCCTTTAGATCGTTGATCAAGACGTAACCTTTGCAACCGTTGTATTCTATCTCAATGAATTCGCTGTTTTCTTCTTTGACGTATTTAAATGCATAAGTTGACGGAATTTGCATAAAAATACCGCTTGACCTTTGTGCCGAAGAATACATAGTGAGTTCTTTGTCTTTATCGACATAATAATAAGTCGAAGTTTCGTCGGCAAGGCAGACGCCTGCGGAAAGTCCGCATACGCAGATGAGCGACAGTAGCATTGCGATAATTATTACTTTTTTCATATATACCTCGATTGCAATAACTCGGTTGTATTAATCTAATTATATGGCATTTGGAAAATTTTTACAAGGCTATTACGGCAATAAATCAAAAAAATATCAATGGAAATTGGCGAATTATGAGAGAAAAAGAAATACTTTTTACATTGTTATCCATAGAAAAAGAACAGGCAAGGCGCAAGGCAGGCGATAGATTGGCAAGATACAACACGGGAGAAAAAGTGCATCAAAAGCAAATTGACTTCCACAAATGTCTCAAACGCAATCGCTGGGTATTCGGCGGCAACCGATCGGGCAAGACGGAATGCGGAGCAGTCGAGGCGGTGTGGTGGGCAAGGGGAATCCACCCGTATAGGCGCAATCGCAAGAACGTGTCTGGGTGGATCGTGTCGCTGTCTTACGAGGTGCAGAGGGAAGTTGCGCAAAGCAAATTTCTCTCTTATCTCAATCCCGATTGGATAGAAGACGTCGTCATGCTGTCGGGCAAAAAAGGCTCTGCGGAGTATGGAATAATCGACTACGTGCTTATCAAAAACGTATTCGGCGGCACTTCCAAAGTGGCTTTCAAAAGTTGCGATCAGGGCAGAGAAAAATTTCAGGGAGCGTCGCTTGATTTCGTGTGGTTTGACGAAGAACCGCCAAAGGACGTCTACGACGAGTGCCGCATGCGAGTCATTGACAGAGTGGGAGAGATATGGGGGACGATGACGCCGCTCAAAGGCTTGACTTGGGTATACGACGAGATATATCTCAACTCGGCGGGAGACGACGAAGTGTGGCATGAGCACGTGGAGTGGGCGGACAACCCTTTCTTGGATAAAAAAGAGGTGGCGAGTCTGTCGGCGAATATGGACGAGCAGACTTTGTCTTCCCGCAGATACGGCAGATTTTGCGAGGCGGAAGGAATAGTGTATAAAGAATTTCAACCCGAGCGAGACGTCATTGCGCCCTTTGACGTGCCCTTTGAGTGGCAAGACGAGATATCCATAGACCCCGGGCTCAACAATCCTTTGGCGTGTCTGTTCTTTGCCACGGATTACGACGGCAACGTATACGTCGTGGGAGAGTGGTATATGGCAGGCAAGGATATAGATTATCACGCCGATCAAATCAAGAGGCTTGCAAATAAGCTGAATTGGCACACCGACGGCAAGGGCAGACTGACGGCTTTGATAGACAGCGCCGCCGATCAGCATACGCTTGCTTCGCGCAAGAGCGTAAGCGAGTTGTTTTACGACAGGGGTATTCTAGTCAACTCCAACGTCGACAAACAGCTCTTCAGCGGTATAGCCGGCGTCAAGAGCTATTTTGCCGAGGGAAAGCTGAAGATATTTTCCACTTGCGTAAATCTCATTCGAGAACTCAAAAGCTATTGGTGGGGAAGCGGAGACAGACCTATCAAAAAAGACGACCACGCTCTCGACGCTTTGAGGTATTATATCGTGTCAAAGCCTCAGCCCGCAAAGCTTCCCAAGACGCAGATCAGCGAGATACAAAAGGACAAGAGGAGACTCATCAACTCCCTTAACAACTTGGGCAAAAAAATCAGATAGTTGCCCGATGGGTATCAATACTTTTAATGGGAGAAGAACATGAACGACAATATCGAAAACGCTATTTTACGCAAAGCCGTTGGGTACGACGTGCAAGAGGTGGTAGAGGAATATACGGGAGAGAACGAACTGCTCAAACGTAAGGTAACCAACAAGCATATACCGCCCGATATGACTGCTATCAAGACGGTCTTGGAAATCAAAGGACAGGAAAACGACTTGGCGAAGATGAGCGATGCGGAACTCAAACAACTCAAAACAAAACTGCTCAGGCAATTAAATGAACTGACGAAAGGAGAAAGCAATGAAAGTAATAATCCAAACAAACAAGATTAAGTGCGACGTGGGCAACTGCCGAAACCTTGCAAAGTATTCCGTTGCGCCCGAGGGCGTTGGCGCAGGGCAATACATAAATCTGTGCGAAGAATGTATGAGAGAACTTTACGGCGAGATAGGTTTGCTTATCGCTCCAAAGCGCAGAAGAAGTAAAAAAATCGGGACGGGAGAAAGTGTAAATGACAAAGTTTAACGGCAAATTCAGCGAAGACATAGTCAAAGAGGTACGCAAGGATTTCGAGCGCAGACGGCAGGAGCGCAAACCGCTTGAATTGCAGTGGCGGCTCAACATGAATTTTTACGGCGGTAATCAATACGCCGAGATAACTCCCGTCGGCGACGTCGAGCAGTACGGCAAGCAATATTATTGGCAGGAGAGGGAAGTATACAACCATATCGCTTCGATAATCGAGACGAGACTTTCCAAACTCAACCGTCTTAAGTGCGCAATAAGCGTGCGACCTTTCAGCAACGACGACAGCGACGTGCAGACGGCAAAACTGTCTACGCAGATCATCAAAGCGCTGTGTGAAGAAAACGATCTTCCTCGATTGCTCAACGAGGGGAGCAGTTGGAGCGAAGTGACGGGCAGTTGTTTTTTCAAGACGGTCTGGGCAGGGGAGAAAGGCAGAGTCATCGGACAGAGCAAAAAGGGAGCCGTGAGAGAGGGCGACGTGGATATTTCGGTAGTTCCGCCATACGAGATCTTTCCCGACAATTTAGGCACGTCCAATCTCGACGACTGCATGAGTATCATTCACGCCAAGGCGTATCACGTCGACGAGATCAAAGATATCTGGGGCGTGGAAGTCGACGGCGAGGACGTCAACGTATTTTCGCTCGACGGCGCGCAAGTGGGAGCAGGCTTGGGATTCGACGGCGCTCCCAATATGCTTGACGGCGTGGCTCACGATATGTGCGTCGTGATAGAGAAATACTCCCGTCCCACTTCGGACAAGCCCAACGGAGAATTGAGCATCGTCGCAGGAGACAAGTTGCTCTATCACGGCGACTTGCCTTATATCAATGCCGTCAACGGCGGAAGAAGTTATCCTTTCACAAAGATAATTTGCCTTGAGAAGTTAGGGTGTTTTTACGGCACGAGTATCATTGAGAGACTAATTCCGTTGCAGAGAGCCTACAACGCCGTCAAGAATCGCAAACACGAATTTATCAATCGCTTGTCTATGGGAGTATTGAGTATCGAAGACGGTTCAGTAGATACCGACAATCTCGAAGAAGAAGGACTGTCGCCCGGCAAAGTTTTGATATACCGTCAAGGATCTACGCCGCCCAAACTTCTCGAAAGCGGAAGAGTACCCGTCGATTTTCAATATGAAGAAGAGCGGATACTGTCAGAGTTTACGACGATTTCCGGCGTGAGCGAATTGAGCAAATATTCCAACGTGCTCAATCAGATGTCGGGCAAAGCGATAGGCATGCTCGTCGAGCAGGACGACACCCGTTTGTCGATAGCGACGACTTCGCTGAGAATGGGCATCAAGAGAATATGCGAGCAAATGCTGAGACTGTATAGACAGTTTTGTCAGACCAAGCGAATGAAAAGATTTTCCGGCGACAACGGCGAAGTTGAACTTGCGTACTTTACGGCAAGCGATCTTCAGAGCGACGACCTCGTATTCGACAACGAAAACGAATTGACAGACACTTTGGAAAACAAGCGTAATATGGTCATCGAACTCGTGCGTATGGGTATCTTCAACGACGAAAACGGAGCGATATCCAATCGTAACAAACTCAAGATACTCGAGATTTTGGGCTTCGGCAATTGGGAGTCTAGCAGAGATATCGACGAGAGTCATCGCAAAAAGGCGATGAAAGAGAATCTTGACTTCGGCAAAGAGGAAATCAAAGTCGCAGAGTACGACGATCACGATTTGCACGTTGACGAACATCTCAAGCGCTTGCTTGAAGAAAAAGACGAGAGGCTTGCCGCTTTGATCGACGAGCATATCAGACAGCACAGAATGATGAAGACTTTGGATATGGCAAATTCATCTGACAACGGAGGACATAATGAAAACAGTATCATACCAACCGACTGATTTCGACGGCTCGATTGAAGAGACGCCGAGGTCGGAGAATATACCCCTTGAGACCCAGGGGAAAGAGACGCAGCAGGAAAAGGACGCCGACGATGGCGCTTGTGACGGAAGAGACGGGGAGGATATAAAGAACGCTCCCGAGAATGAAAGCATACCCGTATTCGAGCAAGTCGGCTGGAAAGCCAAAGTGCAAAACTTTTTGCAGGCGTATCCTATAGCCAAGGACTTTTCCGCTCAAATCGGCAGGCTCATAGCAGACAGCAAGGAGCTGGCGCAAGATGAAAATTGCTTGGAAAAAGCGCTTGCGACGGCTCTTGCCGAAGCTTACGTGTCTCCCGAAAAACTTGCAGGCGACGAAGAATTTTTGCAAAAATACGTCTTTGGCAATCAAGCCTTAAAGGACAGAATAATCCAAGAATACCTCGACGGCTTGCAGCAAAATCTTCCCCCAAAGTCAATTTCCGCAAGGGGACATATCACACTTACTCCGCCGTCAAGACCCACGAGCATAGCCGAGGCGGGGAATGTATTTAAGGCTATGTTCAACAATAGGAGGATATAATGGTAACGTTAGAAACAGCAGAAAAGGCGCTCAAGAGCGTGTATTTAAACGTGGTGGCAGATCAACTCAACGTGGGTGTCAACCCGCTTTTGGCAAAGATAGAGCAGACGTCGAGCGACGTGTGGGGCAAGGAGATAATCAAACTCGTGCCTTACGGTATCAACGGGGGTATCGGCGCAGGCACGGAGACGGGCGAACTTCCCACTCCTGCGGCAAACAACTACGACAGATTTAAGTTGGAACTCAAGAACCTTTACGGTACGATTGAGCTCTCGGACAAGGCTATCAGAGCGTCGCAGTCCAACACGGGAGCTTTCGTCAATCTTCTCAATGCGGAGATGGAAGGCTTGCTCAAGGCGTCCAAGTTCAATCTCGGCAGAATGCTTTACGGCGACGGCAGCGGTACGCTTGCGATCTGCAAGGGACAGGGCGGCGCTTCCAACGTGATTGCGCTTGACAGCGTACGCAACGTAATGGAAGGTATGGTAGTCGACGTATATTCTAAGACGAGCGGTACTGCGTACGGCGATCTTAAGGGCGTGAGAATCGTCAGCGTGGACAGAGCAAACAATACCGTCACGCTTTCGGCAAACGTAGCTACGACAGTAGCCGACGGAGACATATTGACGGTGCAAGGTTCAAAAGAAAATGAGCTGACGGGACTCGGCGCAATCTTTTCCGACAGGGATTTATACGGCTTGTCGAGAAAGGGCAGAAGTTGGCTTGCGCCAAAGCAGTACGAAAACGTCGGTTCAATTTCCACGGCGAAGATTCAAAGCGCAATAGACTATATCGACGAAGTTGCAGGCTCTCAAATCGACTTTATCGTATGTTCTTACGACGTGAGAAGAGCTTATCTCGATTATCTTGCTTTGACGAGAACCAACGTCGATTATATGAATCTCGACGGCGGTTTTAAGGCGTTGTCTTACAACGGTATTCCTCTCATCGCAGACAGATTTGTCGAGTCGGGTACTATGTATTTGCTCAACAGCAAAGACTTTAAGTTGCACCAACTTTGCGATTGGAGATGGCTCGAGGGCGACAACGGCAAGGTCATCAAGCAAAAGGCGGGCAGCGCAACTTACGGCGCAACGCTCGTCAAGTATGCGGATATGATTTGTGATAAGCCTATCGGACAAGCTAAGTTGTCAGGTATCACGTGTTCATAGACCGAGCGCGTATAGCGCCGCTCTTTTTGCCGTGGGCGTCGGGACTCGAGAAGTCGACGTGTACGGCAAGTACACTTGACGACTTCATCTCGCCCTAGCACGGACAAAAATAACAGCACTCTCCGCACTCGAGACAAACTTAAGTATAAGTCATTTCGACCGAAACGCAGTGTAGTGGAGTTAAATATACGGATAGAGACCTCTCCGCTGCGGTCGAGGTGACGTCTTGTGGCGAAGTCGAAGAATCTAAACAGGAGCATTATGGATAGACTAATTGAGATAACCGACGATCTTTTTGACGTATCTTCGAGAATAAAGAGCGTAGACGAAAATTATAAAATCTATTTTAATAGGGGAACTCGAAGATATGAGTTGCACGACTCTTCGAAGTCGCCGTCATTTCAAGCGGTCTTTCCTTACGCTTCTCTTGACAAGAGGGCGATAGATTATGCTAGGCAGACGGCAGTGAAAAACAAAGACAAGATACTTGCCGAGATCGACGCCCACAACGCTCGGCTTGAAAAACAGCGTCAAGACGAATTGATCCAAAAGGTCATGGGCGGCTTAAGATTATAAGTATATAATTAGGTATAAAATGACGAATGAGCCTAGAGTTAAGTGAGCGTGAAATGCGAACTTAATTATAGGCTCAAAATAACAAGGAGGAAAAATGCAACTAAAAGAAGCGATACAAATATGTTTGACGTATCTGGGCGACGAAGACGCAAGCATAAATACGCAGACTGCGCAACACCCCAAGCTCAAGCTTTTGGTCAAGTGCGCCAATCTTGTGATAAAAGAGATCGCCGCCGAATACGTGCCGCTGATAGAAGAAGAGACTGTCGACGTCAACGATGGCAAGATATTATTCGAAGGTCTTATTCACAAAGTCGCCGAGGTGCGTAAGGTGCAAGACGTTGACAGCGGATTGACGTCGAATTTTTACAATACTCCCACGCATTGCAAGTTGCTCAACGACGGAGTTAAGAGAGCAAAGATAGTATACAGTTACGTGCCGCTGGATATCGACATTCAAGACGACTGTCCGTTGCCGCCTGCCGTCGGCGCAAAGACGCTGGCGCTTGGGATATGCGCGGAGTACAGTATGATCTCGGGTATGTACGAGCAGTCGGTGATGTACTCCGACAGATTCAAGCAGGATATGCGTACTGCGGTAAGAAAAAAAGGGGAGATAAGAGTCAGACCCCGAAGGTGGCGCTGATATGTTTTACGACAAAGATTATGCGCTTGCAAAACCAGAGCGCAAGAGAGTGGCGCTGTCGGGCTTTAAGGGCTATGACGAAACCAAGGTGTCGCGCAATTTGCCGTGCGATTACGTTGATTGCGTATACAATTATAAGTTTAAGAACGGGCGGTTGGTCGACCCCTACGGCATAAGCGCGTTGGAGTTTGACGGCGAGACAATTCCTCCCATTCCCGACGGGTCGGGAAAATGCAAACTCTTCATTACCAAAGCTCAAAAAGACGGCAAGCTGAAGAGCAGACTCGTTTTGTCGCGCAGTAGCGGACTTGAGTATTTGACCGTGGGCGACGGTGAGTGGACGCATATAGATGCGACGGGCATATTCGACGTGGGAGTCAACTATCTGTATGGCGACAGCGACTTGCTGTTGCTCTCGGGCGAGAGCGGGCTCAAAGCTCTCTCGGGCGACGAGCTCGTCGATATTAAGAACGATATGCGAATACTCGATATGTGCGTACACTACGAGAGGATATACGCCGTCGTTGAGGGAGCTCGCAACAGTCTTTGGTTTAGCGACGACTTCGATCCTTTCAATTGGAACGTGTCGCTTGACGAGGGCGGTTACATAGATTTCGACGGCTCACTAGGCGGAGTCAACGCAGTCAGGAGTTTTGACAACTATCTTTACGTCTTTTGCGATTTCGGCATTTACAGATTGACGGCTTACGCAGACCAGACGCAGTTTGCCATGAAAAAAGTCTATACGTCAGGCGGACGCATTTTTGCAAGTTCAATCACGGAGTGCGGCGAGTACGTAGCCTTTGCAGGCGAAGACGGCATTTATCTCTTTGACGGCTACGACGTGTCGAGATATTCCGTCAAGACCAACGATTTGTTGCAGAGCGGTTTTAAGGACGTGTCGGCGTGTTATGCGCATCACAAATATATACTGTCATTTACCAACGATGCAAATTGCGATTACGGAATCTTTTCCAGACGGCGAGACAACAACGTGGTCATGATGTTTGATTTGACTGACAAGTCGGTGGACTTTATGCGAGGCGTATCGCTTTTTGATATAAAGACCGTGGGAGCTTACGGCGACGGAAAGATAATCGGACTTTCTGCCGATTGCCTATCGCCCGTTCAACTCGACGGCAGCGGACTTTATTTGGGTATGCCGTATCAGAAATATTGGCAGAGCGGAGAGATAGACTTTGACAGACCTGCTACTCTCAAAGTAGTGCGGAGCGTGGAGTATAGCGCAGACAGCCAATACGTGTTGGGTATCGTCGTGGGCGGCGAGAGACGGGAATTTATTCTTTCTCCGCAAGAAAATCGCCAAAGCATTTACGTCAAGTCAGACAAGTTCGTGTTTTACATTCGCTCCGACGGCGTCAACGAGAATATCCGTCCGCCTATAATTGAAGTGGACTTTTTGAAGTAGGAGAGAAAATGAACGTAAAGAGAATGGAAGTTATGCTGAGCGAGTTGAGCGAAAGTTTTGACAGACACGTGTCTTCGTCCGTCGCCGATTGTTATTTTGTAATGTCGGCAGTCGACGGAACGGGCAAGCTGAAGATCAGACTTTATTCGCAGGGCGGAAGCGCTCAACTTGAAGTATTGGCGTTTGCCTTGGCGGGCGGTCAGATGAGCTTTGCTATCAGCGTAGACGGCGAGACTGTCGACGAGAGAGTGGGTGAAGTCAGCATTGCGCCTTTGGCGCTTGCAAGAGGCTGGCGAGTCTTGGAAATAGTCGGACGGGGACTGTCGTCGGGCAGAGTCCGCATAAGCGGAAATATATCCAACGCAAGTATACTTGCGCAATAAATTTAAAGACGAGGAGAAATTATGACTTGGGATGATTTTACAAAAAAGGTCAAGGAGATCTTTACAGGCAAAAAGGTGTCGGACAACGTAGATACGTCGCCTTACGACGAGGGCGAGAGAGAACTCATCGACAAATTGGGTAAACTTGACGAAGAATATAAAAACAGCGATAAGTACGATCCTGGCAAGGGATATGAGGATATCGCCGATTTGTTGCCCGAAAAACAGACTTTTGAGTATCTCAAATACGAGGGCGACGACGAGGATACGATAAGAAGCAATACCAAAGATAAATATGACGCTTTGCTTGAGAGCGAAAAGAAAAAAGTCGACGACGAGTTGAATACCAAGACGGCAGTCGTGGAAAATAAGAAACAGTCAACCGACGAGGAGTATTCTCAAAAGCAAGAGCAAATCGATAAGGATTACGACGAATTTCAAAAGATATTGGAGCAAGAACTCGTCAAAAAAGGACTTTATCGATCTTCTATCAGACAGGGACAGGCTGACGCCAACGAGCAGGCGAGAGCGTGGGAAAGCGGAGAATTGGCGACCAAGCGAAATATCGACGTCGGCGCTCTTGACGCCGAGATAGCCAAATTGCAGGGACAAGCCGATACTGCGATCCAACAGCTCGATCTGTCTTACGCTCAAAAGCTTGACAGCGAGATAGAACGCTTGATAGACAAGCGAAACAAAGAGATTGCAAGCATTGACAAATACAACAATACGCTCAAAGAAAAAGAAGCCAAATATATTGAAGACAGAGCCAAGGCGATCGAGGCTCAACTTGCCCAGAGACTTAAAGACGAACTTGTCATACAGAATATGGAAAACAAGTACGGCATGGCAGGGGCAAAAAAAGAAAGCTATCAAAAGCGTTACAATATGGCTTATGAATATTATTCCGCGCTTCCGCAGGACGCGGCTTTGCAGATGTTGCAAAAAAACAAACAGCTTGAGGAGTATCTCGGCGCATATTACGGCAAGCTCATTACGGAGATCGCAAGGACAAAGAACTGATATGTGGGATCAAATTTTGCAACTTGCAATTGGCGACGGGCTGTGGGCGTTGCTATTTTGCGTATTGTTGATATATGAATTAAAAGACAGCAGAGCGAGAGAGACGAAGTACCAGAATACTATATCTACTCTCGCAAAAGACCTCGAGTATATGAAAGATATCGACGAGGAAATCGAAGATATGAATAATGCTGTGAGGGAATATATGGAGAGCGTGGCGAAAGAACGCGGCGAAAATCAAATCGCAACGGAGGAAGGCTCATGAAAGCAAAACTAAAGAGTTATGAATTTTGGGTATCGGTAATCAGCGCCGTCATGGTGGTCTTGCAGAGTATATCTCTCAAGTTCGACGTGCCGTATATCCAAGAAGTCGTCATGGGATTTTTGGGAGTGCTTGCAGTGGCAGGCATAGTCAAAAAGAAAGACCCGCCGACAGACGGTCCGATAGAGGATAGTCATGAAGAAGACGGGATAACGTAACAAATATAGATTCAATCGAATAAGACCTCTCCACTGCGGTCGAGGTGACAAAACATTGTGTCATTGACGCTCGCACGAGACGCAATATTGCTTGCTCGCTATGCCGTCGCTACGCTCATTACGACCGTAGCGTATGCGAAGTGGAGAAATCTCAACAAATTGTCATATTTTAGCAGTCGATATCACAACAAGTCCGGGCGCAAAGCGACCGAGGAGACGCCGATCTTTGCGCTATGGCATGCGCGCATATACCTATGCGACAGATGACGACGCAATATTACAAGTCCGCATTTTACAGTGCGGACTTTTTATATAATTGCAATATTTTCGGTTGCCGAGACAGATCGTCGCTTATCTTAAAAAAATCAAGAGGCGTACCAAAGGCGATTACGTGGTCATGGGCAGAATGGAGCAAGGGGCAGAGATGAGGACTTATCAGCGCACATTTGAACAACTCTTGCGAAAGTTGGCGATTCCTCATTGCGGCATCCACACATTGCGTCACACTTTCGCTACAAGAGCCTTGGAGATAGGCATGGACGTCAAGACGCTCGCCGAAATTTTGGGACACAGCGATCCCACCGTCACGCTTAAGAGATACGCTCATTTCATGCTTGAGTATAAGACGGAAATAATGAATAAGTTGGGCAAAATGGTTTTTGACAAAAAGTAACGCATCTATGTGATTTTGAGCGTAGTCGAAGGGGCTATTTTGTGTCATTTCGAGCGTAGTCGAGGGTTCTTTTATGTCACCTCGACCGTAGCGGAGAGGTCTCAAACCTATTATTAAATTGATTTGGATTTCTCCACTGCGGTCGAAATGACGTATAAAATTTCTGTCATATTGAGCGGAACGAAGTGAAGTCGAAATATCTCAACAGTAAAAAATCTTAATCCTTACAGGATTAAATGCATAAAAAAAGTACATGGATATTAATTATACAATTTAAATAATTCAAAACGGCTCCTTGAAAAGAGGAGCCGTTATTAGTTGTACACAGACGAGCGCCAATCTGAACCCGCTTTATAGCAGGTGGGTATCCTGTGCAAGTTTTTTGTAATCCTTAAAGACCGCATAAGCGGTAAGGCGCGCCAGCCGACTTCCAACTCCGGATTCCCTATTCAAGAGTGCGGTACAATGTGCAACTCGTTTGTGTACGTTTATTATACTATACATCTTTAGCAAAATCAATACCTATTTTTAAAAATTATTTATAATAGCGTAAATTTTGTATAATACGTTAGAAAAATGGCGATATAGGTCGATTATTTTGCAAAATTGGCAATATACGACAAGCCACTTGTCTTTTATAGACCCTTCGACTACGCTCAGGGTGACTCGTTGAATATGTCACTATCGCTTTAAACGAGTCATATTGAGCGAAACGCAGTGGAGTCGAAATATCTATATTGATTAGACCTCTCGACTACGCTCGAGGTGACATATATAGGGTCATTTCGACTGTAGCAAAGCGAAATGGAGAAATCTCAACAGTTTAGAGAAATCCCATAAAAAATATTTGTTTTTTAATTTTCATTATGCTATATTATAGTATATAGATATATAATATAAGTAAGCAGAGGTGTTTATGGCAAAACTTTCATTAAAAGAATTGGCGCAGAACTTTGAAAAATACGCAGACAAAGAAGTGAGCGTTTGCGGTTGGGTAAGGACGATAAGAGACAGCAAGAGTTTTGCTTTTATAGAACTCAACGACGGTACGTACTTTAAGTCGACGCAAATCATTGCAGACGAGAGCGCGCTTGACAATTACAAGAGCGTTATATCCCAAAACGTCGGCGCAGGATTGAGCGTGATTGGCAAAGTCGTGGTTACGCCTGGTATGAAACAGCCGTTTGAGATCAAGGCGAGCAAAATTGAAATCGAGGCTACTTCCACGCCGTCATATCCTTTGCAGAAAAAAAGACACACTATGGAGTATCTCCGTGAGATTGCTCACTTGAGACCAAGAGCCAACACCTTCCAAGCCGTATTTAGGGTGAGATCGGTTGCCGCTCAGGCAATACACGCATTCTTTGCGTCCCGTAATTTTGTCTACGTCAACACGCCGCTCATTACCACAAGCGACTGCGAGGGCGCAGGAGAGATGTTCAAAGTCACTACTTTGGATATCAACAATCCTCCCAAGACCAAGACGGGCGAAATAGATTATTCCAAGGACTTTTTCGGCAAGTCGGCAGGCTTGACCGTCAGCGGACAACTCAACGCCGAATGCTTTGCTTTGGCTTTTAAGAACGTCTATACCTTTGGACCTACCTTTAGAGCGGAGAAGAGCTACACCAACCGTCATGCGTCGGAATTTTGGATGATAGAACCCGAGATTGCTTTTGCCGACCTAAAAGACGATATGGCGCTTGCAAGAGACATGGTCAAATACGTGATCAAAGACGTGCTGGAGAAGTGTCCTGAAGAAATGGCTTTCTTCAACAACTTTATGGACAAAGGTCTCATTGAGAGACTGCAAGGTATCGTAGACAGCGACTTTGCTACCGTCACTTACACCGAGGCTATCAAGTTGCTTGAAGAGCATAAGGACGAATTCCAATTCCCCGTATATTGGGGCGCAGATCTTCAGACGGAACACGAGAGATACCTCACGGAAAAGATTTTCAACAAGCCGGTATTCGTCACGGATTATCCAAAAGAAATCAAGGCTTTCTATATGCGTCTCAACGACGACGGCAAGACCGTTGCGGCAGTCGATTTGCTCGTGCCGGGCGTAGGTGAAATCATAGGCGGAAGCCAAAGAGAAGAGAGACTTGACTTGCTCGTCGAGCGTATCAAAGAGCTTGGACTGAGAGAAGAAGACTATTGGTGGTATCTTGACTTGAGACGTTACGGCGGAGTTAAGCACGCAGGCTACGGACTTGGTTTTGAAAGATTGATTATGTACCTCACAGGTATGCAGAACATAAGAGACGTAATTCCATTCGCCCGTACCACAGGCAATGCAGACTTTTAAAAAATATCTTGTTTAAGTCGTTGACAGACGGCAAAAAGGGTAGTATAATAATTAAGTCTTTTGACACTAATATAGTTGTAATGCGGCAGACTTGCCGCGATACGCTACTGTGGCTCAGTAGGTAGAGCAGTTCACTCGTAATGAACAGGTCGCCAGTTCGAATCTGGCCAGTAGCTCCAACAGAAAAGGCTCGCTTATAGAGAGCATAAAAATAAGAAGAGTTAGGCTCTTCTTATTTTTATACCCGCAAAGGACGCTCGCTTTTCTTCAGCTTAATACAGGCACAGACAGTTCGACCAGTGACGCTCGCACGAGACGCTAAACGCTTGCTCGCCATGCCGTCGCTACGCTCCTTACGAATCTGGACACTTCACTCTTCACTTGTTTGTCGATTTTGGAAAGTAAGAGGTAATAGGGAATAGTAAAGAAGTTAACTAAATTAATTGTCACTTCGAGCGAAGTCGAGAAGTCTCTTTCATAATTGTTTAGATTTCTCCGCT
>CAMWVR010000046.1 GCA_947177795.1 uncultured Clostridia bacterium | reverse complement strand
TTAGTCATGGCATAATAAGCTTATGGGAAAGCGGCTTACGTATTCCATGCGCAGATGCCATAATAATTTTATCCCGATATTTTCAAGTAAGCGCCGATTATTTATTAAAAGTAACTGATGATAACACTATGTTACACCGCGCAGACGATTTTATCGTTGACATATCGATATTCAACAAAAGATTAAAACAATTAAGAACTAGTAAGGATTTATCTCAAGACCAACTTGCGAAAAAAACGGGTTTGACCAAAACTTCTATCAATCATTGGGAAAACGGTAAATGTCTGCCCAACGCAAATGCAATTATCGCCCTCGCCCGCTATTTTGAGGTTACGACGGATTATCTTTTAGGCGAAAGCGACTAACGCTTTTAACGCGTCATTCTGAACGGAGTGCAACGAAGTTGAAGAATCTTTAATGTCACCTCGACCGCAGTGGAGAGGTCTATATCCTATTATCTTGTCATTGACGCTCGCACAAGACGCACCTGCTTGCTCGCTATGCCGTCGCTTCGCTCCTTACGACCGTAGCGGAGAAATCTAATCCGCTTATTAAATACCGACAAAATGGAGCCTTGCGACATTTTCGTTTGGTCGGTAGTACGACTCAACCGATTACTCGGCTTCCCCTTGAGGGGAAGCTCCGCCATTGGCGGTGATGAGGTGTCTCTGTCCTTATAAATTATAAGTAAATAAACATTACAAAATCTTGCAAAATTTTCGCCTTTATTGTATAATAATTAAAGTATACAATAGCATACTAAATTTAGAGGCGAGGAGCAAAATTATGTATTTGATAGGAATAGACGTAGGCGGCATGAGCATCAAGGGCGGAGTCGTCACGCAAAACGGCGAAATTATCTTTAAGACCGCCATACCCACCACTGAAAAGTATACGGCTGAATACAGCATCAGCGAAGACATAAAGAAAGTCATCGACTTGGTAGTCGAGGGCGCAAAAATAAGTCTTAAAGACGTCAAAGGTATCGGCATCGGACAACCGGGTTCGATAGATTCCAAAAAAGGTATTATCAGATACAGCAACAACATTGCCTTGGAGAGAGTCCCCGTCGTCGACGAACTCAAAAAATATTACGACTTGCCTATATACATAAACAACGACGCCAATTGCGCAGCTTTGGGCGAACACGTATTCGGCGCAGGCAAGGGATTTAACGACGTAATTTTCGTCACGCTCGGCACGGGCGTAGGCACGGGATTTATCATCGACGGAAAGCTCTTTGAAGGCAGAGAGTGCGCAGGTACCGAGGGCGGACATATGGTCATCAATATGTCCAAAGACGCTCCCCTTTGCAACTGCGGACAAAGAGGCTGTTGGGAGACTTACGCATCTGCAACTGCGCTTATGAGACAGACCAAAGAGGCTATGGACAAAAATCCGCAAAGCCTTATGCACAAGCTTGCTCAAGAAGAAGGCAAGGTATCCGGCAAGACTGCTTTTATGGCGGCTAAACAAGGAGACAAAGCAGGTCAAGAAGTTGTGGACAACTATATGAGCTATATCACCTGCGGACTCGTCAATCTCGTCAATATCTTCTGCCCCGACGCTATACTCATCGGCGGCGGCATAAGTAACGAAAAGGAGTACTTGACCGACCCGATAAAAAAGGCTGTCAACGAAGGTAGATTCGGAGCGAAATTCAATCCGTCTATCGAAGTCAAGACGGCAAGTCTCAAAAATGACGCGGGAATACTCGGCGCAGCGGCATTGGTGTTGTAAGAGTCTCTCATTAAGTTCATACGACGTCTTGCTACCGATTTACGAGTAAAGTTCGTCTACGCATTTTGACGTACATAAAGTACGACTGCAATGCGTATCCTGCTTATCTCAAAAATCGCCGACGCAATCCAGTCGCATCACTCAATTCGAGTCTCTTGAAAATTATTGACACTTGATAAAACTCAACATAGGTAGCGCTGATGATACGTAGACGAACTTAGCGCATAAATCGATAGTAAGGTCACTAGTATAAACTTAATTGGAGGATCTATCAATGAAAAAGATAAAAGCATACGACGAATTCGGAGAACAATTTGAACTTGGGCTTGTACCCGCTACGGAAGAAGAGCAACAAGCCTGCGAAGAAAAGTTCAAAAGTATCGGCGCGCTTCCCGAGGGCTTTGTCAAGACGGGCAACGATATCAAAGGTTTTAAGTATTACAAACTCGTCAAGCTCGACGATAGACAACTTGAACTCAAGATCAAAGCCGAAAACGTACGTCGTCTGCGTCAAATCGACAGACACTCCGTCACGCAAATCATATTGCAAAGCATTACGCTTGGTTTCACCGCATTGATTTCATTATGCGCAATGGTTGCTTTATTCTTGCTGAATAAGTAATTCTGCACTTATCAAAAAAGATAAACGGAGTTGATTTCTCAACTCCGTTATTTTTATTTACTTCTTGTCGCAATTGCCTCGCCGATTGCGCCGTACAACGACAACTCGCTGTCAGTCGTATCGCAGGAGAAATGCCATATCATTACTCCGCCCAATCCTACGTCCAAAGCGTAACAAGTCTTGTCGTAAATCATTTGTCTTCCGTTGTAATAGCACGTCTGTTGATATACCTTACCGTCGACGTTGATTTCCTCTATAATACTGTTGTCCCACACTCCGAGTTTTTTAGACACGTGAGCATAAACGCCCCAATACGCTGCGCAGTCAGCAGGTCGGGAATAAAACGGAAGACCGAGATGCACTTTGCTCATATCTACGCCCTTGCTCTTCAATTGATAAATAGCGTCTGCGCACATCTCATAAAACGAAGCGTGGTTACCCCTTTCGTCAAAACCGTCGTACGTCATAAGTTCTATGCTGTCCACGTAATCGAGTTTTTTCAGCGGAAAACAGCCTATAACCGTAAGATTCCACAGACTAAAAGCCGCGCTTAACTTTTTGTCCTCGGGCATTGCTTTTTTCAACTTCTCCAAAAACTTGCCGTATATATTATGCGCCTTGTAAGTATGCGGATATTCGTAATCGAACGATATACCGTCAAAGCCGTACTCTTTCATCACGTCCAAACATTCTTTGACAAGCGTATCGGCATTGTCACCCATTGCCTTGCTGTGTCTGTCTTGGGTATCAAGTCCGTCTCCCATAATATCCAAATTGCCCAATATCGTATACGTAATCTTTGCGTTAGGATTATATTTACGTATGTTTTCTGCCGCCTTGCGAAGCACTTCTTTGCCCTCTACGCTCTTGCCGTCAATCAAATAATCTTGGAAGTGCAGATGCCCGTCTTTGTCGAGATACACACTGCCGAACAAATTAAACTCCGTCGTATATCCCATAAGCGACGCAGACTCTTCCGTAAGAGTGTACGCTCTGTCTACCAAAAGATAAGACATTACGTCGAAGCCCTGCTTGGCTGTATCGTTTATGTCGTACGCTTCAATATCCTTTACGCTCCACTGTCCGTCGCAAGCGACGACTTTGAGCGTAACGCTGCTTGCCGTAATAGTTTTATGCGAACAGTATTTATACTTACCGATAAAATCACTCTTATAAAACATCTCGCCGTTGGCGTACAACTCATAATTTGTTATGTTATCGCCCTTTTCCTTGAGAACGATACTGTTAAAAGTCTTATCGGCGCCAAACGAAAAAGTGATTGAATCTCCCTCTCCGCCTTTCTTTGCGTCGACGCTGTAGCCCTTTGCCACGTTTTCATAATTTTTTGAGATTTCATTGGGCGTCGAAGACATCGAACATCCCGACATAGCCAACAGCGGACACACCGCTAAGCAACAAATCAAAAGCAATATCAAAAATCTTTTCATAATATCCCCCTGCTTTTATTATATATTAAACAAACAGCGTAGTCAATATTCTTTATTATAGTTCAATTTGATACTAACGTACTGATTATACTCTTTCATTTCACTGTTCACCCATAAGAAGTTATCAATTTTATATTTCCGTACGGATAAACCATCCAATCCAACAAAAATTTTACTATTTCATTTTTATCTTTGCGTTCCAATTCCGTCACTATTGATATACGCTGACCATAGCCGTCTAACTTATCCAATATAAAATTCCCACTTTCATAACCTTCTTTTGCTTGTTTAGTAATTTCGTAAATAAGATATTGTATGTTCATTGTATCATATCCCCAACTCTCAAACAATGCTTTTTTACCTAAATTCCTTTCAATGTTTGGATGAAAAACGTATTCAGTAAATTTTTGTTCTCGACACTCTGCCGTCACTTGCGGTTTTGCAATATCCACCAAAAAGCAATGACAATTTGGATGCAACGGATAACTAGGCATATTGTTTTTAGGGAAACAGCACCCATTGATATTTCTGCAAATGGCGCAATGCCGACTTAAGGCTGACTCTTGGATATTTATTTGCTTTTCTTGACTGGTATAAGCCGGCAATAATCCTTCGTGCACAAATTGTATCCAACTGTCACGTCGAATATCTGTAAGACGTTATCTCTTACGTTCTCTAATTCTCTCATATAAATTTTCCCCCTCTCATAAAAAAAGTTCCGCCCAAGCGAAACTTTTCTTTATACTTTTATTCTACGATACCGTGTCAATACCCGTATCAAATCTTTATGACACTGTTTTTATGCTCTTCTTCTTGAATATGTTTTATGTCATCTCGACCGCAGCGGAGAGATCTAATCCGCTTTTATTCTGTCACCCCGAGCATAGTCGGAATGTCTATTTCTATAATTTATTATCTTATCCTCTCGACCATAGTCGAGAGAAATTATAAATAGCGTACCTTTCGATACGCTATTATTTGTAATATTTGCTATACGCTATTTTTTACTCTCCGTCTGTCGGATTTCCTTGATTTGCGGTATCAACGCTTTCAGTGTTTACCTCTGCGTTTTCGCTTGCAGAACTGCCGTCCGTAGTTGCATTTTCTTCAGGTTGCTCTTCGTCCTCTTGGTGAGGTACTATAGTGAATGCAACGACTTTTGAATTACCGTCTTTCATTCTCATTACTTTGACGCCTTGAGTATTTCTTCCTATCTTGGAGATTTCGTCGGCTTTGATTCTTATGATAATACCGTTGTCGGAGATAATCATTACGTCGTCTTCGAGCGGATGAACGAGTTTGAGATTTACTACGTTACCTGTCTTATCGTTGAGTACGCCGACTTTGATACCGCTACCCGCTCTGCCTTGCAATCTGTATTCGCTGATATCGGTACGCTTGCCGTAGCCGTTTTCCGTGATAGTGAGCACTTCGCAGTCCTCTTTGACCTTGGTCATATCTACTACGACTTCGCCCTTATCGAGTTTGATAGACTTGACGCCCATACTCGTTCTGCCGGTCGGTCTGATATCCTCTTCGCTGAATCTGATACACTTACCGCCGCTTGACGCCATAATAATCTCGTCGTGACCGCTTGTGAGTTGTACGCCGATAAGTTCGTCGTCCTCGCTAGCGAAAGTAATAGCCTTCTTACCGTTGCTGTTGATACGCACGTATTCGTCCAAAGTCGTCTTCTTGATAAGACCTTGCTTTGTCGCAAGCATCAAGAAGCCTTGGCTATCTTTTGGCACGGGCACGTAAGCGTTGATGACCTCTCCCGGCTCGAGATTGAGCAGGTTGACGATTGCTCTGCCCTTTGAAGTTCTGCTTGCCTCAGGGACCTGATAGCCCTTCGTGCGGTATACCTTACCCTTGTTGGAGAAGAAAAGGATATTGTCGTGGGTAGACGTAGTAATTACGTTTTCCACAAAGTCCTCTTCTTTAGTCTTATGCGCAGATATTCCTACGCCGCCGCGGCGTTGAGCCTTGTATTCGTCTACAGGCATACGCTTGATATAACCGTTGTGAGTAATGGAGAGAATTACGTCCTCCACCTCTATCAAATCTTCGATATCTATGTCTGAATAGTCGTAAGTGATTTCGCTGCGACGCTTGTCGTTGTACTTGTCCTTGATTTCCAGAAGTTCTGTCTTAATGATTTCAATTACTCTCTCGGGTTTTGCGAGTATATCTCTCAAGTCTGCAATCGTCTTTTCGAGTTCTGCAAGTTCTTCCTGTATCTTCTCTACTTCCAAAGCGGTAAGTCTTTGCAATCTCATTTCGAGGATTGCAATAGCCTGTTTGTCTGAAAGTTCGAAGTTATTCATAAGATTTTCGATAGCCGACTGTCTGTCTTTCGACTTCTTGATAGTCTCGATTACTTCGTCTATATTCGTCAGCGCCTTGACGAGACCAAGCAAAATGTGCTCTCTCTCCAAAGCCTTGTCAAGATCGTATTGAGTTCTTCTGACGATGACGGACTTTTGGTGCTTGATATATTCTTCAAGCATCTGCTTGAGGTTGAGCACTCTTGGAGTACCGTCGACAAGCGCAAGCATTATCATAGAGAAAGAAGTCTGCAACTGCGTATGCTTATAAAGCATATTGAGCACGACTTGCGGATTGGCGTCTTTTTTGACGTCAACGACGATTCTCATACCGTCCTTATCGGAAAGTTCGTGAATGTCGGAAATACCCTCGATTCTCTTTTGCTTGACGAGGTCAGCCATATTCTCAATGAGTTTTGCCTTATTTACCTGATAAGGTATCTCTGATATGACAATCTTTGACTTTCCGCTGCGATCGTTTTCCTCTATCTCTGCCCTTGCGCGAATAATGCAGTTGCCTCTACCGGTGCGATATGCTTTCTTAATGCTTCCGCCGCCCATAATATACGCGCCGGTCGGGAAGTCGGGAGCGGGTATGTAATCCATAAGCGCGTCGATATCCAAATCGGGATTTTCAAGCAAAGCGACGGTACCGTCGATTACTTCTCCGAGGTTATGCGGAGGAATCGACGTAGCCATACCCACGGCAATACCGTCCGATCCGTTGACGAGCAAGTTGGGGTATCTCGACGGCAATACGACAGGCTGTTCTCTCGTATCGTCGAAGTTGGGATAAAAGTCGACCGTCTTTTTGTCGATACCTCTTATCATTTCGTCCGCTATCTTGCTGAGCCTAGCCTCGGTGTAACGATAAGCCGCCGCAGGGTCGCCGTCGACAGAACCGAAGTTACCGTGGCCGTCCACAAGTGTACATCTGATAGAAAAGTCTTGCGCAAGTCTTACCAATGCGTCGTATACCGAACTATCACCGTGCGGGTGGTACTTACCGAGCACGTCACCGACGATAAGCGCGCACTTACGGAAAGGCTTGTCTGACGTAAGTCCCAATTCGTTCATTGCATATAGTATTCTTCTATGTACCGGCTTAAGACCGTCTCTTACGTCCGGAATTGCTCTTGACACGTTGACCGCCATTGCGTAGGCAATAAAGGAGGTCTTCATTTCATTTACGGCGTCGACTTCAACGACGTTGGTCTTGTCGAGCATTTCAAAAATATTATCTTTCTTTTCTTCCATTTCTGCCTCCTTATACGTCCAAATCTTTTACGAGATTTGCGTTTTCTTCAATGAAGGTACGGCGCTTTTCAGGCTCGTCGCCCATAAGTACGGTAAATATCTCGTCGGCTTCTTCTGCGTCCTTGAGATTTACCCTAAGCAGCGTACGCGTCTCGGGATTCATAGTCGTATCCCAAAGTTGCTCTGCGTCCATTTCGCCGAGACCTTTATATCTTTGAATTTCGCCCTTTCTGCCTATGCTGACAAGGAACTCTTCCAAAGACTGATCGTCATAAAAATAATTTTCTTTCTTACTGCCCTTTTGCGTTACCTTATAGAGCGGCGGTTGCGCGATATACACGTGACCTTGCTCCACGATAGGCTTCATAAAACGATAGAAGAACGTCAACAGCAAGATTCTGATATGGCTGCCGTCTACGTCGGCATCGGTCATACAGATAATTCTGTCGTACTTGAGTTTGCTCACGTCGCAGTCGTCGTTGATACCGCAACCAAACGTCGTGATCATATTCTTTATTTCTTCGCTCTCAAGCACTCTGTTGAGTCTTGCCTTCTCCACGTTGAGAATCTTACCTCTGAGCGGCAATATTGCTTGGAACCGTCTGTCTCTGCCTTGCTTTGCCGTACCGCCTGCGCTGTCTCCCTCTACGAGATAAATCTCGCACTTTTTGGGGTCTTTATCCGAGCAGTCTGCGAGTTTACCGGGGAGCGTAGTAGACTCAAGCACGCTCTTGCGTCTCGTGAGGTCTCTTGCGCTTCTCGCCGCGTCTCTTGCCTTTTTAGCGTTGACGGCTTTGAGTATTAACTCCTTTGCCTCTTTTGGGTTTTCCTCAAGGTATTCGCCGAATTTCTCCGTCAAAACCTTAGATACGACGCCTCTCATAAAACTGTTGCCGAGTTTGGTCTTGGTCTGTCCTTCAAATTGCGGGTCGATAAGTTTTACGCTTACGATAGCCACCAGGCCTTCTCTACAGTCTTCGCCCGACAACTTCTCGTCGTTTTTGAGCATCTTGAAGTTGTTGGCGTAATCGTTGAATAATTTCGTTAGCACCGCCTTAAATCCGTCGAGGTGAGTTCCGCCCTCGTGCGTATTTATATTGTTGGCGTAAGAGAAAATATTTTCGCTGTAACTGTCGTTATATTGCATTGCGATTTCCACTTGATACTCGTCAGTCTCTGCGTGTATATAGAAAGGCTTTTCAAGCACGCCGTTGCCGCCGTTGAGTACGTCGACGTATTCTACTATACCGCCCTCGTAATAAAATTCTTCTTGCTGTTCTTTCAAAGGTCTGCTGTCCTTGAGTTCTATTCTCAATCCCTTATTGAGATAAGCAAGTTCCTGTATGCGGTGCTTTAACGTAGTGTAATTAAAGTCCGTAGTCTCAAATATATCTCCGTCCGGGAAGAACGTTATAGTAGTACCTCTGTTGTTGGTATTGCCCACCACTGCGAGAGGTCTTTGAGCAACGCCTCTGTTGAAAGTCATCTTGTGAAGTTTGCCGTTTTGCGCAACTTCGACGTCAAGCCATTCTGAAAGCGCGTTTACGCAAGATACGCCCACGCCGTGCAGACCGCCTGAGAACTTATATCCGCCGCCGCCAAACTTACCGCCTGCGTGCAATTTCGTAAGTACTACTTCGACAGCCGACTTGCCTTCCTTGGGGATTATACCGGTAGGAATACCTCTTCCGTTGTCTATAACTCTGACTGCGCCGTCTTGCATAATCTCTATTATGACTTTGTCGCAAAAGCCTGCCATAGCCTCGTCGATTGCGTTGTCCACAACCTCATATACGAGATGATGCAATCCTCTTTCGTCGGTTGAGCCTATATACATTCCGGGACGTTTTCTGACAGGCTCGAGACCTTCAAGTACCTGAATATTATCCTGGGTATACGCTTGATTTTTTTCGTTACTCATTTTTACCTCCGTTATTTTTTTAGGAGCCTCTTCATAAGTTCTCACGAGGTCTTGCTACCCATTTTCACGATAAGTTCGTCTACACAACACGCTCGTAACTCTGCTACGAGCGCAACGTGTATCCTGCTTATCGCAAAAATTGCCTACGCAATTACCTACGTGTCACTTATTCATCGTCTCCTTCTCGCATACACGCACACACGCACGTGCGTACACGCATACGCAAAATTATAATATTATAATAAAATTATTATATCATATTAAATATACATATTCAAGTGATTTTATTAAATTTAAAGCGTTTTAATTATCTAATTAAATTTTGACGCATTATAAGCGTAATCATCGTGTATACAAGTCATTTTAATTTGATTTACGTCGCCTCGACCGTAGCAGAGAGGTCTAATCCTTTTTAGATATTGCCTCTCGCGCGAGACGCACCTGCTCGCGCGCTATGCCGTCGCTCCGCTCCTTACGACTCCACTGCGTTCCGCTCAATATGACTTGTTTAAAGCAAAAGTATCACTTTAAACGCGTCATTCTGAGCGGAGTGAAACGAAGTCGAAGAATCTAATGTAATGTCATCTCGAGCGAAGTCGAGAGATCTAATCAATATTATTATCTATCGCTCTTCAAAATTGCGTAATACGCGCAATCACATATACCTTGATTATTTATATCGGCTTTTCTCATAGTACCTTCGTATTTCATTCCGCATTTTTGCATAACTCTGCCCGAATTTACGTTGCGCGGGTCGTGGCGGGATTCTATTCTTTCAAATCCCACTTTGTCAAACAAAAAGTCAATCACTGCGCTTAAAGCCTCCGAAGTGATACCCTTATGCCACCACTTTTTGCCGATGCAATAGCCTATATGAGCGGCTTTTATATTTTCCTTTAAATCCACTACGCCGATAGTGCCGATAGGCTCGTCAATTTCTTTCAACACTATTGCCCAATCGTAAAAATTATTATTGACGTAGTTTTTCTTGAGATATTCTATTCTCTCTGTTGCTTGGCTCATATCCGTGTAAGTCTGCCACATAAGATATTTAGTAACTTCGCCGTCTGACGCCCAATTTTCAAAGATATAATGAGCCTCTTCGTCTTTAAATCTTCTCAATATCAATCTTTCTGTTTCTATCGTTTGCGTGCCTATATGTTGCATAATATTTTCCTTTTTATTTTTATACTGTCATTTCGACCAAAGCGTAGCGGCGTGGAGAAATCTCTATCCGCTTAATCTTCAAGTCTCGTACGAGCGTGGAGAGTGCTGTTATTTTTGTCCGTGCACTAGCAACCGAGCGGTGAGCGTACTTGCCGTACGTGACCCCGAGGACGTCATAGTCGTTAGGGCAAAAAGAGCGGTACTATACACGCTCATTTACTTCACTATATCTATTCTATTATATCCTATATCCATATCAAAGTCCGTACACGTAATAAGCGTCTGTAATCCGCTTGAAAGTTCCATAAGTTTTCTTCTACGGCTTGGGTCGAGTTCAGAAAGTACGTCGTCAAGAAGTAACACAGGTTTTTCTCCCACTTCGCTTTCAAAGAGATATATCTCCGCCAATTTAAGAGACAGCGCAACACTTCTCTGCTGTCCTTGCGAACCAAACTTTCTCACGTCAATTCCGTTTATTTTAATACCTATATCGTCTCTGTGAGCGCCGAAAGAAGTATACAAAAGATTGAGATCTTTTTCAAAGTCTCCTCTCAATCTCTCAAAAAAGGCTTCTTTCATTTTATCGTATTCTCCATACTCCACACGGCTTTCATATTCCAGCGCTAAATCTTCAAGATTGCTCGTCAATTCGCTGTGCATCTTCTTGGCAAAGACTTGTATTTTTTCTACAAATTCATATCTTTTTTGGACGATATACGCGCCGTGCTCTGCAAGTTGAATATCCCAGCCGTACAGCATTTCGGGAAGAGCCTTTACGTCTCTGTGTTCCTTAAGAAGTTTGTTGCGTTGAGCAAGTATATGGTTGTATTTAGAAAGAGAATAAAAATATTTTTTATTTTGTTGAGATAGACTTATATCTGCAAATCTTCTTCTTTCCTGCGGACTTTCTTTGATAAGTTTCATTTCATCGGGCGAGAAAAAAACTATATTGAGTATACCTATTATCTCTCCCAATTTGACAAGAGGTATGCCGTCGACGGCAATTCTCTTTTTATCTTGATTGTCTATAGAAAATTCTATAGTATGCGTCGTCTTATTTTTTCTCAAAATTACTTTTATATAAGCAATATCGTTGCCCCACTTTATCATTTCCTTATACTTATTCGTACGCGGAGATTTTCCTATACCCGAGCAATATATACTCTCCAAAAGATTGGTCTTTCCGCTGGCGTTTTGTCCCACGATGATATTAAGACCTTCTTTAAAAGACACTTGCTTTTGTTCGTAATTGCGAAAATTCTTAAGTTGAACGCTCTCTATATACATATTATTATTTTACAATAATTTATATTTTTTCTCAACTAAATATCCAATCATTATTTTTTAATACTGTCACCTCGAGCGCAGTCGAGAGGTCTCTATCCGTATAATGTCATTTCGAGCGTAATGGAGAAATCTCTATCCGATTAATAAGTACCGACAAAATGGAGTCTTGCGACATTTTCGCTTGGTCGGTAGGGCGAAGTTCAACCGTATCTCTATCAATAACTTTGCTTGCCAAAGTTATTGCGCATATTTTAGGTTGTGACGCACGCCCACAATTGAGGGGAAGCTCCGCCATAGGCGGTGATGAGGTGTATGTAAAAATAATTTTATAAGCAAAAAATAATGTCTTCTTTTATTGAAAATTTTTTCTTTTTATATTATAATGGACGTATGGAAGATTGCAAGAAGATTTGGAACGAATTATCTATAGGAATATCAAATAATATATCAACTATAAGTTACGATATGTGGTTTACTTCACTAGAGCCTCTTACCGTGGCTTATAACAAACTTATTATCGTTGCCAAACTTAAATCTACCAAACAGGCTATCAACAACAACTATCGCGACCTTATTCTCAGCGAGATTAAAAAACTCAATTATTCTTACATCACTGACTTTGTAATCATTACCCCCGACGAAATATCGGTGTATGAAAATCAAATTCAAGAAGACAAAGAAGAATTGATAAAAGAAAACATAGACAGCAAGAGTTTTTTCAACTCAGACTTCACTTTCGACAAATTCGTCGTAGGTCAAAGCAACCAGATAGTCTACGCTGCGGCAAAGGCTATCGCCAACCAACCCGGCACGTTGCACAATCCCCTATTTATCTACGGCGGCGTAGGTCTTGGAAAGACTCATATTATGCACGCTATCGGTAATGAGATCTTAAAGAACAACAAAAAAGCAAAGATAATATATTGCACTACCGAGCAATTCGTCAACGACTTTATTGACAGCATCAAAAACAATAAAGACAACGAACAAAACCGTCGTTTTAGAGAAAAATATCGCAACGTAGATATACTTATGCTTGACGATATTCAATTTCTTGCAGGCAAGACGGGTACGCAGGAAGCGCTATTCCATACGTTCAACGACTTGTATCAATTCAAAAAGCAAATTATACTCTCCTCTGACCGTCATCCAAAAGAATTGACTTTCCTCGAAGAGAGACTTCAATCGAGATTTGCAAGCGGTCTTACGGTAGATATATCCACTCCCGACTTGGAGACGAGAATTGCAATACTCCAAAAGAAGGCTTTTTATAAGAACGTAAATCTTCCGATAGAAGTCGTATACTTCATTGCCGAAAAGATAGACAGCAATATAAGAGAACTCGAAGGCGCTCTTCAAAAAGTAATTTTCTACTGTCAGTTGCTCGGCAAAGAACCTGACAATATAGACATAATAAAAGAGGCTCTAAAAGACGATATTGACGTCACTACGCACATTCTGTCAATGGATACGATAGTAGACGCTACTTGCTCTTATTTCAACGTCAAAAAGCAAGATATAATAGGCAAGAAAAAACTCAAACAAATAGTAATGGCAAGACAGATAGCAATCTATCTCATATACGATATGATGGGAGTTCCCCTTGCCACGATTGGAAGTTATTTCGGCGGAAAAGATCACACTACTATCATATACGCTCGCGATAAGATAGAAGAACTTATCAAAAGCGACAATTTGGTAAACAGCCAAATAAAAGACATACGCAATATGATACAAAAAAGATAGTTTTAAGCATTTGATAACCGCTTAAAATAAAAAATGTATAACCATTTGACATAACAGATATATAAAAATATCTTTTTGTGGATAATGTGGAAATCCTTAATATTTTATCAACATACTTATATACATAAAATTCTTCAATTTTATTGAAAATATGTCGATAAAAACACTTATCAACATTTCCCTATCCCTTATTGATATTATGATTATCTAACAAATATAAAAAAATATATAATTTACAGAGGTGTATAAATGAAGTTTATTTGTAACGGAACAGATTTGTCAGACGCTTTGTCAAAAGTAATGAAGGCTCTTCCTTCAAAAAAGAGTATGCCTATTCTTGAAGGTATCAAGTTTAGCGCATTCGGCGATACTTTGACGATAATGGCAACGGATATAGAGTTTGTAATAGTAATGAAGATAAAAGCAGATATAATTATGGAAGGCGAAGTGCTCGTACCCGGCAGAACTATCTGCGAATATATTAGAAAGATAAGCAAAGAAAACATAATAGAATTCGATTCTCAAATAGAAGCGGACAAGTTGTATATTTCTCACTGCGACAGTTTTATATACCTCGCAACTATGAATATAAGCGAATACCCCGCTATAGAGGATCAAGAATACACCACTCAACTTGCTATAAAGCAAAAGGATTTTAAAGACCTCGTAAACAAGACTATATTTGCTACCTCTACCGAAGATATAAGACAACAACTCAAAGGCTGTCTTTTGGACATAAAAGGAAAGAGAATAAGAAGCGTTGGCTTAGATGGATATAGACTTGCTATTTGCAATAAAGAACTTGAAGAAGAGCGTCAAGAAAGCAACATAATAGTGCCCGCAAAGAGTCTAAGCGAAATTGCAAAACTTCTTGAGAATGACGACGAATTAGTCAATATTCAATTCAACGAAAAGAAAATGATGGTTGAATTTGAAAACAGCAAGATTATAACTTCCCTTATCGGCGGAACGTTTATTAAATATGAATCTACAATTCCAAAGAATTTTGAGACTGAAGTAACCGTAGACAGAGCAAGTCTTGAATACAGTATGGATAAAGTAGACGTAATTGCAAAGCAAGATAAGAGCAATTATATAAAGATAGATATTAAAGAAGGAAAGATGTCTATCTATTGCAACACCAGTACCAGTAATATAAAGGAAGTTATAAATACTTTCACTAAGGGCAAAGACGTGACGATAAGCTTAAGCGCAAAATATCTCACAGATTGCATTAAGAACAGCAGTGACGAATACCTCTCTATTAAGATTTCCAACAGCAGTAATCCTGTGGTAATAACTCCGATTGAGAGTGACGAATATTTGTATCTTATCTTGCCTATCAGAACGAGATAAAAATATATATTTGTCACCTCGAGCGTAGTCGAGAAATCTCATCATTATTCGTTAGATTTATATAAAAAAAGTGTGTACAAAAATGTACGCACTTTTTAGTTATTAATAAAAAAAATGTCATTTCGACCAGAGCGTAGAGCAATGGAGAAATCTTTAAAGTATGAAAACAAAAAGATTAGATTTATCGACTACGATCAGAGTGACCCATTGAATGTGTAGATCTCGCCTTGAACGAGTCATATTGAGCGTAGCGAAGCGAAGTCGAAATATCTACTGTGATAATAATCCGTTCTTATTTACTTATTTAATTTAATTGACATAAAAAAGAGGCTTTAATGCCTCTTTCTATCTAATTACTTAATTTTCTCTAATATTTCAAATATTCTATCAAGATCGGCAGTCGAATAATAATCAATATATATTCTACCCTTGTTATTATTACCTACGGCGTTGACCTTAGTGCCGAATTTTCTCTGCATTATATTTGCCAAATCTTTTAATTCTACGGTCAATTCGGGTATTGCTTTTTTCTTACGTTCTTCGTTGTTTGGATCTGTCTTGAGATAATTTCTTACCATAAGTTCCAATTGTCTTACGCTCAATTGTTTATCGCAGCAAGCCAAAGCGTAAGTATGCTGTACGACGTAATCCTTGATTGAAGTGAGACATCTTGCGTGACCTGCCGAAATTCTACCGTTTGTTACCATATCTATTACGACGGGATTTAGTGTAAGAAGTCTCAAAGAATTGGTTATTACGGGACGGGATTTACCGAGTTTATCTGCAAGTTGTTCTTGCGTAAAGTCAAATTCTTCTATCAAAGCCTTATAAGCTTGAGCTTCTTCTATAGGATTGAGGTCTTGTCGTTGAAGATTTTCTATAAGAGAAATTTCTTTTATCTCTTTGCTGGTATAATATTTTTTAATTACCGGAATGGTATTTAATCCTGCAAGTTTGCTTGCTCTGTATCTTCTCTCACCCGCTACAATCTGATATTTACCGTTGCCGATAGGACATACTATGATAGGTTGAATTATTCCGTAGTTTTTAATAGAAACAGCAAGTTCTTCAAGCAAATTTTCGTCAAATTTTTTTCTCGGCTGATTAGGATTGGCGACGATATGATCCAAAGGCATGATTTCTACGCCTTCGTTGAGATTACCGTTTTTATCGTAGGTAGTTAAATCGTTTTCGTTGCCCAAATTTCTATCCATATTATTGTCCTTTTTCATAATTTCTCCTAATCAAAGAGTATTGCTTTTTTTAGTTTATCTCTTTCAGCGAAAATTTTTTCGTTTGCTATTTCCTATATTTAAGCCTGCAATAAAAAAATTTATTTTTTTTATTG
>CAMWVR010000045.1 GCA_947177795.1 uncultured Clostridia bacterium | reverse complement strand
TTATTATTTTCATTAAACCTTAATTAAAGTAATTAGTCTAATCAAATTTGTCTAATTCCCTGCATTAACTTTTTAGCGTTGCTAGTGCTGTTGCGATTACGCCATTATCGCCAAAGGCTTTTTCAATCATTTGCATACAACTTTCTTTTAGTTTAGTTTTATCTGTCAATACCCATTTTTTATAGTTTTCCACAGCATTGAGTGAATCCTGTGCATTTCCAAAGAGCCATTGAGAAGCGCATTGATTATGCGTTAAATCCTTTCTAAACACAAAAGACATATCCTTTGTGTTTATTTGGAAATAATATCCCTCGTAATTTGCTAATTCTTTTGTTGTAAATTCAATATATGTATTTTGCTTATTGCTTGGCAAACTAGCACCTTTTTGAATAAGTAACTCACGTATAATCTTGGCTGTTTCTTCTCTCCAATCGGGGATACTATCATATATAAAATCAATTATTTTCCTATTGATTTCATTCGTATATATCTCCAATGCTAGTTTTCTAAGTTCAGATTCTTTTTCGTCCATTATGTCGAATTCTCTCCTTATCATTTTTTTGTAATCGTCAACGAGTGTTTTTATTGTATTGTCCGCAGTTGCTATGTCAACTCTATTTAATATTGAGTAAATAAAAGAATAATCTACTTCTAACCAATCTTCATTCTTTGAATCTGCCTTGTTAGGAGTAAGGTACAGTGGAACTTTTTTATAGTTCTTATATTTATCGCTATCTAAAAACTTTTTATACTTTTCAAGTTGATTGTCGTGTTGGTCAGAATCAACTTTGTTTTCAATAGCAACAACTATTTTTTGTACTTCGTTTCTTACTATTTCAAGTTCAATTAGTATATCTATCCGTCCGTCTTTTACAGCAACCTCACGATATACGTTTACTTCTTCAAAATTGCCGTAAAGCATATCGAAAAAATCAAGTTTGTTGGGAACTATGTCCTTTGATAGAAAAATTAAAAAATTTCGCAAAAATTGTTGACCGACATATCCGCTCTTATTTGGGTCTAAAAGAAATGCTAAAAAATCACTGTGGCGCAATTCTTGACGACTTATATTCAAAATATCAAATACGTTGTATTTGTCGTAACCTGCGTTGACAAGTGGGCGCACTATCTTAATATCAAAATTCAATGCAAAGTCTTGCAATTCTTCTTTGGTAGGAATTTGTGTCATACTACTCTCCTTTGGCACAAAATAAAAGTGCCGCCCTCAACGAGAGCGACACAGTGCTATGCCAAAACCCTTGTTGAAGCGCGACCTTACAACAAATTCCACTATTAGGTGTTTTTGCGTGGGCTTCAAGCAATTAGCCAAAAATTAAATACGCAAAACTCCCCTATGAAATAGTGGTGTAGAATTTGTTTTTTAAGTTAAGGTCGCATAGATATTGTAACACACTACTAAAAGTCAGTCAATATTTATTAAAATTATTTTATCAAATTTGTAATGCGAACTAAAGCCTAATACTGTCCTTACAAAGCAATTTATAAAGCAAGTTGAGTATTTGGGTTGCAAGGAAAAACATCTTTACAAACGCCGTTTACTCTGTTGGGTATTTGCCCATATTCTCGTCTATGTATTTATCCAAAGTATCATAGGCTTTTCTCATTATTTCGAATTGATTTACGTTTTGCGCAGAATTCTTATAGCCAAATAAAATGTTAATGTCGCTTTCACTAACGCCTGCTTTCAACATCATTAGTTTAACAGAATATCGCAACCATTTGAACTTGAATTTTTTTATGCTTCATTATAGGTATTATCTTTTAATTTATAACGACAATTAAATTCTGACGTAATATTTAGTTTTTCCCGAATATCTTGGGTATGCTTATTAAGTGCAAATGAAGTAATAAAATCGCCATTTTCTTTAATACACAAAAAATCATAATATTGCATATTAAAGGCTTGACCTAATTTTTGGCAATTCCGTTCGCTATCAATTTCTAACCATTTAATAACTTCCAGCATTCTATCGGTAAGAGGATATTTCCTATTTGTAATAAGTCTATCCTGCTCTATCACATAAATTCCTTTTTCTTTTTTATATTCAAAATTCACGATTCGATTAAAGCGAATTGTTTTTTCAATATAGTTTATATCGCTATATTTTACCCCAATGATTTCACTTGTTCGACAGCCTAATAAAGCACCCAAAACAAATACAGCCTCTCTCCTATTCGTCAAAGGCATATTTATCAATCGAAAATACTCTGCTTCGCTTAAATGACAATTTGTGTCGACTTTTGGTATTCTTTCACGCTCTTTTCTGTGAATAATTTTATTTAGATTTTCACTTGGTGCTGTTGCTTTGCAGAATCCCAACACACATAATATATCAAAGCCGTTTTCCCTATTTTCAATATATTTTATAAATTCATTTCTATTGATTTTTGGCAAATCTTTTTTATATGCCCATTTATCAATATCTCTGTGGTGATGTCCTAATAACCTAGCAATTTGATTTATTGTCCATTTTGTTTGCGTAAATTCGTTTATTTGTCTTACACAATTCAAAAATAGCAACCTCGTAATATATTCTTCAAAAATATGGTGGCTTGCTTTGTGTGGTTTTCCCGAATAACTCTTTTTACAGTGCGTGCAGAGATAATATTGTACACCATTTTTTATTCCATTTTTTGCCAATTCTCTATCGCAAATCTCACATTTCATAAAATTATTATATCAGAATTTTTGTAATTTTCAATCTTTTGTATTTGGAAGTGTTGAATATGCGCAAATTCTAGCGAATTAAAACTTGCATATTCCAAAAGGAGAATACAAAATGAAACTTCCGAAACAAAAGTTATTTAATGCACAAAAGCAAGCCCAACCTGTCAGAAAAATTACATATACTGACGGTGGCACAGCGTATGTATTCAAAAAAGCGAATACCTGCGTTCATAACAACCTTACACGGCGGCATAATTTTTCGCCTGTCAATCGCAACGAACCTATGACAAAAACGGCTTACAAACGAACACTGCACCGCTATTTTGAAAGGCTTATTGAATTAGATTTGGAAAAAGAAAAATGTCTTTTTTTAACTCTTACAATTTGTGATGAGAAATACAATTCTTATTCTAAAATCAGTGGCAGATTCAAGCATTTCATTTATGAGATTCGTTCAAAAGTAGGAAATTCCTATGTAGGTACTATTCGCTTTATCGAAGTACAACAAAAAGGATTTTTCCATATTCACTGCGTTTTGATTTTCAACAGCAAAAATATCAATTTGACGTGGCGAGAGTTACACAAAATATGGGGCTTGGGTTACGTCAAAATAAAGCCTGTAAACTATTTAATTGGTCTTTTTGACTATTTGACAAATCAAAAGCACAACGCAAAAAAAGAAGATAATAATAAATTTACACGATACCCCAAAGGCGCAAAAGTGATTTATATTAGCCCAAATTTACCGAAATGCAAAAGTGAAACCATATCAATTTCTGTTGAGGAGTGCTCTGCTCTCATACGCAATGAGGAGTGTATCGGGCACTTGAAAATTCACAAGTATTTTGATACTGAAACTCAAAAGATAAGAGTATGCATTGACAAAATGGTACTTGTTCAAATATTTCAAAAAGGAGGTCGAGCATAAAACTTTTGTGGCGAATAGAGTTTCATTAAATCTTTTAATGTGCTTTAATACTACCACAGCCAAGTTTTCGCAAATAAAATAATGGAAATCAAAATAACGGCAGTAAAACAAAAATCAACTTATACAAAAACCGACAGCACGCTTGGCTCGACCAAAACATCAACCGAAGAAAAGTACTTCCCTTTATTCGAACTAATGATGAAAGAACTTAAAAACAATCAAATGAAGAACATACAAAGGAGTGAAATTTTATAATGGAAAAAATTTTTAAGGCAGTAGGTTACTGCCGTTTCAGTAGCGACAAACAAAGAGAAGAAAGCATTGAGGCTCAACAAGAGGCAATTATAAAATTTGCCAAGAATTCAAATTATGAAATCATAGGTTGGTATATTGACCGTGCTTGCTCTGCGAAAACAGATGATAGACCGCAATTCCAACAAATGATATTGGACAGTGATAAAAAAGAATTCCGTGCAGTAATTATCCACAAGCAAGACCGATTTGCAAGAAACAAATATGACGCCTCAATCTATAAAAAACACTTATTGCAAAACAAAGTAAAAGTCCTCTCTGCAACCGAGCCTAATTTGAGTGGTTATGCAGGAATAATGCTTGAAAGCGTTCTTGAAGCAAACGCTATGGGATATTCCGTAAATCTATCAAACGAAGTTCGTAAAGGAATGCGTATGAATGCCAAAAAAGCGCAAAACAACGGCAAACCGCCTTATGGCTACAAATTAGTACCAAGAAAAGATGAGAAAGGCGACATACTATTAAGCCATAGAGGTAGAGTTATTCACGATATAGAAATTAATCCATTACAAGCAGAAGCCGTCAAAATTATGTTTAATATGGTTTTGTCAGGCGCAAAGATTGACGACATCGTTGATGAATTAAATTCAAAAGGCTATCGTAATTCGCAAGGTGGAAAATTTATAAAAAATTCACTCGGACACTATTTGCGAAATGAAAAATACGCAGGCACTTACATATATGACCCATCAAAAAAGTATAAGGTTGAGGAAGGTATAGAAGAAGACGATTTACCCGAGGATAGCGAGCACAGAATTGTACGTGTCGAAGGCGGTATGCCTCAAATTGTTTCCAAAGACACTTTTAATGCCGTACAAGAAATTTTAGACTCACGCAAGCATAAACCAAGCCCTCATTCAAAAGTAGATTACCTGCTGACAGGTAAAATCGTTTGCGGTGAATGTGGCGAACACTTTTCAGGTTCTACCCACTATAAAAATGGTGTTCCCTACCATTACTATCGTTGCGGTAGAGCAAATGCCGATTGCAAAATATTATCTATTCGCAAAGAATATATTGAAGATTTTGTCATTAACGAAATAGAACAAGTCGTTCACAATGAGGCAGTTGTTTCACAAATACTCGACCGCTTCGTTGCATTTTATCGAGAAAAGAATAGCAATAATGAACTTATAAAACACCTTAAAAAATCAGAGCAAGAAATCAATAAAAAAATTGATAATATTATTGATGCAATAGCAACTAGCGGTGATTTTAGTGGACGTTTTCAATTAAAGTTAAATAGTCTTGAATGCGAAAAAGCAGATATTCTTGAAAAACTTAAACAAGAAAGCGAGGTCAATTTTAATGAATTCATAACGAAATCAGATATACGCAAAACATACTTTAATGTCTTGAATATGTTGAGAATGGGAAACTCTGAGGATAAAGTCGCAATTATAAATACCTTGCTTAATAGAATTATCGTCTATAAAGACCGTGTGGAAATCTTTATTAACTTGTTGCCTGTGGCAAATACCAATATTGATTTACAGATTACCAACAAGGATTTGGCAACTTATGGTTTATTAGAAACCAACTCAAATGAGAAAATCGCCCTTACGAGCGATTTTCCGAGTGATAAAACTCTTGGTGCGCCTTCAGAGACTCGAACTCTGGACCCAATGATTAAGAGTCATTTTAAGGAATTTTTTAACCTGAAAAATTGACATTTAATCGACACCTATCCAATAAAAATTAAAATTTACAGATTTGCTTTTAAGCATACCCAAGCCGTACCCAAATTAGAATAAAAGAAGTGAAAGAGCAAGATTGTTCTCTACTTCCCAAATACGTATCTTAACATCTTATATTCATAGAAGTCGTTTATAGTATTGCTTGAGAGATACAAGAAAGACTACATTATACAAGTATCTTTTTGTGCTCAATATATGAATATATATAACACTATCGAGACTTAATTCTTAATTTAGGCTCTATTTTATTAATAAAATCTTTATAAATCTCAAGCATCTCATCGAGTTGATATTTATATTTTTCTATACTATCCAAATTGCCATTTCTATTATTGCGTATTTCAGCAATTTCCAATGATGAATTGTATATTCTTTCTTTTTGACTTAAATACTCGGTCCATATTTTTTTAATATAATTTTTCCTTAATCTATTCAGCCTTTTAGAAATATATTCCCTGATTCCTATACAAATATAATCAGCGACATCAAAAAATGCTCTGATTTCGTGCGCTAGAGCTTTTTCTAATTGAGATTCATTAGATGCATCAATTTTATTAAAATAACGCATCATATGATCTAAACATGCACGATGCTCCATTAAAGGTGCAATAAAAAAGTTAAGCCCTTCAAGCAATTCTTCGGATTTTATAAAATACTCTTTATTTATAAAATATATTTTACTTATTTCTGATAAAGTTGTCAATGCTTTTTTTGAGATATATCTATCTCCAATATTTATCTCTTCCATTTTTCTATCTACTCCGTAAATTCCTCAAAATTTTGTTCCCCTATTATTGACTCGCTTTCTACTTGCTTCCAAATCACTATTTGACTTAATCTTACCTATAATCGCTCTAGTGGATCCTATTGTCTTTGCATTTTCATATGGCGTATTTATCCGGTACTTTCTCAAATAAGACACCACTACACTTATCGCAACAATATATATAATTGAAAGAATTATTAACAATATTACCATTATCTATTCATCTCCTTTATTATAACCTATGCTATCACTAACATGTCCTGTACTTCTGCCTCTATTAATATTACTTTTTTTAGTACAACTTGTATCTTTAATCTTCTTAATAAATTGCCCTACTACTATTATTATATCTATTAAAAATACACTTAAAAACAAAAAGGATGCAAAAGATGTACACCACTGACTCTTTTCTACAGATTCATTTGTTGCCATTATGCCATATAGAAATGCTTCTATCAAGCATGCCGTTATATTAATTACTGTCGCAAAACTATTTTTATATTTATTGCTATTACGCCAGATAAGCATATTTACCATTATATTGATAAAGACAAATACAATATCAGAATTGATTAGGCATATTTTGTCAAACACATTGTCATTATTTATAACGTTTACAATTGTAGCAATAACTATTGTTACGAAAGAAATACCAAGCATCATAAAAATTTGTGAAAATGGCTTCAATTGTTCACGTATCTTACTCATATGTAATTAATTTTCCTCATTTGCGCTTGCAATATTTATTTTATTGTAGTCTAACACAATATTTTTATAAAATCAAGTAATTTAGAAGTAAAATTATAGAAAATTATATAATTTAAATTAATTTAACCACCTTCCTCACTATTTAGTACAATATCAAACAGTCAAATTATAAAAATATATTAGTAAGAAAAGGGGCAAGGTTACCCCTGCCCTTCTCCCTAAATTATTACATAAACGAGGATTTGTCTTTAGTTGTTACACGCCTCTACAGACGCTTGCCCATACCTCTCATTAAGCCAATTATCCGCCTGCAAGCAATATCGAGCCTTATCCTTGTAATACGCCATTTTGTTGTTGGACGCAATATTGTAGCCTGCGAAGTGTCCGCTCGCCCAAGACCACGCCATTGGAATGAGTTTAACGACGCCCTCCACTACTGTCCTATACGAAAAGTCATTGACCATTTCCACACTGAAACTCACTGCAATGAGCGTCAGCATTAGCGACATTAGCATCTTTCTTGCCATTGTCTTGCGGCGGAGTTTGGATATATCCTCCAGAAACTCTTCGCTCTTTGCGTCTATCGGTCGAGTGAGTTGTTGAGGAGAGAACTTATGGCACTTCATACGCCTTACTTTAATAAAGGCTATAATCTGTTCTTTGTTGAAGTATGGCGTAGGCTTCTCTCCCTCTTTCTCTCGTTTCATTGCTCGCAACTCTCTTATACTTTTTTGCGCATACTCGCTCACATACTTATCCCAAGGGATATACACCGCACCCAATACGCTTTGCCTACGCATTTCTAGATCTGCCTTTCTTTTCTCCAAGCAATACTCGTCGATATGCTCTATATACTTATTCTTGACGAGCGTGTCTATAGCGTCTATACAGTTCTTGCATACGTCCTTATACTCTTGCTTTTTAGCCACGGCAGACTCGCCCAAGTTGAGCGAGTTGGAATATATTACGCAACTTATCAAATAGACGAATACAGAAGTAAATCCGAGCTTACCCCAATCTATATCAAAAGATGTACTGACTGTAACGTATGTGGACAAAGCTAAAACGAGTATCAAAAATGCGTTGACCGCCATACCCAAAAACTCTTTGGTAGTAACATTAAGTTTCTTTGCCACAGGAGAGTTATCTATCCTCTCCATACTATCTTCAAGTTTATGCATTGTCGCCGTTCTCCTTATTTATATACTGATTATTATTTGGCAGTCGCTTCAATCTATTGCCTACTGCGCACAATACCGCTCCTACTACGTTGGCTATAAGCCCCACAAGCGCAATCAAATACAATTGCTCGATTATCTTATTCATTGACCAACATATCAAGAATATTATCGCCCACACCGTCACGGCGGACGGCGTTTTGAGTTGCATTCGTATATGCTTTAAAAACGGTATGCACGACAGCAAGGCGGTAAATATAAACATACCGCCTAGTTGTGTCTTTGGCACTCTTTCCGTCCAAACAGGGAATTGCGTCAGCGCAGTGACAAGCGGAGCAAGGACGGATACGACTATGCCTGTATAGTACAAAATCACGCCTTGCTTATGTCTCGTCATTGCTCTTATCCTCCCCAATCGTAGCCTTGTTGATTACCGCCTGCATTGCCTGCTTTGTTTCGCTCGGTAGGTCGCTTGCGCCTATAAGTTTCTCAAAGATTGCCAAAACTGCCGAACTCTTCTCTCCGCTCGTTGCCACTTCGCTCTTGAGTATTGCGTTCCACTTATGTATCTCTTCAAGTTCTTTTCTGAAGCCCTCTACTTCGTCCACCATTGTGTTGAACGCCTCTTTGATTGCTTTGTTGTCAGTGTTGGTACTGCCCAAATCCCCTCTCAACTTAGCTATCTTGCCAAATAATTTTATTATCGCAAATATGACTGCCAACGCTCCACTTGACGTGATTATCTCAACAATGGCTTTCCAATTCTCGTTAAACCAATTGCCTTTGCTTTCCTCGGGTAACGCATCTACCTCGCCGCTCTCCGCCTCGCCGCTTACTACTTCCGCATTTGCTGTGGACATTAAGCCCACCGTTGCTACCGTTACACCTAACGCCAAGATAAGTATCAAGGACGCTATTAAAATTGTTGTTTTAGTCTTTGTTTTCATTGTTGTCTACCTCCGTGTTTATATTGAAAAGGGATATACCCAAGTTGTAAGATTTCGCAATCTTCTTTAATTCGGCAAGCATTGCCTCTTGCTGTTCGATTACTTTGTTATATTTTGCTTCATAGTGGCTTTTGAGCTCCTCGACTTCAAGCGTAAGTTTTGCCATATTCTCAAGCACTTCGTTGATTTGCGGATATGCGCATAAAGGCTCTGTTACTTGGCTATGCGCCGACGCTATCTGTATAGGAGCGCACACTACCTTATTCGTTGCTCTACCCTCTGCCGTATATCCAACAATTTCGCAATACAAAACCCCGCTTTCCATTGCCGAGCGGGGTATTTTTGCTTTGTTTTCTCTTATTGTCGTTTCATATGTCTTGCCTTTGACACGAGCGTATAATATATTGTTGGGTGTCCTCAAGCCGTCGAACTCAAGTTCAAGCGCACCATTCTCAAGAAACACTACTTGCGCCTCAAGCGGTTGCGCCGTCGAGCCTACTATCTTAAACCTCATCGTACACCTCCGCTTTGGCTTTTGCCTTGCACTCTTCGCAATAATTGAAGTATGCTTGGTATTCCTCGCTTTTTGTTGCTTGCTGGCGTATGATTGCCAATTCCTGCGAAAGCGTGTACTTTGAGCGTATAAGTTCGTCTACACGCCTCTCGTACTGCGCTTGCTTTTGCTCCGCCGTTGGCTGGGGTCTCGGCACTACAATTGGTTTGCCGTCTGCACCTGCAACTATCTTGCCCTGTGAAAGCATAGCGAAGATTTGCTCGTCTGTGTATTCAGGGAGCGTCCCCTCTTTGTTTTGATTTGACACGAAGCCGTTGATTGATTTATCGTAAAATCCCATTGTTTATTCCTCCTATGCAATTTTTTTGTAGGCGACTGAAGTGATATCTATCGCGGTATTATCCTTACTTCTACTTGCGTTCCATACCCAACTGCCAAGTACATATAATACTCTTCCATACATTCCTGACGAAATATTGTACCCTGCTACGAAAAAAGCATTTGTGTTGCCCTCCAGGATTGCAGTTGATATTATTATAATGAATGGCGTAATGCCATTTATGCTAACCATGTAAATGCCTTCTTCCGAAAATCCTAAATTTATACTTCCCACCGTCCAACCATTCGCCGTGGTCGGTTCAAGTTTTGTTGGGTCAATTCGTCTAGCGTATGTGTCACTTAAGCTTAAATACTGATAGACATAAGAATTTGTTGCAAAATAATTGATATTATCAACCGATATACTTTGCCAAAACCCCTCTGAATATTCGGGCAACCCTTCGCTGTTGACTCTGTTAGTATCATATATACTTAACATACAAATCCCTCGTGAGTTAGGAGCAGCTCGTCCTATCCAAGTTCCCCCCTCTACATTCGGATAATTTCTACATATCCACTTCAATAATTCCATAAAGTACGTTCGAGTATTATGAGTTGGGTCAATTTCCTCATGCGGAACCATTGGCAATACAAATATCGGGTTATCGCCTTGTTTGCTTAACAATGATTGATCTAGTTTTAAATTGCCTGTCATTGTATCACCCGACTTGTTGACTTTACCATTAAGTTGTCCTTGCGGATCGCTATCAAAATTAATCTCTGTGGCAAATTGTCCGTCTATATTTACTTTCGTACCAGTTATTTTGGACTGCTCCAACGCCTCTTCTGCTATTTCCTTCGCCTCGCCGGCTGTAGAGTTAGCCTGCGCTATGCTGTCCGCTAATCCGTAGGCAGTGCTCTTCGCTTCATTGGCTGTATCGACTGCACCGTTTGCCGTCAACTCAATGTTTGCCACTTGCCCGTTGACGGTGTTTTGAAAGTCCTCAATCTTGCTGTCTGTTGCGTTTTCAAACTGCGTTATCTCTTCGTTGACGTCTTGCTTAAACTGCGCTATATCTTCTACCGCTCCGTTTGCCGTATCTACTGCCTGTCGTGCAGTATCATTTGCTTGCGCTATACTGTCAGCTAGTCCGTCAGCCGTCTCCTTTGCTTCATTTGCGGTTTCTACAGCGTTTGCAGACGCTTTCTGCGCTTGCTTGGATAGTTCTTCAATATTGCCGATTTGTCCTTGTAAGGTCGTAATATCTGCCCGGTCTTCTTGTAAACGTTGCATAATGATATCATACGCGCTTTGGTCTATCTCTCCCGGCAAATCAGGTATTACGCTCGGCTCTATCTCAAATTCAATGAGTTGGCTCGTTTGCTGTCCGTCACTGTAGATCGCCTGCAATGCTATGGACGCTTGTCCTGCAAGTTGCGTTATGCTCGTGGGCAAAATAAATTCGTACTGCGACAGTCCCTCTACGCTCTGAATAAACGTCATTGGGTAATACGGCGTACTAGTTCCGTCGGGCAACTTAAACGCTATGCCCATTGCCGTGGTCGTTGGCACAGGAGCAAACACCGTCACTCCCGTTTGGTTGCTTCCTTGGTAAACGTGCTGAGGAGACAACTTTTCAGCCGTCCCCTCTCCGTTTATGTAAATTACTATCATTGTTTTACCTCCTATCTAAATGAAAGAATATTGTTGTGCCGCTTCCAAAATCATTGGTTGCGATTTCTTCGTTTTTCCCAAGCAAGATATTGCCAAGTTCATTTACACACGCCCAAGATTTAGCCGCGTTACCCATAGTATTTTTTACCCTGCCGACCGTTACTTTTGGATAAACATAATCGTTTACGCTAATTTCTGGCGTATCAACTTTGTACGTAACAATATCCTCAACTGCGATTGTCTCTTGTAACGGCTTAATCTCATAAGGCAAACATACAAAAGTATGCGTATGCTTTTCGTTTGCAATAAGCGGATTATCTTCGCTCAAAGCCGACCCGATAAACACGCTTGGGTCGTTTGTTTGGAAATGTATTTGCGTTTCTACCGATATCTTCTCGCCGCTGTTCTTGTCTATTACTGCGGTATAACTCATATACGGTTCTCCCTCAAAATCGTCCCCTTGCACTTCAGGCAGTCGGTCGCACCAACCAATCTTACTTTCCGTAGAAAGTTGATCTTGATAAGTAAAACCATTTGGATACTTGGTCTTATTTCTATCTGTCTTATGCTTGTAAAATTCCATTTTGAGAGAATAGAACTCGCCGTACGCATCTCCGTACGGTACTGCTCTCTGTATCTTCCTAGAATCTTCCTGATACAATGCTTGAGCGCCAGCGGAATAGTTATCCTCAAAAGCAAAGTAAAAACACATTGAGTTGCCAAAGCCGTTAGATATGACCTCGTGTACCGTCGGACTCTGTATTTGACTTCCGTCCTTGGAATACGCCGTAACTACTACGAAAGTAATCTCGTCGTTTCCTACTTCATCGTCAGGAATGTTTTTAAACACTTTGGCAAACGCATGCACCCCTTCCCCTGTCAATACATAAGCGCCGAATGGGTATTGAGTATTGTCGCCGATTGTCGAGATGTACGAAAAGTTGCACACTCTATTCGTCGCCTGTCTCTCGCTGACCTCGTAAAATCTCTGCATTGAGTTGATTCCAACATACTCGCTTATTCTGTTGTAGTTCTTGACAAGATACACGGTTACTTTTATAGACGTCGTCTGAATTTCCCAATCCACCTCCGAAATATACATTCCGTCTTTCGTCTGCCCGGGCTTAGGCACGTCGGCAAGCTTATATAAACGATACGTCTCTATTACGACTTGATTACCAATACGAGCTAACTCGCCTTTCATTCTTCCGCCGTAATTCTTACTGTCGACGATATTTGCGCTTTGGTTGTAGTACAACAAGTTGCCGTTGGGATAGCCTGCTGTCGGTCTAAACTGCCTTACTCTGCGACTTGTCATCGGCGTATAATTTACTGTGTATGCAAACGCCGCTATTCCGTTGCTTGCATCATAACTCTGACCGCTCTTCGCTTTGGCTATTGCCGCCGCCGCAAAATCTTGCATTGCCACTCCAAGCGTTGTTGCAGTTTCTTTTTTTAGTACCAAACCATACAAGTTCGGCTGTCCTTGCACGTAATAAAACGCATATTGCTTTGCGTTCGGGAAATCGCCTGTATATTTAGAAAGATTATCGTATTCGCTCTTCTCAAAAATGTAAGGCGTTATTTCGCCAACGTCTCCACCACTACCGTTTATCCTTGCTTGCGTAACTTTGTTGACCTTATATATTGGAAAAGCCGTCTTAATAATCGCATAGTTGTCGTCGATAATTAGTTCGCTACTCTCCGTCCTGACAGTCTTAGGAAATGGAAATCTTGCTGCGCCGTTTGCCGAATTGTCTACGAAGTTATCTACGTAACTCTCTATACCGCCGCAGTAGCTCTCGCCGCCCCATACTACTTGCCTTGCTAAATACGGCACCGACGGCTTCCACTCGCTATTGCCGTTGAGTTCGTCAAACGTGATAAAGTTGTACTTCCAATCTTCTGCTGAGTTTGGAGTGGGTCCCAAGCGTGGTATCGCTTGTATGTCCTTGTAACCGCCGACCATAAGAAGAGCCTCAAACAACGTTTTGCCCGTGATTTCAAACTCAGGCGCTTGTATCTTGCTCCACTTCGCCGCCAACACAGGGTCTAACTTATAGTAGCCGTTCCACGCCCCTACGCCTGCGTTAAGTATGCGCTTAATTACGTCGGTGATACTGCGTGGTTTCTTGGCAACAGTGTTGTCGAGAACTGTTGTGGTATAGGTTGCTGTATCTGTTGTATCGTCGCCAACTTTCGCCGAGTACTCTATCTTATAGTTTCCTATCACGTCAAGAGGTACTGTCCCTATGACTTTGTCACTTGTTGCTCTTGTAGTCCACGTCCAAGTTCTGTTATCTGGAGAGGTTACTTTTATGTATGTGTCAATAGGTGCAAATCTATCAGCCCCCCTGTTTTCCCAAAAACATAGTTCGTAGATATTTAACTCTATAGTTTTGCCATATAAGTTTTTGTATACTCTGTATTTAATATCCGTTGTTGATGACGAACCTGTAACCTCTCTATTACCCAAATAGTCAGCAAATAAGTAAGCATAAGGCTTTTCAGAGGGGTCAGTAAAATATCCTCCATTAGCATAATCGTGCCCTATCGGGTTGAGGAAACGCAAGTTGTCTACTGTCACACGTTCCAAAAGTTTTGTTGGTTCCACTAAATTTAATCTTGTCTTATACATAATAGTTGTTTTTTATCTCCTTTTCTGATATTATTTTGGTATGAAGACTTTTATTGTTAATGTTTCTAGATACAAAAAATGGATAACACTTGGGCTATCCATTCTCTATTTGCTACTGTTTTGCTTTCCTTTAATAAATAATAGTAAAGATGATGGCTCGACTTACCAACTTCCATTTATTTTAATGTTGCCTAAATTTATTTTTAGTCTTACGGATTGGATAAGTTGGTTTGCTCATGACAAAAATATTCCTATAATTGCCGTTCGTAATTTTGCGGTATATCTAACTTGTTCAATACTTATGTTGGCTTGTTTCGTGTTAGCAATAATTTGCGTTGTGCGTTTGTTTAAAAGTAAAAAGTTTTACTTTATTCCTTCATTAATATTGGCATTCTTGACCTCATTTGTGTCTTGCATCTACGCAAGAGGAGTACTTCTGCAACCCACTTTCTACATCTTCCTCGTCCTGCTTATCCTTGACGTCGTGTACCTCATACTTGAAAAGCACTATCTCAAGCCGACCGATAGCGGTCAGTAGTCGTGTAGTATCATATTACACCTCCAATGAAAAAGGACAGCCATTCGACTGTCCTTTTGTTTTTTGTGTTAAACTTTTTATATTTTCAACCTACTATATTATTAGCATTCAACACCAATTATTCAGCATAAATGTAAATTTTCTGTAAAAAAACAATTAAAACTCACTATTTGACCTACAAAATACAAATTGACGCAATATAATATATATAGTAAGAAAAAATAGGAGGTTTAATTTTTATGGCAACCATAAAGCATTATAGCAAATTGATTTTACTAATTATATTTACTATTACCCTGCTCGCTATCTTGTCAAAAGTAGAGAACAGCCCATTTGTCCTATTTATTTTTATCTTCCCACCAAAAGGTACTCTAGACATCGCTCACAGTTCCAAAGTACCTTTTGTGGACAAGCTGCTTAAGAAACTATACATAGAATTTTAAGCAGTCACGAAGGACAGCCTTTTGGCTGTCCTTTTATTTACTTACCGCAACACTGTTTATACTTCTTACCACTTCCGCACGGACAAGGTTCATTACGTCCCGGCACTTTTGGTGCTTTTGCAGGCTTGAGATAGGTATTGTTTACAAAATCTATTTCCCCATAAGAAGGCACTCTAAACGAAAATGTGGTATTTCCATTATTATTTGTAACTGCAAAATCTCCTTTTGAAATAACATCCATACCAATTAAAATATCACAACCAGCGGGCCGTCTTCCATCACTAACAAATCTTTAATTGTTACATTGTTAGGCAATGTTAAATCTATATAATAGCAATAAGAGTTATATTCACCTTGTGGAGTTGCTGCTCTGCCTACAGATACAGGTTTAAGATTTAATGCTTCTACAACATTTTTAGTTATAACTGAACGCGTGGCTCCAGTATCCCAAATAGCGCCCCATTTCATTTCTTTATTGGTAGAATTACAACCATTAGATTCTATGGCTACTCTATTTCTTAACACTAGCGAGGTGCCTTTATATCTCGATGTAAAACACAAACCTGCACTTGCCATATTATCACCTACGCAAAAACTACGTTATTATAGTGAAAATAGTTGATATTGCTATCACTCTTTGAGCAATGTTGAATAATAAATGTTCCAATTTCTTCACTTACTATTGTACTCTTATACGCAATGTCAAAAGTATCATAAGAACCGATTACTTCACAATTCTTAATTACTATAAATTTATCTGCATAAGTCTTGTAAAGTTCGTCGAAATTATTTTTGAAAAATTCATAATTCTTATCAACCATTTCCTTTGCCTCCTCTAATGTAATCATAGATCACCTCCCACTACATTTTACAACACTAAGCCAATATACGTGTGAAATGATTATGACAATTTTATTACTTCTTTGTCTCTTTTTGTGTCATTTTTTACACATTTTGTAACTTTATATTACCATAGTCATAATTTTAATTCAA
>CAMWVR010000044.1 GCA_947177795.1 uncultured Clostridia bacterium | reverse complement strand
AAAATATCAATTTTTCTTTATGTTGTCTCAATTTTTTATGATATTTATTTGCATTTTGTACTATTGCATTTTACCAAACTTCCAACCAAGTCATATATTTTTTTACACAACCCATTGACATTTTGGCAATTATTGCGTATACTAATAATGCAGCGGCAAGACTAACGGACGACAGAAATTCATACCGCGCTCGCTGTCACTTGTGATGGAGGGAACCGCGCGGCCTCCCCGTTAGCAAAATCAACTGCAAAAGTGTGACAGCAGAAATTTACCGCTTTGCTGCTAAGGAATGGAAGGGATGCGGGCTTCCCACACTTATGTAATTAAGTACCGTCATTTGGCGGTACTTTTACTTTATATCGCGTCTTAAAAGCCGTCAATAGATACGTCATTTTGCTACCTTGATACTCTACTGCGATAACAGCCATTTTGCCATTATGTATAAACTCAAAGTCGCCTCGTTTATTCTTTTCATAGTAATTACCATTCTCCACAACATTTGCCAAGTCTTTCAAAAACTCTTGCGTATCAATTCCCTGCGACTCACGTTGTCTAATAATATGTTTCAGCCCTAATGTATCGCTTCCCCACAGCAAGTCTATATCTCCCATATCGTCTCTATGGAAAGCGCCTTTAATATGACCACGCCTTTCTTGCAAGAGTTTGTTTACTGCGTCTTGTCCTTTATATCCTTTGAACTCTTCGCCCAAGAGAGTTGTCAATTCGCTTTTGCGTTTTCTCTCTAAAACCGTTTTGAGTTGCCTTGCCATTACGCTTCTGTAGGCTCTCTGCATTGCTTGCCCTACGCTCACGCCTTGCTTGTCGGCTATGGCTTGCCACACTGCTTTAGGTTTCATTCCGTCCGTGTTTATGCCCATTCCCTCGGCTATGCCGTATGCTATTCTATTGTCTGCCATATTAGTCTCCCATTCGTGCTTTTGTACTTTCGCTATCGCCCACGACAAAATATCTCGTCTGACTTGTTGTGCCGTCGTTTGCTACAATCTTAAACTCGGTAAACGGAGCAATCGTGTTTGCCTGTTGCTTTAGTGTATATTCCATAATTGCGCTATCAAGCGTTTCGTCGAGTTTGTCCGCACCTTGGAATGGACGTGTGAAATTGACTTGCTCCGCCCAAGCGCCATTGACAAGCGCATAAGTAGTTACGTTTATCATTTGTTACCTCCTTATTGATTCAATGCTCTCGATCGAGAGTTTGCCATACCTGAAAGTCCTGCGCGTTCTTGTCTGACACTTAAGATTTGCGCCTCTTGTTGTCTTGCAAAATTGTAAGAGCGATACTGCAAAGCGTAGTCCAAAGCAACACCGCCTGCCGCTACAATACCACCTGCAATGCCTCCAACTGCAAAACCGCTTATAATACCCATTATCTGTCCACTAACCTGCTTTGCGGCGTTGATATTATCCTGCAACTGTCTATTGCCTGTTTCGGTATATACTCTCGACGTTACGTAATTGAGTACCTTTGTACCTGCCGCCACTGCGCCTGTTGCTATCGCCGCCTTTTTGAGGGTGTTGATTGCTGACGAGCCGCCACCTTGAGCAAGTTGCCCAGCTTGACTGCCTGCTCCGCTTGAGCCTCCGACTCCGTCACTTATTCCTGCGCCATCTGCTCCGCTTTGCTTGTTAGCATTGCCACCGCCCTGCACCTTTATCGTTATGCTGTATGTACTCATTCCTCTTCCTCCTGTCCCTCTGCTACGCCGAAAACAAGCGAGCCGTACATTGCGCCGCCTTTAATGCCGTTGACGTCTGCGTTGAGCAGTATCACTTGATAACTTTCTTGTGTGTCTGTATTGTTTATAGTCAATGTCAGAGTATGCCTAATATCAAGTTTCTTGAGAGATAATATATCCTCAACAAGCAACTTCATATTGGACGTAATAAATGCGCTGAAACTAAAAGTAAGCGATTGCGTGAGCGGAATACTTCTCGCCGTCTGATTGTTGTTAAGACTGTCACTGTCGCAAGCCTTTTGCTTAGATATTCCTATTTCGTTAAAAAGCAACGCCTCGCCGTCTATTGTGGCTGTTATATCGTTCGTTATGAGCAAGTTCTTATAGACTGTGTACTCAATAAACATTGTTATCTTTATACTCTCGCCCGACTGTCCAATCATTTGAATGTCGCCTTGCGACGGCGTTGTGTACGTCGGGAGCGCATAATAATCTCCAACTTGCTGTACTAAGCCTCTGACATCGTCAATAAACTTTGTCAATATTGCCATTATCTCGTCGGCATACTCCTTAACACAATAAAACGATACTATCGCAGGCAACGTGTATGCGTCCAAGTTCTCTATTGGAGCAACGTCGTTATTGCTAAAGTTCATTACGCTTTTTATTACGCTCAAAGACTTGCTCGGCTCTTGATAATTATAAGATGTCTTTACGTCAAACTTAACAATCTCGCTCATTGCGTTTAATCCGTCGCCTAAATTGCTAGCCAATCTCTCATATATCTGATGCAACTGCATTTTATTCCTCCTTATCTCCGCTGTATTCAAAAAGCATTCGTCCGCCGCACATTGCAGATATCTGCACGGCTATAAATTCAAAAACCTTTTTCCAAAATCCCTCGTTTGGGTTTTGCTTACCGCCCCACTTTGGGGAAATCCATGGTTCATTGACGTACGGCGCATACGGCGCGACTTTGTCGTTAATGAAGACTTTCCAACGCATATTGCCGAGTGGCTCTATCTTGAAAGAGTTGTATCTCAAGTTACCTGTGTCAATAGGTATAAGAACTCTTGCCGCCGACACTGCGTCTTTTATCGCCAACTCTATTTGCTGATACTTATTCATTTGCTCCACACTCCTATCTTTGAGGGCAATCTGCCGTCCTTTAATGCCAATGCGTACACCTTGTCTGCCGTCCCTATGTCGAACGGTTGGGAATACTTAGGAGACAACGAACTCGGAACGTATCCGTCAAGCGAGTAATACACAACGGCGTCGAGAGTATCGCAAGTAATCGTTGCCATGTTGTTTACGACCGTTATTACAGGCGTAGCGCAATGCAAGTTTCTTGTCTTGGAGTTGACTTGGAATAACGTCAATCGTATCTCCTGCAACAATTTAGCCTTAACTAACGCCGTGTTTTGAGGCGTAACGTCATAATTGTCATCGTCTATTGCAGTAATGACGTAATGTTTGCCTCTGAACTTCACAACGTCGTTAATCCCGTATTGCTCCGTATTACGAGTAGCAAGCGTTATTCCGCCCTCATCGGCTAAGAGGTTGCCTACATTGCCTCTCTCCCGTCTTTTATCTGCGACTACCTGCACTTTGATAGTCTTTCCGTTCCATTCTGCCGTCTCGTAGGCATTGGAGTCAGATCTAGTCCACATAAATTGCACAAGTCCCATAATCAGTACCCCACTCTATAAAACTTCGTGGCAATACGAGGCAATGCGCAAGCATAGCGCAAACTATGTCCATATCCGTGCAATGACGCATTAGCCTTTTGCTCAACCGTCATACTTACCTGCCTGCCGTTACGAATTTTGTCTAGGTCTATGTAGTGACCTTTTGCCATGTTGATACCCGAATAGCTGTCTACTGCGCCGTTTGTAAGCATATACTCGACTTGACTTATCAGCATGTCACGTATCATGTCTCTTAGACTGCCGTCTTTCGCCATAATGTACTCGATATAATCAGGAGACTGACTTGCTGACAAAATATAATCATACAGCGTGTTGGAAACTTTCTTTAAAAAAGCTTTCTTGGTTACAGGATCTGCGTCAACTAATATTGTGTTAAGATTTTCGCCAAGAATATCTAACACCGCCTTGTCTGTTAAAACATACCTATGCAAACGGTAATCGTAAGTCATATACTCGTCGTCGTAAGGAAATTTAGTCATATTGCCTCCATAAAAGGCTATCGAGCTTCCCCGATAGCCTTTCTTTTAAATTATTTTACTGCCGAAGCCGTAAGCGATACGTTGACCGTATGCGTCCAGCCCTTTGTTTGATTTGCAGTTACGTTGATTGCGCCGTCGGTATATCCGCTTGCGCTGACCGTACCTGCTACCACACTGCCCTTAGGTACGATTACTTGGTAAGTACCGTCAAGGTTATTGGTAAACGGAACAGCTGCGCCATTGACCGTAGGAGCAATTGTAGCGTTGTTGATTGCTACGCCGTCAGTTCCCGTAACTCGAATAGTCACTGCGCAAGTCGTATCGCCGTTGGGCGCAAGTACGTTCGCAATAACTTCGGTAGTTCCTGTCGGATTGCCGTCTGCGTCGTAATTCATTCTTTCGATAGGCTCGTATTCCGTGCCCCAATCTCTCGGCGCAATAACAGGCGCAGGAGCAAGAGTCGTCTTGAGCTTTTCGGGTACAGTCCAATTCTTGTCCACGATGAGGAAAATCTGTCTGTATGCTGCGCCGCCGAATTTTGTAAATGGGAAACCTACTACGCCGTCATACTCGCTTGACTGCAAAAGATACATTGACTTTTTGCTGACGCCGCCCGATGCGTAAGACAACGGAGTGGAAACGATACCGAGAATACCGTCGAGAGAACCTGCCTCAAGTCCAAGCCAACGACACATATTGTTCAAGGTCTCGCCGTTCATTTCTTCCATGTCGTAGCCGTTTATGCTACCTCTGTACTGTTCGCCCATTCTCATGGTCTCGTCAAGGTCAAAGTTTGGCTTATAGAATACGTTTGCGCCTTGCTCCGTATTCGTGACGTATCCCGTCTTAGGCGAGCGCAAGTAGCCGATAAGTTCATTGACTGCCGTCAACTGACGTCTGCCCTTGAACGTGCCGAGTCCTGTCTTTTGGTCGCCGTTGGACATGATTGCATTGAGTTTGTTGATCATCTTGATCATCTCAAGGTCGTTGTAAGCCTTATCTCTGTCGACTTCGACGAAGTTATTGGCGTTTTGGTCTGTGTTGTTTCTGTAAACTGCGTAAGCGACCATTTTCGCAAGATGGTAACTGTCGATTGAGTTTATTTCGTTGTCAAAGAAGTTGCCCATGGTCTCGGCGATTTCGTCAAAGAGCATTGTCTCAAGCATGAGTCTTGGGAAAAACAACGGTTGATCGTCAAGCTGTCTTACAGGTATCTCAAGCGGAGTCGTTGCAGGAATGATTTTACGATTGGTATTGATCATTCCGTCATTGTACGGAGTTCCCGCCTTACCGCCGTCTCGCAAAGTTCTCGTATGAATACCGATATTCTTTTGCAACTGCACGGTCACGCTCATTATCGTCGCAGGGTCAAGCGCTCCGATAAACTCTTCCGTCATACCCACGCCAGGGCGCACGATTCTGCCCGCTCTGATTGACCTTGCCAATATTCTTGACAACGCTTTTGGCATAAGGCTACCGTTTATGTAAGTGTAACCGCCTTTGTTGGAGACCGACTCGGGAGCGTACTCCTGTATCGTTCTCTTGATTACTTCTTGGGTCAAAGAATTAGAATTGTACTTTATCTCTGCCATAATTTTTGTTCTCCTTTAATCTTTAAAAAAATTCGTGCCTTTCAAATCGTCGTCGTCAACGTCGACTTCTTTTGGTTTCGGCAACTCGTCGTCGCCATTTGCTTTTGCCTCGAGCGCTGTTATTCGCTTTACAAGTTCGTCATAGTCTTTCTTCTCGACGTATTCTTTTTCGCCGAGACTTTCGTCTACTCTGTCCTTTGCGTCCTGCGAGTCTTCGTCGCCCTCAAGCTTTTCCTGCTCTCCAACGCTTTCGTCAATACGGTCTTTCTCCGTCTGACTGTCTGCGCCTTTCTCGGCAATGTCCTCTTCCGCTTTGTCTATCTGCTCTTCGGTGTCGGGCTTGCCATTGCTGTCGTCTTTGGAATCGTCATATCTCTTCCAAATTTCCTCTTGTTTCTCTTCTGGAAGTTTTGATATCTCTTCCAAAATTTCGTCCAATCTGTCTTCAACAGATTTCTTTTTGCCAAATATCATCGGCATAGTTTTACCTCCTAACTAGTTTTTGTATTTAAAAAAGACAACCTCTCGGTTGCCCTATTTACTTAAGTATTTAATTAGTTTCTTTGCGGAATATTTTTCTCGCAACTTATCAAGTCTTTCTGCCGTCTGACTCTCTATCTGCTCACTCCATACCTGCACCCTTGACGGATAATATGCTACCTTGTGTTCTCGACAGAAGTCCTTGTATTCCTTATACGCCTTGACTGCCGCCTTTCTTGCTCTTGTGCTGTCGGCTTTAATTGGCGTAGTGACTGCTAACTCCCTCAAGTCACGCACTTGCCTTTCCATTGCTCTCTGCATATTGTTTATCTCTCGCTGTTGAGCGACAATATCCGCAGGCACTTCTATGGGCTCGTTGCCTTGATTGTAAGGTATAAGATAGTGCCTACAGTTAAACCCATATATAATGCCATTACGATAAGTCTTGCCTGCTTTAGTCGTGTAGTAGACTTCTGTCACGTCCTCAAGCGGTCTGTACTTATGTCCGTCTGTCTCTCCACTACTGCCGTCCGTCGAATACAATTTCCCCTGTGCTTGTTGACAGCGCTTGGAGCAATTAGCATGTGCAGATATCCAAACAAGTTTAACTCCATCTGACTGCAACTTGCTTATTTCTTCAAGTTTCCTATCATAGCGCACCGTCATTTCAGAGATATTTCTCAATGACACGTTGCTTGCGTAATCATCCTTTGCGTCAGACTTTGCCAACTCTCCAAAAGCCGAACGGATTTTTTTCATATAGTCCTTGCTGAACTCTCCAAGCGGTTGCTCTATCGTCCACCACTGCCCCTGCGGCTCGCCATATTCAATTACGCCGTCAACGCTCATTCCGCTTTGGCTCATTGCCCTGACGAGACTCTCTGCCGTTATCTTTGAGGGGTTCTCAACGTACGCTGACACTTCGTCAACAAGTTTGAGATTGATACCTCGAGTAGCCGTTGACAGCCGTCTATATTCGACCGTAGCAAAATTTAAGAGCGAACTTTTCGCCCGCTCTCTCAACTCCGCGATTTCTATCTCGTCAGCCTCTTGTATTATCTTTCCAACCGCCGCATTTACCAACGCCCACGACCAACCGCCTATTATAGCCGTGACTATAAGTATCTTGAGTTGAGTCTGCAGGTCATCAATGAGCGTAGTCTGCCAATCAAGTCCCTCGTCTTTGGCTTGCTTTATATAGTCTCTCATATTATCTCGACATTACGTTCAATCCGTCAAATGGTTGTGCCTGTTGAGCCGTCATTTCTTCGCTTGCGACTTGAGCAACTCTCTCACACTCTCTCTTGCTTAATTGTGGGTTTGCATCTTCTATTGCCATCTGACGAGTGATAAGACCGTTTTCAAGTTTGCGTATAATAAGTTCTGTCTCAAGTCTTGGATTAGATAGACTGCCCTCTTTGAATACTGCGCTACATTCGCTACCATCTTCTGATACTCCATAATGCTTGAGAATTATGCCGTTGAGATAGTTTAAGTCTTCAGCGATAAGTTCTCGTTTCGTCCTTATCGTCAGCCTTGTTGCATTCTCGTCTGCCGTTATTTCTGTTGCCGTCTTCTCTACGCCGTTACGCAAGTATCCCGCAATGGTTACGGGCGAAAACTCTGTCTGCGCCGCTATCTCGTTATGTATCTGCATTATGTCGGCATTGTAGTCAGCTATCTTGAGAGGCGGGCTGTAAACGTACGGCGTCTCTTTTGTTGGGTCGCTGTATCTTGCGCCTTTGGCTATTCGTTTATTTACCCCGTTTAAGCCATTTCTGCTCTCATGATATTTTGCCTTAACGTTGTCTCCTGCAAGCTCCATGATCATTTGGTCGGGCATAACCATAAAGTCTTGGTTAAGATACTTATGTTCGCTCTTCTGCGTCTTTGTTAAATCAAGTTCGTACAACTGCGTATGGCAGTCTGCAAGCGTACTATCAGCAAAGCAAGCGTAATCGTCAACGCCTGTTGCCGAGAATGAGTTGCGAGTAACTCTTGCGCCAATACTCTCAAACGGCAATGCATATACCTTGTTGAGTTCTCTACCTGCCAACTTGTCCTTGATTGCCTGTTGAACATGCGACGGCAAGTCTTCATATTTAATTCCCCTTACGCTTCCGTCCTTGCTGTCATTGCTATAGGTTGGCGCAGTCGCTAGTATTGCTCCCTCGTATATCCTATATCTTACGCACGGCTTGCCCTTGATATAAAACCGCTCTTCTACCAACGAATAGCCTGTCCGACTGCTCTCTTGTCCGTTGTTTACTTCGTTAGTATCTGCCGTCACAAACACGATACAGGCGTAAAACTCAAGCACGTTGCCGTCCGCATCGCACTGCGCAAAGTATCTATTGCCCGAAATAAAGCTAATATCCAACTCGCCTTTTTCGTTTATATCTACTTTTGACAGCATAAAGCCAACTGCATTCAGTAACGGAGCAACTCGCTTTAACTTTGGATATATCTTGCGTCGTTTATAGAAATCCGTCAAGAACGTCTCCGCTTCTTCCGAGCCTTGGAAAGATATTCCGCCGCCCAACGTCAAGTTGGCTGACATCTTGCATATTCTTGCGCCCGTCTTGCTCGAGAGTATTCCTTGATCGTGTATGCCTGCTACATAACCGTTAAACCACTCCATATTCCTACGCACTATCGTCCAATAGTAAGTGAGATACGCAGGCGGAGCAAAGGTAAAGAAAAGTGTATCGTTTATTATCTTGCTGTTGTTCAGGAAGTCTGCCGTACAATACGGCGCAAACATTGGTCCGCTTCCGCTCTCGCTTGGTACAAGCACTTTAGTATCAATGCCCGTCGGCGTTTCGTCTCTCATAAAGTCTTCTGTCATTTTCTATCTCCTAAAAGAATATTTGTGTATTCGTATACAAAAGCGTACCGTATTTCGTTGCGTCAATTCCGTGGTCGCTTTGATTAGCCTTGATTTCGCCCGTCTTTTCATCGTATACGAAGTTCTCAAACTCATCGACTATGCACTGCACTTGATTATCACTCTCTACGTTGAACAAGAGCATTCCATTCCTCAACAACACTCTTAGTCTATTCACGTCACGCAGTATCATCTTGTCTGTCGCAGGATACCAATTAAAGAAACCCATTGCCTTTGATTGCTGTAGCATCTGTATCAAGTTCCAATTCGCATTGTCTATCGTTCCGCTATGTCGCTTATATCTTAGTCCAGGATATTTTCTATGCACGTCTTCAAACCAATCGCAAATCTTTTGCCCCAACTCAACGTCGTCAGTCTGTCCGTGTATCTTTGGGTCGTAATAGAATGCGTCAAGGACGAGCAACTGCCCCGTATTAAGCACGCATATAAACTCGACTGCCGTCGGGTCATTTTTGTTTGCTGCATCGCCTGCAATTATAATCTGCGACGTTATGTTCTGTACCTTGTTGCGGTCTTTGATATGTACGACGTGCTTGTCCTCGTCAAACATTGGGAATACAAGTCCTGTCATCTTGACAATGTCGCCTAGATACCAATAACGATAAAAAAGAGGGTCATCCCTCTTCATTTTCAAGATATCCGCTATCATTGCAGGAGACAGTAAGCCTGCTTCCGCCAAATGCTCCCAAGTCGTATATAGTAATGTTGCGCCGTTCTTTATCTTATCGTCGAAGAACTTGACCGACCAATGTTGTTTCGTCTCGGGCGGATTGAGATTGTATACAAACTTCGAGTTGCTGTTGATATATTTGTTAGCTGTTGTCTCAAGAGCCGTAATGTACTTGCTCTCGTCTACTTCGTTAGCTTCCTCTACGACAATCCTCTGCAACTTCCCTGACGGTGGGAAAAAGCCTTTTGTTCGGTTTATGTCTTTGTTGATGGCAAAGAACTGTATCTTGTTGCCTGTCTTGTTGTGAGTTATCTCAAACGGCGAAGAGCAAACGTAGAAATCTGCTTTGCGGTCTCTTCCCGACATCGTAAAGCCTAACTTTCTCAAGGTCGACTGCATTGATGAGAAGATACTGCTACGTATGTCTCCTAACTCTGACCGACAGTACCAAATATCGCCCTTGCCTGTAACTATGTCTTGGGCTATGGCAAGTTCGCTGTTAGTCGTCTTGCCTGTCGAACGTCCTGACTTTCCTATAAAGGTCTTCGCACCAAACGCCGACGGATCTAGTTCTTCTCCGCTTAATATCCTCTTAGTAAGCGACTCTTTATATTCCTTTGTCTCAAATAACTTGGCTTGATCTATAGAATGGTTGGGCACTAACAATGGTAAGTAGGTATCTACAAACTCAATCTGTTGCGTCGCCATTGTCCTTTACCCCAACAATCTTGAATACCACTTGCCTTGCATCGTCCGCCTCGTCTTTGTTCTCTGCGTTTCTACTAAATACTTCCACAAGTATCTTGAGCGCTCCCATTAAGTCCCTAAGAGAATTGTCTCCTTTGAGTTTAACTCCCGCCTTAATTAGTATCTCACTCATAAGCGTTTGAGCTTCCCCTTGCTTGCTTTCTATGTACTCAAGTATTGATAATGCGCTCTGCTCTTTTTTTTCGTTGATACTTTTGTTTACTTCTGCCGAATTCAATATCTTTGATATTGTTGACCTGCTTACCCCGTACTTTTTTGCAAGGACGGTCTGACTTATCTCCCCTTTGCCAGCTACGTACGTCGCTATTATCTGCTGTCGCTGTATTTCCGTTATCTTCAACCGTCCTTACCTCCTTTCTTCTCCCCACCAAATGATATAGACGCCAACTTTCGCTGACGTCTATATCAAGGGGGTGATACAAGTCAAATGTATAAAAAAGAGCCACACTTTTGTTACCTGTCCTCTTTTGGACAATACCATTTTACACCCTTTAAAAGTCAAATTTGTATTACACTAGTGTAAATTATTTTTTAGATATCTTTTGTAGCGCCATTGATTAACGCAGATTTATGTACAACTTCAAAGAACTCATCTACATAATTGTACACCTGCTTTCTGCTAACGTGTATTTTTAATGCCACGCCGTCAGCATTCAGTCCGCTCTTCCAATACAGTCCCTCAACCGCCTTGACTACCTCTTCTCGTCCTCGCTCATTGAAGTAACCTACCGCTGACTCTATAGCCTTGCACCATAAATAGTCTTCTTTGCTCATTATCCTTGCCAGCCTCTCGTCAAAGCCATTCGCATTACGCGCTGAACTCTTTCCACCCGAAACGCCACTGCTTGCACTTTTCTCTGCAACGTCGGCTATCTCGTTGGCTATCTTGTTCCTAAGGTGCGGATATTGCATTACTTTGCACTTAATTATCTGCTTTGTCAATCTGTCCATTATTTCCTCCTATTCTTCTCGTCTATTATCTCCGCCACTAATGCGACGACGCCTATTATTGCTACAAACACCAATAATACGATTACTATATTTGCCACTCTATACCTCCTTGAACATTGACAATTGCCCGTCTGCAATCGTCGGCTTCTTCTCTCTCGGCTTATACTTCCGTTCCAAGTCAAATACGTCAATCGGGTTGAATACAAAGTTTTTGCATTCGTTTACTCGCCTTGCCTTTGTTCCGTCAAATGTTGCCGTGGAATGTTCGCAATAGCATATATCATCGTCCACCTGTACGCATTTGGCGCAGTATCTACAATATTGTTTCATATCACGCCTCCTCAAATAAAGACAGTTGTTTAGGCGCAATAACTGCGTTGTTGATTCTTTGTTTAGCTATTTCAAATGGGGCGTACTTTTCAATGCCTATAAAGTTGCGATTTGTCTTTACACACGCCACCCCCGTACTCCCACTACCCATACAGTTGTCAAGGACAGTTTCACCCTTATTGGTATAAGTCTTGATAAGCCATTCCAATAAAACCACAGGCTTTTCCGTAGGATGCTTCGCTACGCTTGGATGCGGTTTTGCAAACTGCAGAATGCTTGTCGGATATTTTTGAGTGCAACCTGCCCTGCCATTATCTTGAGCATATACGCCGTAATTGTTGTTAGTGATTTCTTTGTCCTTGTATGCCTTTCCCTTACTATGCAATGGCTTACCCTGTGTAAATTGTGGATTGTATGTAGGCAACTTCTTATAGAAAATCGCTATCTGCTCGTGCTGTCGAAGTGGCATACGGTGCGAATTTAAGTGACTCGATGTCAATACCTTGTCCCATACCAAATCGTATCTAAACATCCTTTTGTTGTTACTGATTAAGTCTACATAAAACTTGCCTTGTGCAAAAAGTGCGATGCAACCGTTGTCTTTAATGATTCGCTTGTACTCTTTCCATAACGGCTTAAACGGCAACTTCTTATCTTCTTTGTTACGTGTAGCGCCATACGGTAGGTCACATAAAATCATGTCAATTGACTTGTCGGGAATATCTTTCATTATTTCAAGGCAATCGCCTTTATGTAGTTGAATTTTACTCATTTTTACTCCGTAAATAAACTCGTTTACTCGTTAGATCCAACCTACCGTTGTCTCTCCTTTATATCCTTTCTCCCACACGAACCAAGCATAGGCAACTGCCGAGCCACCACTTTCTTTTAGGCTATCAAAATCTCCATTCTTAGCACATAGTATTCGCTCGGAGAACACCCATACTTTTTTCGGCGGATATTTTGCAAAAAACACTTTTCTCGCTTTGCCCTCTAAGAATGTAAGTTTAAGGAACATAGCAACCTTGCGTCCGTCGTCCACAATATCAAGTGAGTGTTCTACAAACTCTTTTGCGTATTTATACGGCGGATTTGTGATTATGTCGCACTTGCACTCTTGCAATGTAAAGAAGTCTATTTGCCCCGAATTAGGACAACCTCTATTTACAATGTCAGTTGCTATTACTTCATATCCGTTTTCTTCCAATGCTTTTACTAAGTGTCCGCCACCGCAAGCACACTCCCAAACTGTTGGAGAAAACTTTTCTACCTTGCAGAGCTTATGTATCGCCTTAGATTCAGTAGCATAGTAATCGTCGCATTGACGTTCGCTCATATTTGTTGACGCACTTATTGCCTTAAATATTGAATTTCTACTGCCATTCCAATCTTTCATATTACACCTCATTTCCCCAACAATCCCAACCGTCTGCGTGCTGTCTTGCCAAGAGTTCTATTCGCGATAAATCACCAAACAGTTTTACGATCCGCCCCCTTATTTCGCCTGGCTTTTTAGAATGTAGTTCTCTTGGCGACACTATCAAACTTGATACATCATTATTTACAACAGTCATAGAACCTTTAATTCCCAAATAACAATGTTCGCAATTTGATTTGGTATACTTGCCTACACCAAAAAAATATTTATGATTTTTAGGATTTAATTTCACCCATGTAAATCCTTCGTTTACCAATCGGAAGCCCCATTGTTTAATTAAAGTTAATTTTTGTTCCAAATCACTATCGCCTTTGGATGCAGTACACCACATAAATATGGCACAATTATTTGATGCTATTTGAGGAATTGGCAACTCCGCTATCTCTTTAATTGACATTACAGGATAATGTCTCATTGCTCCACCGCCAAACTTCGTATTAAGATTATTTCGAGCGTTATATTTCCACGGTGGATCTGCATAGATAATGCTGTATTTATTCGTTGTCTTAAAAATATCTACTTTCATAATTATTCCTCTATATATCAAACACACCATTGCGGTACATCATTTCAATATTGTGACCCTTGCGGAGTTCTTTTTGCGTCAAATCTTGGGCATTAATCCATTTGCGTTGTTCTTTGCTCCAAAAGTAAACTTGACACTTGCCATTGCTATCAAAAGAAAACTCTGTGTTGAGCAATGCAATCTGATTTGTGACTAACACTAAATCTTGCATTCGTTTCTGCGCCTTATGCTCGTTAATGATATTTTTGAATTTGCAAATGTTTTCGCTATATCCCATATTTGCGTCAATAGGATAAACAACATCTAAGCCTTGAGATTTCATTACATCATAAAATAAATATCCGTCGTGAAAACATATCTTGATCATCTCACACCTCCTCAACATATTGCCAACTTTGTGGCGGACGGGTAAGTGGCTTCCCGTTTTCGATAGGACAATCGTATTCAGGGTAATAATAACTGCCTACATTTACTTTATACTTACAATTATCACACGCACTTTCGTTTTTCTCACAGGTTGGTGTATTAAACTCTCCTAACTCTTTCGGCTTGTCGTAGATAACAAGGTTGGAGATATACCAAGCCTTACCTTGCTTTATTCCATATATCGTATTGCTCATAGGACAGTCTATTCTTCCTAGATAATCTCCTGCTTCTTCTTCAGTTAAACAAGCCCTATTTAATATTGGCGTATCATTTAGTCCGCCTAAAATATCATAGATTTCGTTACACGTAAACTCGCCGATAACCTTACCCTTCTTATCGTACCATTTCTCACGATACCACTTTTCTAGGTCTTTCGTCATTTCGTTACTGCCCGATAGGGTGCAATAGATATAGCACTTAAACGGCGTATCTATCTTTGGAGCAGTCTTGCGTACCTCTATCGTCTTTTTGCCACTTGCGATAAGTTCACACCACTTCGGCTGTATTGAAATCATTACTGCTTTACTCATAACTTGTCCTCCGTTATTTCGCAAACGCCCAAATACACCAAGTAACGATTATTTGTGCAAAGTGTATTGATTGGTCGGCAATAAGATTTATTTTCTTTTTATTCGCTTTCAAGTCGTCCACGACAGCGTGTATCAAAAGGTTTACGCCAAGCATAAGATATACAGCCCAATACGGATTCCACGCAGTCGCAAAGAGTATCGGCAAAGTTATCATAACCGCCCAACTCAAAGCGTGGCATATAAGTGCGGGGACATAATCATACTTGTACGACTTGTCTGGCGCATTATTCTCCCACCACGATTTTTGTTTCATTTTTGCTAAAACGCCTTGCAGATAGTAGTCGTCTACTATATGAGCGAATAGCATTAAGATTAAAACTGCAAAAATATTCATTCTCCGCATACCTCCTTGCCTTATATTTCAAATACTTTCCTTAAATCTTCACTAGGAGTGCCATTCAATATTGCTTCAATGAAATCTTTTGTAATTACCTCAAAGTCTTCCGTATCTAAACAAATTGAAGTTACAGATTCGTTCTTGTCGTTTTTTTGATAAGATTGCAATTCAATCTCAAAATTGTAGTCATCAAAATAGGGATCGCCTTCAGTAAAATGCCTGAATAACTTCGGCAATTCTTCTTTCAACCTCTTTATTTGCCCCCTTAGTTGTTCAATCTCTTCTTGATATGATTTAACGTCGCCGTAGCCGGCGTTGACGAGGACTTCCGCAATCTTACTATTGTTACAATTTATAGGCGTGTAAAGCGAAAGCGTTTTTGCCATTTTCTCAATCTCGTTCATTGTTGTTCTCCTTACCACCCGTAAAAAAGTATTGTTTCTTTTTCCCAATCTATCATTTTTAGCAAGTGAACAAGATTAAAAATTGTGTGTTCATATTGCCACGAATTTATCAATGAATAGGGGTTTGTTTCGTCAGTATTGACAAGCCTATCCCAACCTTCTATCCATTGTAATTTATCTTCAATATGCTCTCTTAACTTCTCAATCGGTTTAACATCTTCCTTCTTTACCGTTATGCCAAAAGCCATACGATATTCTGCACCGTCTACAAGCATATCTTTATAGACTTTAATTACATTTTCTTTGTAAATTTGAATAGCGGTTAAAAGTCCTTGCTTGTCCACTACATAAGGCACATAATCAGAAAACTGTTTTTGCGTTTCTTTGTTAGCAAAAAGCGGTACTCCGCTATCGTAAATACGTTGAGCAGTATTATCCCAATATAGTTTACCGAACTCAAATATTTCTATCTTGTTAAGGAATTTATCATCATTAAAATAAAATCCACCGTCGTCATATAACTCTACGCCGTGATGCTTCGCATAAACGCACAAATCTTGATATGACAAGCCTTTTATCTCGTCTACTACCTTTTTATTTACTTTGTAAAAATAATGTCTGTAACCCATTTTACTTGCCTCCTTTCAGTTCTTTGAGCCTTGCTTCGGCTTGGGCTTTTGTCTTAAACACAAAGCTACTAACGAAATCTTGATATTCACCGTTGTGAACACCGCTTACGATTATCTTCGAGCGAGTTATTTCTATATCTTCAACTTCCATTTCAAAAATATCCGCTACATAATCGGGGTCGTCCAAAACCCAAACCTTATCGCCGACCTTACAAGGTAATTTTTGTAACAGTCCACTCTCTAGCATATCTTCGAGTTCGGCTAGACGGTCAAGAATAGTTTGTTCGTCTTCTGCTTCCCAACGGAGAGAGCAAGCATACATTGCTTTTCCGTCCTCTCGCCTCACTGTCAATCTCTTATACTCTCTCATTTGTCTACCTCCACTCCGTATTTATTTAGTGCATATATTACAATCTGTTTAGCACTCATTAAAGAAAATTTTACATCTTGTTTTATTGTTTCATAAAGGTCTTGCAAAATCTCTTTCGCCACTTGCTTCTTCACTCCCTCTACTAGGCTATCGTTCACGTTGCCGTCACTATCAATAGTGATACCGTTATCCTTTAATGCTTCGTTTATTTCCTCTATCGTGCGCTCTAAGTTAGCTTTATCTTGCGTTACCGCTTCAAGTTCAACGGCTTGGCTGTCGTATTTGCCCTCTGCTTCTTCTTTGTTCTTGTAAGCGAGCCACGTTTTGCCATATTTGGAAAATGGAATTACTGCTTTTCTTAAACCTTGTACTATATGCAAATGTGAAATTGCAAATAAATCAATTTTATAGTAACCGGTATATTGTGGAAGTTCATTATCTACCACATACACCCAATCGCCTTTCTTCAAGGCTTTTAATTCTTCTATTGTTAAAGGTTTGCTCATTGCTTTAATCTCCTTTTAGCAAGAATTTTGCCATACAATCCGCACTCTTCAAGTGGTACTTCTCTTAAGACCTTGACTTTGCTTGTTCTAACTTTTCCATTGCTATTCTTAGGCAAAACGATTTCATCTATTTTCGCCTCAACTTCAATTATTGCAAGGTCTTTCCAATCTTGACCGAATGATAAAGCGAAGTTCTGCGTGCTTATATGAATACCTCTTCCGCAATCTTCTTCAGCGTCCCTGTCCAAATCTTCAACCTTGACAAATTTTCCGATTGAATAAACAAAGTTCCTATCGTAATCGGCAATGTATTTATCATCCGACTTATGAACCGCTTTGTAAAATGTCGCTTTTGTCTTTGTGTGCTTAATTCCATAAAAGTCCATAAACTCGTGGAGCGATTTAGGATTGTAAACTATACGCGCATTACCGCTTATTTTGATTTTTGCACCTTGCAAACAATCAACTACTTGAACGTTTCCCCACGCCACGACAGAGCTGTTTCCCCACGCCTCGACAGAGCTCTATACACAACAAAAGACAGAGCTCGATACACTCCAAGAAAAAGAAATCGATACCCGCGAGGGGAACGCAGGGGTGCGGGGGCGGG
>CAMWVR010000043.1 GCA_947177795.1 uncultured Clostridia bacterium | reverse complement strand
CGTACCACAACGGCTCTACCGCCGAATGATACGTGAACTCAAGCATATACGTTCCGCTGTCTCTCACGTCTTGCAACAAATACGTGCTACTTGTTCCCGTGACCTTTTCGCTCTCCGTACCGCTTGTCTTCTTGTACCATTGATAATCTAGCGCAGGCGAATTCATATTGTTGATGTTTATACTACTCGTCAACGTTACTTTTTGATTTTTTTCGTATACCCTTGTATATAAATCCGAATTATTTGGGTCTACCGTAGCGTTGGTAACCGATATACTCTGCGTAGTATCCCCCGTATACTCCCATACTGCGTATAGGTCTATATTTCCAAAAATTCCTATCGCATCCGTCAACGGATCTGCCCAACTAGTTTTCTCGGTAGACCAACCCAAGAATTTGTGATTTGCCGCCCACTCTGACGAGGGAATTGTATCTAACGCATTACCTGCTATGACTTGCTGATACTCTCCATTATTATTTGCCGTATAGCAAAGAGGCTTCAAAGTCTCAACTCCATTGTTCACAGTGCGATTGTAATAGTGAACGTTGACTATAAGGAAATTACGCACAGGAGAGTAATCTAATATAGTTTCATTTCCGTCATAATCGTCAGCCCAATAAGTAGATACTTTTGACGTCTTTTCTGCATCCCATATCCAAGACGGCATTGTGCCTGCGTCTGTATCTTTTACGTTTTTTGTAGCCTCTGCTACCAATATATCAATACTATCTCGCTCAGTACGTCCTAGTCCGCTCACATTAAGCCTATCGCCGTAATTTAAATATGTAGCGGCATATGATAAGTCTGGGTCTTTTGCGACATTTACATTCTTTGCAGTGGTATTTGCTGTACTTAGCACTTTAGATCCCGTGATAGATACCAAAGGAAGTTTATTAGTTTCTGTAGAACCTATTACACCGGCATTATAACAATTGGTATAGTTTAAGATAGTAGAGGTTTCCCATACAGACGTCAAAGCGCCGGCTGCATTTAAAGCAGTCGATGTAATTGAAATATTGGTAAGGTTATTTTCTGTATACCATGTTGACAGTTCCATAAGACCTGCAACTCCACCAACGTGCATATAAGTTCCTGTAACGCTAACTACTAAATCAGCAACGCAATCATATACTTTTACTGTTCCGCCATTGTTTGCCTCGCCTATAATACCACCTATCATAGGGCAGGTCTCCGCAATAGTTTGTACAGTCATTTGAGAAGAACAACGATAAAGCAAAATAGTCCCTGTAGTCCTATCGTGAGAACCAACAATTCCGCCTCTTGTAGGATATCTTCCATATTTAAGTGTAGAATATATATTTCCTGTAGTATGACAATTTAACAGCCAAGTATCCAATAGAGCTAGCCCCACGACGCCGCCTGTATTCGATACTGCGCGAGTACCATAAGCAGGTGTATTAGGCATTTCTTGATAGTCAAATTTTTCAACTACTAAATCAGTTATTGTCGCACCCGTAGTCTGACAAAATATTCCGAAGCCGTATGTAGTCGACGCAATGGCTGCGGTGTTATCCCCTGAGCCCGTCAAATAAAGCCAATTTGATACAGAGATGTTTTTAAGAGAATGACCAAGTCCATAAAACGTACCTTTAAAAAATCTCACGGGATAGAACGTGTCGCCGTCAAAATCCAAATCATTTATCAGAATAAAGTATTTCCCCTCGCCTCTGCTCGTATCTGTCTCCATAAGTTTAGCAAACTTCCGCCAATCATTTTTATCTGCAATGACGTAAGGATTAAGTTGAGAGCCGTGCGTTGCAGTAGCGTCTACGGTAATGATTTTCATATCCGACAATTTGTTTTCAGCGTTAAGCAAACCTGCGCGATAATCGTCCACATAATCTTTGTTGGTGAACACGTAGGACGTTTTATCTTTAAACTTGCCAAGCGAATCAGCACTATCATACGTCACGGTATAAGCGGTATCATTTATCGCATCTTCTTCCAACTTATCGGGTACGTATATACTAAACGGTAAGCAAGCGCTTATCACTCCCACCGTAAAACATAATAATATAATAAGTATTGCGCATTTTAAATACTTTGCTTTTGTTTTTGCTAAATTCATTGTTCTTCCTCTCTTAAGTACAATTTATTTGTCACCTCGACCGCAGCGGAGAGGTCTCTATCCATTTATAATAGGATGAGATTTCTCGACTTCGCTCGAAATGACGTATTGTGCAAGCGTCAATGCATATACTCTCATTCCAAAAAAAGTATACTTTTACTGACCCAAAGATATTGCAAATTAATTGTTCGTGAAGTATAATGTAATCGTAAAAATATGCCTTTTCGCAGGCAGTCAAGAAAAGTATACTTTTTTTGGAAATATGAAAATTTTGCGTTAAAATTAGTATTTTTTATAGATTAAAAGAGCCAACCGAATTGTTTCGGTTGGCTGTTTTAGTCACCTCGACCGTAGCGGAGAGGTCTCTATCTGCTGATTAATATGTTTAGATTTCTCGACCGCGCTCGTAAGGAGCGTAGCGACGGCATAGCGAGCAAGCATGTGCGTCTCGTGCGAGCGTCAGTGACAGAAAATATCCGTGCCTCGGCTTCCCCTTGAGGGTAAGCTCCGCCTTAGCGGTGATGAGGTGTCTTTTATCATATTTTTATTTTGTTTGAGAATAAACACATCCGCAGAAATCTTGACGATACAAATTATGTTCTTTAGACAACTCTATCGAGCGAAGATATCCGCCCTTTTTCTTAAAGTCGTTGGGCAAATGTCTTACACTCTTTCCGCTTGCGAGAGCTTCGCCTATGGCGTTGAGTTTCTGCGCATTCTTATGCGGACTGATAGAAAGCGTCGAGCAATAATAATCAAAAGCATTGTCTTGAGCGTAATCGCAGGCTTTTTTTAATCTCAATGCGTAGCAAATGCCGCATCGCTCTCCCCCTTCGGGACAATTCTCAAAGCCTTTGACTTTGTCTAAAAACTCTTGAGGGGCATACGGCGGACAGACTATCTCGATATCAAGACACATTTCTTTGACAAGCCGTCTAAGTTCGCCGCAGCGTTTTTTCCACTCTTGCTCACTTGAAATATTGGGATTGTAAAAAAACAAAGTGATATCAAAAAAATCTTTGAGGTATTCAAGGCAATAGCTACTGCAAGGAGCGCAACACGCATGCAAAAGAAGCGTCGACTTTTTTCCGTCGAGTCCTTTGATGATTTGATCTAATTGAAGTTGATAATTGATTATGTTGTCCATACGCTACTCGTCTTTCAACAATTTGTCTGCAAAGTAAATTTTTTCGCCGTCGCCGTCTTTTGCAAATTCGTCATAGGCTTTTGACAGCATATCGTCGTCAATTGCCAAGTCTTTTAATCTCAACGGATATTTGACGTATTTTTTCAACTCCGCATAATAATTATTTACGCAATCCTTGATTATCTCGCCGCCCTTTTTGCCGTCTTGGACTTTGATATATTGATTATATCCAATGAGATTGACGATAGCGTAAGTATCAAAATTCCATTTGACGTCTATCTTCTCCACGACTTTGGCAAAGAGGATATTGAATACGTCGCGGTAATCTGCTCCGCTGACGTCGCAAATAGACTCTGCAAGCTCCGTCAACATATCGTTGGGCGACGACCAATAAGCGCACCCCGCCAACATTGCGGCAAAAGCCACGTGGAATCTATATTTGCGTATTCCCGAATATAGCAAGCACGGCTCAAAATTGTCTGTGATCAAAGTTATTGCATCCAAAGAATAGACTTTGGTCATCGGATCGACTTTTTTACGAGAGATCAAAGACGTGATAGCCATTGCCAAAGCGTTGAGACCTGTCGAGGCAATACGCTTTCTGCCGACGAGCGAACACATACACGGATCAAGCGCAAGTACGTTGGTCTGAGCAAATGGCGTGTCAAGTCGAATTAATCTGCTGTCTTCGCTCCAAACTCTCACGGCATTGCTTGCCTCAATACCCGACGACAAATAAGTGGGGATCACTGCAAGCGGAATGAAGTTGGACGAGATATTATTGACGGCGCAATCAAAATAATTGGACATAAATGACACGCCGTCTTTGAGCATGATTTTGACGGCTTTAGCCACAAAAATAGCGCTCTTTTGCCCCAATGCGATTATGCTGTCGCAATCTTTTTCCTTATATAGCCTCAATGCCTTGTCGCAGTCTTCCGCGGTTGCTCTATCTTTGACTTTTTTATATTGCGCAACGATATTGAGTTCTTTGCCCACGCGTCGCAACAATCTTTTGAGATGTCCGCTCTTTACGCTCTCTTCGTCGCAAATGAGCATAAAACGCCTGCAACCCATGTTGCTCAAAGTGACCGCGCAGTTGCGCAAAGCCCCCTTGCCCGTCAAAAACTTGATATCGCTCTCAAAATTATACTGTCCTCTCATCTCAACACCGCCTTTATTGCAATGGGATCAAAATATCGAGGATTGTTGAGCATATGCGGATTATAAGACAAAGCGACTACGATATCCTGTCTGTCGTCGTCAGTCAAAATTATCGGTTGATATTCTTCGACGTATTTGTCCGTCACTTCGTCGACGAATTCTTTGACGCAACTCACGAATGCCTTTGCCCTTTCCTCTTGAGGATATTTGGAGCATTCATGCCACCCCACGAATGACCAAAGCGCCTCTGAATATTTATCTTGACATACTCTGAGATTATAATCAAGAGAAGCTTTTATCGCAATCGGCAGACATCGGGAATAGCTTACGCCCTTCACGTCGCTTATTGCCAACGAAAGTGAATAGATCATGCCCATTCCGTTGCTGTCAAGACCCTTTGACAGATACGCCGTATCCAATGCAAAACTCACTATCTTTTCTTCGTCGTCTGAAGCCAAGGTATCCAACGCCTTTGCTCTCAGATTTGTCAATGCGACTTTGCTGAAAATCTTGCCGACAGCGTGTTCTTCGACACGCTTTATCGCAATGCCTACTCTTGCGTAATGCGCCGCAATAAATCCGTCGATTGCCTTGCCGAGCGCGCTGAGCGCCCCGTAAGCCATAGAACTTTTTGAAGACGCCGAGATTATTTTGCCGTCGATGATACAATAATCGGGAGAAAGCAACTCATTGAAGACGTTTCTGCTGATCTTCTTGTTGCCGTCGTAATATACAGCCAATGCGTTGCACTCGTTGCCCACGCCCAACTTGCGTGGAATCGTGATGAGCGGCACGTCGACCACCTTGCGGCCAATGGCTGAATTATTGAAAAATTTTTTGATATCCTTGACTTGAGTACTTACTGCAAGCCTCAAAAGTTTTGCGTGGTCCACGAGCTTTCCGCTTCCGCATACGACTATGCCGTCGCAGCCGTTGGACATATATACGAAATATAAATCCTTCAACACGCTTTGGCTGTCTTGCGTATCCTCACCAAGATACACGGCGCCGATAGCGATCTCTCCGCCTTCAGACACTCGCTCTTTAATCCTGTCGAGATAGCCGTCCGCCAACAACCGCCTGTCGCCTATTATCATAATACGCGACGCGCCCAAGCCGCAAAGAAGTATGCGCAAATCCGCAATACCTCTTTCGCCGTCTATTATCTTGGTCCCGTTGGAAAACTCCGCATATCTCATACGTAGATTATAGCACAATAATATATGGATTGTCTATAATCATGCAAAAATGGTTGAGATTTCTCGACTTAGCTCGAAATGACAAAATTGATATCCGTCACTTCTTCACTATTTCTTATTACCTAATTTTTCTGTCACCTCGACCGCAGCGGAGAGGTCTAATCCTTTTATATTGTTGAGCGAAATGATGTAAATTAAAATCGCCTTTCCCGTTTGGCGAGAATAGAGATAGGCAAAAAATAAAATGATAGATTTTTTGTCAAGACTGTATTTGACGAAAACCGTCGTACTTGCCGTACGACGATTTGAGTTAAATGCGGTATTGACAGAAAAGATACGTTTTAGATTTGCCTAGCCTCTCTTCTCGTCAAACAATATTAAAGTTTACTATACTTACTCAATCTCGGGCACATAAGCGAGCAGATCACGCATTTTGCAATATCGATTGGAATAAAAGGTATGAGCATCATCATGAGGAAGTCCCAAACTGCCGTGGAAAGATGCATATATCCGTACATAATTCCTGCGCCGTAAGCCACGCCGATAATATCGAGTATCAGCAAATCGATGAGCGATGCCACAAGATAAGTCCTGAAGTTGTTTTTGCCGACTTTTTCTCTAAACCATGCGGCAAAAAATCCGCCCACGAGCATACCTATCAAAAAGCCGAACGACGGCTTGAGCGCATAGGCAAATCCGCCTCCGTCGGAGAAAATCGGCAAACCGAAAAGTCCCAACAACAGATATAGCAATACGGATATAGCTCCCCATTTCTTGCCCAGCAACAAACAGCAGATATTCGTAACTAAAAATTGCAACGTGATTTTTATCGGTCCTATGGGTATGGATATAAATGCGCTGATTATCATAAGCGCAATAAAAAGCCCCGAAGTGGCTATGCCAAGAATATACTTACGTCGCTTGTCGTGGTCTTCTCTCGCCTTTTTTACGTCAAGAGCAACGCCGCCGTCAATCTCCGCATTTTTTTCGACGTCATTCACAATAGGTTGGTCGTTTTGCAAGTCGTGTGCTTGCTCGTCTTGTTTTTGCCACTCGTCAGATCCATTCATTTTCTGCGCTCCTAATAGATATTTCTCCGCAAGTCAACTTGCGTGTCTTATCCCCCTCTTGTATAACAAGTCCGCCGTCATTATCTATATCAATGACCTTACCTCTTTTCTCCTCGCAATTTATTGCATAACTTATTTCCTTGCCCAAGACAATAGAATGTTCTTTGTATTCTTTCATAAATTCTCTGTCGCTTAGATTATCCGTCAGCGCAATCAAATTGTCGTATATCTCGGCAATAAGTTGCGACCTCGTGACAGTCGGCTGCCCCTCAAAAAGCGCGCAGGCCCTGTCCTTGATGTCGTCGGGAAAGTTTTGCTCGACAAAATTGATACCTATGCCGACTATAAACGTCCCTGCCTTGCCGCTTTCAAAATCTATGTCCGCCTGCGTAAGAATACCGCACACCTTTTTCTTGCCGATATATAGATCGTTGACCCACTTGATTTTGACGTCGATGCCCGTCAGCTTTGAAATACTTCTCTGCACAGCCACAGCCGCGGCAGGAGTGATTACCATGACGTCTTGTATATTCTCCACGCTCTTGCAAAGGCTCACGCTCATATATATACCCATTTTGGGCGAAAAAAAGGTCTTGCCCATACGGCCTCTGCCGTTGGTCTGCTCGTCGGCAACGATAAGAGACCCATGCTTGAGATTTCCGCTCATAAGTCTCGTCATAGCCTCGGCGTTGGTCGAGACTGAAGACTTAAGCGCTACCACGTCGATATCCGCATATTTAGGCGACAGACACGCTCTCAAACTCTGCTCGGATAAGATATCGTTGGACTCTTGCAAAATATATCCTTTGTTGGTCGTGGCAACGATTTGGTACCCTTCGGACTGCAAGCCCTTTACCGTCTTCCACACACTCGCGCGCGACACGCCCAATGCGTCGGCGAGTTGTTGACCTGACAACGCCTGTCCTCTGCCGTTTTCCAAAAGTTGCAATACCTGTTGTTTTAAAGACATATTTCACCTCTTTTCTGTGTTATTATATACGACGCAAGAACGATTGTCAACTAAAATATATAAATTAGTTGACAATTTGACACAATCTAACGTCATCTCGCTTTTTACACCGCGCCCACACCCTAAAGGGATGGGTAAATAATCTGTAGAGATTTCTCCGCTCAAGCGTAAGGAACGTAGTGACGGCAGAGGCGTGATGCGTCTCGTGCGAGCGTCAATGACATATTATCTGTCATCTCGAGCGCAGTCGAGAGATCTATATCAACGAATTGTTGTGAAGAAATTAAAAGAGCGCTCGGGGATTCCAAGCGCTCCTTGATCGAACTTTTGATGAGACTAACCTCTCATTCTCCTCTTTATTGCTCTGACAATTCCTATTGCAAAGGCGATTGTGATCGCAACTGCGCAGAATATAGAAATCATCGCAACATAATCTTTCTTTTGTTGAGCCGACTCAATATCCATATCGGTGCTGTCGGTATTGGCAGAACCGTCTTCATAGATGCCTACTTGACCGTTGGCGCCATTGTTGATCGCAGGAGTCTCCTGCTCTGTCTTATCTTCTTCGTCCACGTCAGGCTCTGACGGCTCTTCCTCTTCTTCCACATCGAAGATAGTAGAGTCGATTATCTTGATCATAAACTCCGTTATATCCTCGTCCATAACGTACTTGTTGGTAAGCAACTCGCCCTTAGCGTCATACTCCGGCAAGGATACGACAACCTTAAAGAAGCCTGCGCCGGCCTTAGTAATGTCGTCAACCTTCTTGGTATAACCGTTGTCGACAAAATTATTATTGCTACTGTCAAAGTAATAGTCGTGAGCGTAGAAGGTTACGTTGAGTTTCTCATAGTTACCGTTGGAGCGAATGAAGCCAATTCCCAGATTGCGGTCTGCGATATTGTTGAGATCAAGACCTGTGAACTGTCCTCTCTCATATACCAATCTATCTACAGGCGCGAGCGTGACTCTAAGTCTGCCCTCTGTCACAGTGCCAAGAGTGTAATTGACAAAGGTCGTTCCGTCGACAATTGCGATAACGTATCCCTCGCCGTCAGCCGTCTGCGGCAACAGTTCATAAGAACCTGTGTAACCGTCGGGCTTTTGAACGTAGATGTTTACGCTCTCTTCAAAACCTTCAACCATACCGCTTTGCGTATAAGTCAATTGCGGCAACGATACTCCGTAAATCTTAGTCTTGCTGTCAATCGTGATGTCAACTACTTTCTTTTCGATACTACCTACTGCGCCCTCAATCTGATTGTCCATCAACTTGGTGTCGTCGGTGCAGAAGACGCTTACTATAAGCGCTACGCTATCGTTTGCGTTGACGTCTGCGTATACAACGGAAGTGATTTGCACTTCACCGTTGATATTGTTGTCTTCTTCAAAGCCTTCTCTTACAGTAACGTTTCCCAAGAAGGTATTTGTTCCGTCAAAAGTCTTCGTAGCATTATCAATAACGAGATCTTTAAGCGTAATAACAACCTTAGGAAGATCTATTACTACGTGCATTGTCTGATTTCCCCAATTGTCCACAAGAGGATATCTGTTAGGATATGGATATACGTCGTCGTCCGGGTGATCGTAAGTATTAGATACTGCTCTGAACTTAACGTATTTCTCAGACTTGACTGCAACTATACCGTCGTATACTTCCCACGTACTTCCATTGTCAAGGCTATATCTGATTTCACCGCCTGATTCGCCAAACGTTGCGTTAGCCTCAAAGTATACCGCCGAAGTCACACCCTCAGTGCCGTTGGTATATGGCACCTTCTTCTGCACGGTGGAATATATCGGATTGCCATCCGTATCCGTACCGCTTTCTATTGTTTCGTCAACGTAGTAGTAAGCGTCTACGGTTAAAGACGGCTGCACCGTATCTATTTTTACGTTTACTTCAATAGTAGAAGTATGTCCTGCATTATCGGTGACTACGATCTCTTTTCTGCCCGTATCTTGGAATCTCCAAGTATAAGTGCCGTCGCCGTTATCGGTGCCTTCCGTCATAATATCGTGAGAATGTTCCAACTGATTGTTTGCGTCGTAACTGTTCATAACGATACTTGCCACACCGCTGGCTCTGTCAGATGCTGCAATTGTTATCTTATTGTGAGTATAATATCTGTCGGCCGGGTGCTCGTAGTGCGTTATTTCCGCAGTAGGAGCAGTCAAGTCGATTTTTACAGTATAAGTATAAGGCTCTGTGACTACCACGCCGCCGCTAGTCAACTCGATTTTATAAGTTCTTCCCGCGCTGTTGGTGTCTTGTCTGTTTTGCATAACGAGTCCTGTCACAGGAGTCGGCAACGAGCCGCCTACTTCGTATTGATAGCCGTCAGCCGCGCCTTCTATTCCGCCTGCAAGTTCAAAGGTAAAATCTTGTTGAACAGTCATCCAATTTTCGCCGATAAGACTAGCGTCCAACGGAGTGATCTGAGCAAGATTGACCTTGAATGAATACTGCGTAGGAGTCTCCTCTGCAAAAGCCACGATTTGATTTTCAGTATCTATATACGAAAGTCCTGCCTCTTTTTCTGCCAAAACAAACGTATATTCTCCCGGCAATCTTCCCGAAGTTACGGCTTTGCCCTCTAATGTCCTTGCATTAAGTCCCTTTGGATTGACAACGCCGCTCTTGTCTCCTGCCAACGTGGCATAACTAAATTGATTCAACAAGAAGTCTTCGCCGGTATAATTATACTCTGCTGCGCCTGCATTGCTTATCGTAGCAATTTGGTAAGAATAAGCGCCTATCTCCCAGTATTTATTTGACAATGCTTGATAAGGTCTTATTGTAAACGTATATTTATCTTGTCTTATGTCAACTTGGTTGTAAAGATAAGTCGAACCGTTGCTTGCAACTCCCGCATAAGTAGCAGTATCTTCTATACCCGGCTCAAGACTTCCGTCTGTTACGGTACCTCTCTTTTCATACTTAGTAAATGCAATCTCGCCTAATACAGAATTTTGTTTATCTTTTGGCTCAACCGTAATGACTTGATTACCTTGGTTGTCAAATCCCACGGTTACGTTGGAATGATCTCCGGTATGAATAAGGTTACCGTAGCCAGTTTGATGTTCTCCGCCATTACCGGAAACACCGCAGTTGCAATGATCCGTCTGATAATCCACGTGTTGATTCTCATCTACTTTATCAGTAACTTTAAATATCGTTACGTTTGTCGATTTTCCGCAGAATACGACGCCATTTCTTGACATCTTATTTCCCATTGTGAAGTTAGGCTCAACAACCTCGAAATCAACTATTATATTATCTACCTTTGCCTGTTCGTCGGCGCTACCTCCAACACCGTGCGAATATTTGGAATTTCCACAGACTACTGCGCCGTATTCTCTGTATACACTTGCGTTTTTGTTACTTGTAGCCAACACTGCGAATTTAACATTCGTACCGAGTATTATTATATTGCTTACTTCCGCAGTACTAACGGCGTTTCTACCTGCTATACCTCCCGCGCAAGATTTAGCCTCCGCAGAAATCTGTGTTACTATACCCATAAATCCGGATTTTTTGTTTTGGGCTGTTGTCTGCACATTCAAAACGAAGTTAGCATATTGCGCTGTTATACCTTTAATAACGCCTCCGTTTCTACCGGCTATGCCGCCCCAAATTGTCTCGAATCTGTTGTTTTTATTATCGCTTTCGTCGTTTATTGCGCCGTTTGTAAAATTATAAGTAAAAGTACCGCTTACGTCAAGATCGCAATTTTCTATTCTACCTGTGTTGGTACCACATACAATGCCTACGTAATTGGCATACATAGTCTTATCACCACCTGAGCCGTCCTGGTCGCTGTTTTGAAGATTTCCACTGGTAGAGTTATATTTAAACTTTACGTTCTTTATCGTACCGAGATTGTAATCTACAAACATACCGTAACTACGCTTTTTAGCATAAGGCGCTATCGTAGAATTTGTCTCCAACGGATCTGCAAAATCGCCTGCATATCCAACATTCAATCCCGTATCGGCGTCAGCCAACGTCAAAGAAAAACCGTTACCGTCAAAAGTTCTACCCGCAGCCAATATGGATTGCGAACCAACACCATCCCAATCAAGCGTACCTTCTATATTATTAGTAAGATAACCATAGGCTTCATTTCCTCTGATAAACGATTTCAACTCGTCCAAAGTAGATATAGCCACTGCTCCGTCAGGCGCGTCTTCAGGCACCCCGTCAGGCGTAACGCTTGACTTAGTAGATGTCTGTGCATTTATCGTCACGTCGGTATTGGAAAGTCTTACGCTATCTCCGACGTAATTATTGTTTGGTTGGACTGCCACGGAGAGCAGTACGCCCGCCGTGATTGCCAATATCAAAGATATAATACTGATTATAGAGATGACTCTTTTTCTTGTCGTCATATTACACCTCCTTCGTATTCGTTGTCGGGGCGCCGGTGATATTCACCGTCACCTCGCAACTCTGCTCGTATTCTCCGTTTTGATCAAGATATACGATTGCGGTATACGTACCGTCTTTGTTGAACGTTACTTCGTCTGTAAACCAGGTTACGTTTGCCGTAACTTTATCTTTTCCAAGCATTATTTCAATGCTGTCTCTGAAGAATGCCGACTTACCGTACTTCATATATTCGTTGTAATCAATATCGATCGTCGTCTCAATCAAAGACATCTTGATTGCCGGCACAACTACTTGTATCGTCGTCTCTAAGAGTGACTTGCCGTTATTCTCTACGTCGACTGACAACGGACACTCAAAGGTCATTCCCTCTACCATTGCCTTACGTACCGTCGCTTCGTCAGCAAAGATACTAGATACATCTATTGTGACAGGCACGTCCTTCTTTATAGAACCGTCACTAGTCTTGAATTTAAGCAGTGATGGCAGTACTTTGTCGATAGATACTCCGCCATAGAAATAGTACTTCCAGTCAAATACTACAGACTTGTTGGAATCTGCCAATTCGACGATATCTGTAGACAATACGTCTACTTCAATGCCGTACAACTTCCATTGGTTATACTTGCCTTTGTTAATTATCGCAGACGCCATATACTGTCCGCCCTTGAGGTCGATAGTCACGCCTGAGATATCCCATTCGCTTACTTTTGCCGTATATTTGAGTTGTTCTTTGCCATTATAACCTACGACGGTTATTTCGTCAGGGAAAGATTCTCCCTTTGCGTATTCAATGAAGTCCGTCTCAATATAATTGAGTCCGTTACGCTCGATATAGTAGATCTCAAACGGCGTAAACTCAACGGTGAGCACCATATCACGCTCATATTGCGTTCCTGCGCCTACGTGCACGTCTACTTGATAGGTATTTGGCTTTTGCAAATCTTCTCTATCCATATTCTTGATAGCCTCAAAGTCGTAAGTTGCAGGCAAGTTGCGATAGAAAGAATCGTTGACTTTAACTTTTATTACTCCGCTTGATTCAAGAGCCTCAATGACGTCGAGATAATCATAAGCGTTGAGTACCAACGTATCAAGGGTAATATCCTCTTCTTCAAATACGATAGTAAATTCGTACGTCTCTCCGCCAAGCGTCACGCTTGCGTTCTTTTCGCCGTTTACTCTGCCGTCGCAAAGTATCTCTACGTTTGTGAGAAGTCTCTCCGTTCCGTCAGTAAATACTGCCGTAACGTAAGTCGGTATATCTCTCATTGCCTTGACTTGCATATCCTTGATAGATTCTATCTCGGCTGAATGTAACGTTACTTTTACTTCAATAGTCGCATCCCAAGCGCTACCTACGAATATATATTCTCCGTCCGTATAGTCTTTTACGTTTGCGCTGAACGTCGCAAGATCCGTACCGCTACCTTTAAGCGTCCAAGTGATATTCTGCCAACTGTCTACTTCCCAATTTGTTACGACGTGCTTTCTTGCCCTCGTCTCAAACATATCAATGAGATTTCCGCCGAGATTTGGATTGAAGTATATTTGAGTAGCCTGATTCTCCCAACTTACTACTTCGTCAGCCTTTCTGTTGAAGATATAGATACCAAAGCCTCTGTCATCATTACCACCTGGATTTGAGCCTATCAAAGAAATGTTTGCTAACTTTCCGTCTGTAACTGATACGTTTGCCGTAATATCTTGCACATCCGACAATGGCAAAAATCTTCTCAAAAGATTTCCTACTATCGTTTCTATATTTGTCATTCCCAACAATCCTGCAACAGAGCCTGCTTGAGACTTGATAATAGGATAAATTATCTTATCATACATTTCTTTTGCAAATACGCCTGCATTTTGATTGTCATAGTTTACGGTAACTAAACTTGCACTTCCCGTTAATGACTCAAGATTCATATCGGTAAATACACCTTGCAGCAAATTTTTAAGTAATCCACTAACTATCGTACCGTTTACATCAACATCAACATCAATATCCATACTTCCAGTAAGTTTGACAGAAATCAACTTTATAATCTCTTCAATTGCAGGAGTAGGCTCGCTCGGCTCGCTTGGATCCGTCGGTTCGCTCGGCTCAACCGGCTCTGTAGGCTCACTCGGAGTAACATTCGGCTTTTGCGGTGGCAATGCTCCGTCTGGCACTTCGATTGCTCCGCCGAAATCCTCGTTGTCTTCCGCTGAAGAATCTCCGAATAGTCCGCTTAACATATTGACTATGAGACCTTTTAAATCTGCGTCAATAGGAATATTTATATTATTGACTATTGTCTTTTTCAAATCTCCAAGTCCAATTCCTATAGCAGTAAGTCCATCCAAAGATTTCTCTGCAAGTTTAATTTGTATTTTTTTGCTATCGAAGTCGATGAATCCATACAGTAAAGCCTCGGAAACCGTATTAGTCCAACCTGCATACGCCGTAATAACTATTGATTTATACGGTGCTTCCATTCCATTGTCAAGTCTCTCTGTAAGTCCCGGAGCCGTTGCCGTGGAATTACGTATAACAAGTCTCGTCTTATTCTCGTGCGACGGATAATCTACGTTGTTGTTGTAAAGATCAAGCGTCAAGTTGAGTCGCTCGGATACGAGTATGCTATCGACAAGCATCTCTGCATCGACTGCGTTATACTCTCCGTACTCTGCCTTAGGCAAACTATTGATTACGTCTTGTATTCTATGCTCAGACTGGCTCTCTTTGCCCAACGACAATGACAATCCAAGTTTTGCGGCATTGCCAAGTCCAAGTTGAGCATTGACAGAGCCGTCAAAGTTGAGATGCGCGTCAAGATCAACGTCTATACCGAGATCCATTGAGAGCATTCTCATTATCAAAGTGACAAAATAACTATCTACTGCAACGCCTATATAATCGCTGCCGATTTCAACGCCGGACGAGTATGCCGTCATAGCCATTGCCGGAGCAACTTCTTCGATAAAGTCTTCAGTGAACGTATCTGCGCCCAACAAACCTCTCAACATTTGGAAGAGATTGACGTGAGTCAAGCAGAACTTCATAAAGCCAAGTCCAGACAGATCTACGTAAGTGCTGTCATTTTCGTTGTAAGCGGAAATAAGCGTATCTCCGTTTGGCGTAATAAGTTCTAGCAAAATTCTACCCTCGGCGTTCTCTTCGTCATAGTTTGTTGCTATACGTAGTTTAAATACGCCGTCGTAATTACTCAAATCAAGTGTGATTGGCATCTTGAGATAGGTACTGCTATTTGCTACCGCCATAATATTGTTGATGACAGGCGTTAAATTAACCGTAGTATTAACAGTGGAAAGGTCGAGATCTAGGCTCAAATCCAAGTCAGAGAGCAATGAGAGTGCAAAACTCAATATAATACTCTCTATATCGGTACCGTAGTCCTCAATATTACCTATGCTGTCCTCTATATCCTGTCTTGAGACTTTAGCCTTGCCGATAAGGAAGTTTTCAGCCCTCAAGGTCAATACGTCCATTGCTTTTACTTCAACGTACTCTATTCCGCCTTTGTATAGACCGAGCACCAGTTCGCCAAAGAGTGGCAAATCTAGATCTATTTTTGCAATTTCAGAAATTGCTTTAAATAATACCTCGTCTATAACTACGGTAATTTTATCCCCTGATAAGATTACTGACTCTTCAAAGCCAACGAGTTTTAAGACACCCATTATTACGCTTTGAAGCGAAGGTGACAAAATTGTTTCGCCTCTCTCGTTTACACTTGCAGTGAGCATTGCTCCGGACGGCACGTTAGGCGCAAATTGCGTACCCAAGAATCCGTCTATTGCATTCGTAACCAAATCTACGAGTTTGGATATATAATCTTTTAAGTCAAGTGGAATTGCCACGTTTATTCCGCCGTCGGCAAAACCGTTGACGCCATTGGCAAGAGCCTTGACGTAAAGTTTTCCGTCAAGGTAATTTATTCTTACAAGTTCGTTGGCGCCTGCCCACAATACTGCGTTGACGTAGTTCTTATCCTCGTCAAGTCCGTCAAGGTTGGGATCAAGAGACGCCTTAATATCTAATTTATACTCTGCGTCGCCGTCAAGCATCAATATGCCCTCGCCGAAAATCGGCTTTGGCAAAAATTCGTCAATCACAGCGCCGATATCAAAAGATTCGCCGTTGGTGTCGATCGTGAGAGTAAAGTCGGCATTCAAATTGCCAAGCGATAATGCTTCATATTTGTCAAGTCCGTCGGGAACGTCAATCTTCAACGGCTCGCTTGAGAAAGTGATTGCGCTGTCAAAACCAACCATTGTCTGACCGTAATTCTCGCTTTGAGGATCGTTGTCATATATTTCGACACTGAATTCTCTCAATGTACCGTTGTCAACCGTAGCGTTGATTTGTCCGTTCATAAGCGGTATCATATTCAATAATTCGCTTACAAAAGATATGTCCATGCCGTCGGGTAACAACATTCCAACAATTCCGCCCGGCGCTAACAACGAGCTTATCGGATTGATCAAACCTTGTACGTTGAAATCAAGTTTAAACGTCTCCACGCCGTTTATCTCTTCATATGCAATTTTGCTTGACGGACAAAAACCGCCGAGCAATATATCAAGTACCGTCGGAACGAGCGAAACGTAATTTCCCAATAGATCGTTGATGATTCCAGAAAGTTTATCCGGCAACTTGTCTACTATAGAAGCCAAATAATTGGCGTCTATTTCTGCGACGTTGAATATCGTGCCGTCTTCTAACTCTATAAAGAATTTTGAATTGACAATATAGAATGCAAATGCCAATTTATCAGAGCCCTCGGGTTTAAATACCGCAGACACCTGAATATCGCCTTGCGTCAAATTGCCTTTGAGCGACATGACGTATCTTTTGCCATTCACTGTCACAATTCCGGAAAAGTTGATTGATAAGTATTCGCCGGGCATAGAATCTACCATATATCCCACAGCGCCTCTAAAACTCTTGGCATACTTCGGAATTTCCGGTCCTTCCTCCTCTACCGGAGGTGTCGGAGGTATCCATGGCGGTTCTTCTTCGCCTTCATTTCCGCTGCCGGTCGTATCTCCTGACGGGATATTTCCGCTTTGGTTATTGTCCTCCACATTTTTTTTCTTACAAGCCACTAACGCCAAAGATAGAATGAATACCACTAACAGCATCACTACTATCATCACAAACAATTTCTTGTTGCGCATAATTCCCTCCTTTTGGTGCAATTTCTTGCGTTGCATCTTGTCTCACCGTTTTTCCCACACTATAGTGTGTGACAAAATGCAAATTAGTGTATACTTGGGCAATTACATTATTATATGGAAATATTAAAAGTTCATTAAAATTTTAGGTTTTTTATAAAGATTTTACATTTTTCCTTGCTTAAACCTTAACTTTACCTTAAACCACGACGAAAAAATTGCAAATATTTCCAAATAAGAATAAAATTATACACATATAAAACCTCTTAAACAGGTTATAAGTTGTTAAGAACTTCACAATCCGATTTGGTCGATTACGCAGCGATTTGACCTAAATGACAATAAAAAAAGAGCCGACGGCTCTTGATTCTTAAATAAAAACACCAAACTAACAGAAGAAGAAATAGGAACTATGCAAAAGTAGAT
>CAMWVR010000042.1 GCA_947177795.1 uncultured Clostridia bacterium | reverse complement strand
ATATAAATAAAAGACAAATGATATTTTAATATATTGTATTATAAACGTATTTTTATAAATCTAACGATTTTCTATTTTCAAAAGCAAAAATATATGCTAAAATATTTTTGTACCAAAATTTGACGATAAGAGCCACGGCTCTTAGGAGGAAATACGAATGGATTATATGAAAGAATCTCTCAAAAAACACTATGAATGGAAAGGAAAACTCGAAATAGTATCCCGCGCAAAAGTTGAGAACAAAGAAGACCTCTCTCTCGCCTATACCCCCGGCGTTGCGCAGGCTTGTCTGGAAATTCATAAAGATATCGACAAATCCTACGATCTGACCAGACGCTGGAACACAGTCGCAGTCGTCACCGACGGCACGGCGGTGCTCGGACTCGGCGACATAGGTCCCGAAGCGGGTATGCCCGTAATGGAAGGCAAGTGCGTACTTTTTAAAGAATTCGGAGGCGTGGACGCAATACCTCTTTGCGTCAAGTCAAAAGAAGTCGACGACATAGTAAAGACCGTCGCTCTCATATCGGGAAGTTTCGGCGGAGTCAACCTCGAAGACATATCTGCTCCGAGATGTTTTGAGATAGAAAGAAAACTCAAAGAATGTACGGATATTCCGATATTCCACGACGACCAACACGGCACTGCGGTAGTCACTGCGGCGGCGCTTATCAACGCCCTCAAGATCGTCGGCAAGGACTGGAAAGACGTGACCGTCACTTTCAGCGGAGCGGGCGCGGCAGGTAGCGCAATCGCAAAACTCCTCAATAAGCTTGGCGTAAAGGATATTCTCGTTTGCAACCGCAAAGGTATCATTTGCAAAGGCGTCAACGAGCCTAAAGGCAATGAAGAAATCGTAGAATTGACCAATAAAAACCGCCGTCAAGGCACTCTTGCCGACGCAATGAAAGGCGCGGATATACTCATTGGCGTTTCTGCTCCCGGTATCGTCACTCAAGATATGGTACGCTCTATGGCAAAAGACGCTATAGTCATGGCAATGGCAAACCCCGTACCCGAGATCATGCCCGAGCTTGCAAAGCAAGCGGGCGCAAAAGTCGTGGGCACGGGTCGCAGCGACTTCCCCAACCAAATCAACAACGTGCTTGCATTCCCCGGCATATTCAGAGGCGCTCTTGACGTGAGAGCAAAGGAAATCAACGAGGATATGAAGATGGCTGCCGCAAAGGCTATCGCAAGCCTCGTCAGCGACGAGGAACTCAATCCCGATTATATTCTACCAATGGCATTCGACAGCCGCATCGGCAAGACAGTTGCAAAGGCTGTTGCAGACGCAGCAAGAAAGACGGGAGCCGCAAGAATATAGGAAGACCTATTATCGCATTGCGACAGTTGTAAAAAGGCTATTCAACTAAGAATAGCCTTTTTTATCAAGGATTTTCAGTACTTAAAGATTATTGACCGACACTCGGTTTGTGTCCCCATATCACAGGACAGTCAGTCCAATAAGAATCCCAACCATCGGGTTTACTCTCCGCTTCGCAATAGATTGTCAAACTGCTACAGCCCCAGAATGCAAATTCGCCTATATTCGTCACAGAGCTCGGTATTACTATACTTGTCAAACTGCTACACATTTCGAATGCACGCTTGCTTATGCTCGTTACACTGCTTGGTATCTCTATGCTTGTGAGACTGCTACAGCCTTTAAATGCAAATCTTTCTATGCTTGTTACACTGCTTGGTATCTCTATACTTGTCAAACTAATACAATAATTAAATGCGCCCCAACCTATTTTATTAATATTGCTTGGTAAATTTATGCTTAACAAACTACTGCAATCTGCAAATGTCCACTCGGCGATACTATCTAATTGCGAGTCCTCTGCAAATATTACGCTCGCCAAACTGCTGCAATCTGAGAATGCATAGTCCCCTATGCTTGTGACACTGCTCGGTATCTCTATACTTGTCAAATTGCTACAGTCTGAGAATGCATAAGCGCCTATGCTTGTGAGACTGCTTGGCAACTCTACGCTTGTTAAACCGCTACAGTTATAAAATGCAAAACTAACTATTCTCGTTACAGTATTGCCGTTTATCGTATTAGGTATCGTTATTTCCATCAACGACCCGTAATATCCCGTAACAGCAAACAGCCCGCTTTTGGTCAAGCACCATTTTATTCCTTCTTCGGTATTTCCGTATTCACTGCAATTCCATATCACAGGTCGATGCCCTCTATCGTTCCAAGTACTGTACCAACCTCTTGGCTGACTCGCTGCTTCGCAATATACTGCCAATTTATCGCAATTATAGAACAAAGCGTTTCCAACACTTGTTACGCTACTTGGTATATATGCGCTTAACAAACTGTTACATCCGTAAAATGCAGATATGCCAATACTCGTCACGCTATCAGGGATCTTTATATTGAGCAAACTGCTACATCCATAAAATGCTCTATCTCCAATGCTCGTTACGCTATCGGATATCTCAACTTTGATAAGACTGGTACAATTATAAAATGCTCCGCTACCTATGGTTTCTCCACCCGTTATGATAATTTCTTTTAACGAATCCGACACTTTATCAAAAGAGCTTGCTGCAAAAATACTACGCAATACAAAATCTTTTTCTATTTCGCCATTTTTAATTTTGGCAATCGGCAACTTCATAATTTCCAAACTATCGCAACCATGAAATGAATTCTCACCTATTCTTAATACGCTGTTGGGAATATCTATGCTTATCAAATTATTGCATCCCGAGAATGCATAACTACTGACGTCTGTTGCGTCTCGTCCTTCAATTTTAGAGGGTATAGTTACTTCTGTTGACGTTCCGCAATATCCTGCAATCGTCATTACTCCGTCTTTTGTCAAGCCCCATTTTATTCCTTCTTCCGTTATTCCATATTCGCTGCAATTCCATACTATGGGACGATTGCACGACATAACTCTTTCCCACTCGCTAGGCATTACTTCTGCCTCACAATAAACAGTCAAATTCGCGCAATCGTAGAAAGCGCCGCTCCCAAGACTAACGACGGTACTAGGTATAAATATGCTAGTCAAACTGCTACAGTGTGAGAATACCCTCTCGCCTATGTCCGTTACACTGCTTGGTATTTCTACGCTTATCAAACCACTGCATCCTTCAAATGCGCTGCGACCGATTTCTTTTATAGGTATCCCCTCATACTCTGACGGTATAACAATTTTTTCGCCTGACAGATAACACGTCTTAACTGTATAATAAGTCCCATCTTCATCCAACTCAAGCCCCAAATCTCCAACGAAAACTATTGCGTCATCTTTTTTATCGTTGTCATCGCCGCTATCTTTATCGCAGGCTAGCAAAAGCAATGAAAAAGTCGCAATAAGCGCCAAGATTAAAAAAATAATTATCGCTCTTTTTTTCAAAAGATTCCCCCTTCTATTACAACTCACTCAAAACAAAAGTTATTGAAATGATATTGCAATATTTTTATTTATCATATTTATTATACTATAATATAATTCTTCTTGCAAGTTATAAATCAAAAAAATCATATTTGCGGTAAATCAACACTGCAATAACCTTCAAATCTCTATAATTATTTCTGTTATGCAAAAAGGAAGTCCCAAAAGGACTTCCTTAATTTATTGCAATATAAAAATTATTTATTCAACGCTGCGTTGACTTCTGACGGAACGGTTACGGTAGTGCTACCGAATGCGCTAATCTTTATGTCAGACTCAAAAGAATCAACATAGGTCTTGTCATTGGCAGACCATGTATATTCCTCAATCATATATATGCCCGTAATCTTATCGTCAGCGACTGTGACTTTGTATTGATTAGTCTCCTTATCTCCTTCGCTGTCAACTTCTTCTACCTTGAATTCAAAACCGTTTGCAGTCTTTGTATATAATGCGGCGGGAGTGGTGGAATAGAAAAGATTGAATATATTAAGTTGAATCAAATATTTATTATAATCCTTAACCGTAGTTATATCACTCATGGGGCTATTGTTTGCCGTCCACTTGACTTCGTCATCTGCGCCGTAAGTTTTGTTGACAACGGCAATACTATCACCGTTTTTCACAACGTAACTTACCATATCGTATTCCTCTTCATCCATACCGGGAGCGCGTTTGTTGAATCTCGTCTCGTCATAGTATTTTACAATATTCGATGCTTCGACAGTAAACTTCATTTCCATAGCAGTATTAAATACGGGTTTTTCATCGTCAGATTCTTTCTCCATACCGACTGCGGTCACAGTACAATTCTCATATTTGCTACCGTCAGAGAGCATTTTGACGTAACTATTCGTAATACGCTCGCCGATTTCGGGAGTAGATACCATGAATTTGAACTTCTCGCCGTACTTGAGTACGTATACGGTCTGCGTTGCCTCGCTAAAATCTGCATCTTTGTTATTATTAGGAGCCAAAGCGATCTTTACTTTGACAGCAAATTTTTCTGCAGATACAAAGCCCGTCTTCTGATCGTCCGACAACTTGATATCGCTCTCGGCAACTTCGCCTTTGCTTTCGTGACTCACGTATTCTGCAAGCACAACGTCTACTTCTTTTTGCATTGAATCAATATTCATTGATAATGCGAGTTCTTCTTTGACATAACCCTTTAGCGCGTCTTCTACAGATGCGTATTCGCTATCGGAGACAGCAACGACTTTGACGCTATTGTCTGTTCCGTTACATGCGACAACCGACACGACGAGACAAGCCACGACTGCGATTATGCCAAACACTTTTAACATCTTCTTCATTTTTATCCTCCAAATAGTGTTTTAACCCTATAATTAAGGTTTATATCTATTCTAGCGTTCAAAAAATAACTTGTCAACTGTTTGGGTTATATATTTTAACTTTTCGATATAACGCTGAAAAAGGAAGTCCCGAGAGGACTTCCTTAAATTTTATTGATTTAGATTTCTCCGCTACGGTAGAAATAAAGTAATTTGTCTTGATTATTTCTTTGCGCCGTAGTATGCGTTGAGATACATTTGCTTGATCTCTTTCATAAGCGGATATCTCGGATTTGCGCCCGTGCATTGGTCGTCGAATGCGTCTTCAACCATTTGGTCGAGCGTGGAAAGGAACTTCTCCTCTTCTACGCCGTATTCCTTAATGGTCGACTTGATGCCGACAGCTTTCTTCAACTTGTCGATTTCTGCGATAAGAGCCTCGACCTTTTCTTCGTCAGTCTTGCCCTTGCAGCCCAACATAGTAGCCACGTCGGCGTATCTCTTCAAAGCTTGCGGGTACTTATATTGCGGGAAGGTACCCATCTTGACAGGGTCTTCTACGCTGTTGAATCTGATTACTTCGTCTATCATCAAAGCGTTGGCAACGCCGTGCGGCAAGTGATGATAAGAACCAAGCTTGTGAGCCATTGAGTGACATACGCCGAGGAACGCATTTGCAAACGCCATACCTGCCATACAGGAAGCGTGAGCCATTTCCTCCCTTGCCTCTGCGTCGTGAGCGCCGAGTTCGTAGGCTCTAGGCAAATACTTGAATATCAATTGGATTGCCTCTTTTGCAATACCGTTGGTGAAATCGGTTGCCATAATCGAAGCAATTGCCTCCAAAGCGTGAGTCAAAGCGTCGATACCCGAAGCAGACGTAAGTCCCTTGGGAATATTCATCATCAAATCAGCGTCGATGATTGCCATATCAGGCAAAAGCTCGTAATCTGCAAGAGGATATTTGGTACCGCTATTCTCGTCGGTAATTACGGCAAATGGCGTAACTTCAGAGCCCGTACCTGCCGTAGTTGCGACTGCGATAAAGGTAGCCTTGTCGCCCATATGCGGGAAGGTATATACTCTCTTACGGATATCCATAAATCTCATTGCAAGGTCTTGGAAGTCGATTTCCGGATGCTCGTAAAGTACCCACATAATCTTGCCTGCGTCCATAGCCGAACCGCCGCCTACGGCGATAATTACGTCAGGCTGGAATTCTTTCATAGCCTTTGCGCCTTCCATTGCACAACCAAGAGTAGGATCGGGAGCGACGTTGAAGAAAGTCGTGTGTCTGATATTCATCTCGTCCAATCTATCGGTGATAGCCTTTGTAAATCCGCTTTGATACAAGAAAGAGTCTGTGACGATAAACGCCTTCTTCTTGCCCATTACGTCCTTGAGTTCTCTCAAAGCAACGCCGAGACAACCCTTCTTGAAATATACCTTTTCAGGCGCTCTAAACCACAACATATTCTCTCTCCTTTCCGCAACTGTCTTGATATTGATAAGGTGCTTTACACCGACGTTTTCGCTTACGCTGTTGCCGCCCCAGCTTCCGCAGCCGAGCGTCAAAGACGGAGCAAGCTTGAAGTTGTAAAGATCGCCTATACCGCCTTGCGAAGAAGGTGTGTTGATGAGAATACGGCAAGTGCGCATTCTGTTTTGGAATTTCTCTATCTTGTCTTTGCCCGTCTCGGTGTTGACGTACAACGAAGAAGTATGTCCGAGACCGCCGTCGTCGATGAGCTTCGAAGCCTTGTCGAGTGCGTCGTCAAAATCCTTTGCCTTGTACATTGCAAGCACGGGAGAAAGTTTTTCGTGAGCGAACTCTTCGCTCAATTCCACGCTCTTAACTTCGCCTACGAGCACTTTTGCAGTCTCCGGTACTTCAAATCCTGCCATCTTTGCGATAACGCACGCAGGTTGACCTACTATCTTTGCATTCAAAGCGCCGTTGATAAGAATGGTCTTTCTCACCTTTTCCGTCTGCTTTGCGTCAAGGAAGTAAGCGCCTCTGTATTGCATCTCCGCCTTGAATTCGTCGTATACCTTGTCAAGAACAATAGTGGATTGCTCGGACGCGCAAATCATACCGTTGTCAAAAGTCTTGGAGTGAAGAATGGACGACGCAGCCATCTTTATATCTGCGCTGTCGTCAACGATCGCAGGAGTATTACCTGCGCCAACGCCTACTGCCGGCTTACCGGAAGAGTAAGCAGCCTTGACCATGCCCGGACCGCCTGTAGCCAAAATTATATCTGCCTCTTTCATAATCATACCCGAAAGCGGTACGGAAGGCTCGTCTATCCAACCGATAATACCCTCGGGAGCGCCTGCCTTGACAGCAGCCTCAAGAACTACTTTTGCAGCCTCAATCGTGCTCTTCTTTGCTCTGGGGTGCGGAGAAAAGATAAGACCGTTGCGAGTCTTGAGAGCAAGAAGCGACTTGAATATTGCCGTAGACGTAGGATTGGTCGTAGGAATTACAGCCGCAATAACGCCGATAGGCTCTGCTATCTTAGTGATACCGAAAGCCTCGTCTCGTTCTATTACTCCGCAAGTCTTGACGTCTTTGTAAGTATTGTAAATATACTCCGAAGCGTAGTGGTTTTTAATGACCTTGTCTTCGACGATTCCCATACCAGTCTCTTCGACAGCCATTTTTGCGAGAGGTATTCTCTGCTTGTTGGCAGCCATAGAAGCGGCAAAGAAAATCTTGTCAACTTGCTCTTGTGTGTAAGTTGCATAGATTGCTTGCGCCTTTCTGACTTCTTCAAGTTTTGCCAAAAGGGTTTGCTCATCGTTTACGATTTGAGTGTTTGCCATTTTATATTCCATCCTTTAAAATTTTTGTCTGTATTATTGTGTTTACCTTTAAAAAGTTTATTCTGCTGCAACGAGTTTTGACATCGTATATTGACAAATTCTTGCAATGATCATCACTTTTTAAGGTCGTTGTCATATATTTGTTAAATTTTTAACAATTGACGACACATACATTTTATACAATTGAAAGTATTATGTCAACAAATTTGATATACATTTTTTGAAAATAGTTAAAATTTTAACAAATACCCAATATACTGTAGGCTCTTTGCAGATCGGCATTGTTGCCTTCTCGGTATTTTTCATAAGGAAAAGGCTTGTTCAATCTGTCGTATTTGCTCTCGCAAAGTTTGCGGAACGCCAAGAATTTGACTTCTTTGATACAAGGATATTTCTCTTTGACGCGCTTTAATTCTTGCAATTTTTCTTGAGTATCGTTTAGAGTCGGCACAAGCACGTTGGTCATTGTGACGAACTTATCTTTGTCTTGGCAAAAATCCAAAAACTCAAAGACCTTTGAATTTATTTCTCTCTCTTGATTTTTTATATCCAGTCTTACGCCGTCGCTAAGCTCAATTAGTTCTTTATCGCAAATAAGTCCGTTGGTCTCGATGATGACGCTTATATTCTCCTCATGCAAAGCCTTGATAAGCTCTTTGCAAAATTCGGCTTGCAAAAACGGCTCGCCACCCGATAAGGTGACGCCGCCGTTCTTAATATAGCTTTTATATCTTTTAATTTTTGCTACGAGATCGGGCAAAGTTACATCAATGCCCTTTTCCGTCCAAGTCTCGGGGTTGTGGCAAAAACCGCAACGCATATTGCAGCCCGTGAAAAACACGACGCATCGCAAGCCCTTGCCGTCTACCGCCGAGCCGTTGTATACAGAATCTATTCTCGCCTTACATTTCTCCATGATAAGTTCTCTTCAAGACTTCAAGCTGTTGCGGTTTTGAAAGCTTGTGGAAGTTGACCGCATATCCCGACACACGGATCGTGATATTGGGATACATCTCGGGATTTTCCATTGCCGCCACGAGTTTTGCTCTGTCAAGCACGTTGACGTTGAGGTGGTGACCGCCGTTCTCAAAATAGCCGTTGAGCATATCCGAAAGATTGGATACTCTCTTATCCATATTCTCGCCCAATGCGTTTGGCAAAATCGAGAAAGTATTGGAGATACCGTCTTGACAACAATTGTACGGCAATTTGGATACCGAGTTGAGTGACGCCAACGCTCCGCAAGTCTCTCTGTTGTGCATCGGGTTTGCGCCCGGAGCAAACGGCTCGCCCTTCTTTCTGCCGTCGGGAGTGGATCCCGTCTTCTTGCCGTATACTACGTTGGACGTGATAGTCAACGCCGAAAGCGTGTGAATTGAATCTCTGTAAGTCGGAGTCTTCTTCAATTCGTTGCTGAATCTCGTCAATACGTCTACCGCAATAGCGTCTACTCTGTCGTCGTCGTTACCGTATTTGGGGAAATCGCCCTTGATGTCAAAGTCTTCGATAAGACCGCTCTCACCGTAGATCGGAGTTACTTCTGCGTATTTGATTGCCGACAAAGAGTCTGCAATGACCGATAGACCTGCTACGCCGCAAGCCATAAATCTTGTGACTTGGGTGTCATGCAACGCCATCTGTATCTTCTCATAAGCGTACTTGTCGTGCATTCTGTGAATTACGTTGAGCGTATTGATATAGAGTCTGCTCATCCAAGCGCAATACTTGTCAAACGCTTGCATTACTTCGTCATAGTTGAGTTTACCTTTAAACTGTTTGCCCTCGGGAGCAACCTGCATACCGTAATTCTCGTCCTTACCGCCATTGAGCGTCAAGAGAAGAAGTTTTGCAAGGTTACATCTGGCGCCGAAGAATTGCATTTGCTTGCCCACTTGCATTGCAGATACGCAACAAGCAATAGCGTAATCGTCTCCGTACATAGGACGCATCAAATCGTCGTTCTCATACTGAATAGAATCCGTATCAATAGATACTTGAGCGCAGAATTTCTTGAAGTTGTCGGGCAAGTTATCTGACCAAAGTATCGTCAAATTCGGCTCGGGAGCGCTACCCAAAGTATAGAGCGTGTTGAGCATTCTGAAAGAGTTCTTCGTGACGAGCGTTCTGCCGTCGTCAGACATACCGCCTACGCTCTCCGTCGTCCAGGTCGGGTCTCCGCCGAAAAGGTCGTTGTATTCGGGAGTACGCAACTGTCTCGAAAGACGAAGTTTGATGACGAAGTCGTCCATAAGTTCTTGCGCCTGCTCTTCCGTCAAAATACCTCTCTCAAGGTCTCTTTGGATATATATATCAAGGAAAGTAGAAGTTCTGCCAAGGCTCATTGCCGCGCCGTTCTGCTCCTTGATCGCAGCCAAGTAACCGAAATACAACCACTGAATAGCCTCTTTTGCGGTGTTTGCCGGTTGAGATATGTCAAAACCGTACTTTTGAGCCATACCCTTCAACTCTTCGAGCGCCTTGATCTGTTGGTGCAACTCTTCAAGACACTTGATATTTTCTTCAGACATATCATTCTTGCCGTATTTTACCTTGTCGGCTTTCTTTTGCTCAATGAGATAATCCACGCCGTAAAGCGCAACTCTTCTGTAGTCGCCTATGATACGGCCTCTGCCGTAAGCGTCGGGAAGTCCGGTGAGAATACCCACCTTTCTTGCCGCTCTCATTTCGTCGGTATATACGCTGAATACGCCGTCGTTGTGAGTGGTAGAATACTTGAAGTTTTCTTCAATCTCGTCGGAAAGTTTATATCCGTAAGCCTCGCAAGCCTGTCTTGCCATACGAATACCGCCAAACGGATTGACGCCTCTCTTTAAAGGCTCGTCAGTCTGGAAACCGACGATTATATCAAGATTTTTATCTATATATCCTGCATCATAAGCCAAAAGTCCCGACACGCGTTTTGTATCCACGTCGAGCACTCCGCCCTTGTCCAGCTCCTTTTTGAGGAGTTTGTTGACTTTGTCCATTACTTTTTTGGTACGCTCGGTAGGTCCTGCCAAGAAAGATTTGTCTCCGTCATAGGGAGTGTAGTTGAGATTGATAAAATCTCTTACAGCTATCTGCTCTTGCCAAGCGCCTTCTTTAAAGCCGTTCCATTGTTCAAATTTCATTGTGATTCTCCTTTATCAACAATATATTGTGTTATGCTCTTAAAGTATAGGCAAAATATAGTGCTTTGTCAAATGCTTTTTACTCACTTGATGTAAATATTTTATTTAATTTTTTTACCAACAATTTCTACCCATATCTTCTTTCAATAGTATGCTCCGCAAAAGAAAGTAATTGCAAAAAACGACGATACAAATTATGGGAATTAAAAAGAAACAATATTTAATAGAAAGAAAATTTGAAATCAATATACTATTTAAGTTTATCAATTGCCCTATCGTAAGACATATCCGCCAACTTCAAAAGCAGTTCGTCGGAAACATCGTCGATATACGCAGTGCTCTTATATTTTGCTTGCACCGGCGGACAGTGCCAGCCTCGCGTAATAACGTCGGGGAATTCCATACGCAAAGTCAGCGCAGTGTCCGAGTCGGTTGAAAACGTAAAAATATCCTTGCCGCCAAGGATGTAAAATTCCGCAAATATTCTCGCTTTGTCTTTATCCGCCGACTTTATCTTCACCACAGGATAATCATCGGTAAAAGGATAATCAATATAAGCGCCGTCCTTGGCAAGGCAATACTCCATAAGTTCTTTTGTACTCATATATCCCCCTATATATTATGCCGCTCCAATATCGCTCTCGCCGTCCGCCGAATTTATCTTGGTCAAAAAATCAGCGCGTTTTGCCACTATCTTGCGTTTGATTAGTCCTCTTTTTATCAAATCAACGGTACCCTCGTAAGGCAGATAGTAATCGACGGCTTCTCTGTTCTTTATTGGTTTTGCATCGTACTCTTGTAATATGATATCTATAAGTTCTTTGGCGTAAGCCACTCTTCTGTTGCTTTTAATACGGTATAGACACGGCGTATCTTTGCAACTAGACAAGTCCGCAAGGTCTTCGATTTTGTACTTGGTATCTTGACAGGAGAGCGGAATTATCGCAAGAAAAATGCAAAGCGTCTTGCCTTTTATCGCAAGTCTTGCAAAGCAATCCCTGCCAATGCGAAAACTCTCTCTCCCCCAACTTGTCCTTGCGTGGACTTTTCTGAAAGACAAAAGGTAATTCTTTAATTCCGAATACCATTCTTTGACTTCGTCGTCGGATTGAATAAGTTTTGCGGTAAAACTTCTGTCGTATCTCACGCCCATCTCGCCTGTCTCGTCTTCGTCAGGCATAACAAGCGCTATTCCCTCGCGTAGGACTTGCGCAGTGGAAGTTGAGTCTTGCTGCGTCTGCAAATCTTCAATAGGCAAAACCTCTTCGTTAGTCTCGGCTAACGGCTCTTGACTAGTCTGCAAAGAGTCAACCTCTTCGACAATCGTCTCGTTTGCGACCGTATATACAGGCAACAACTCGATACGAGGTCTCTCTTCCGCGCCGTCGCGCTCTTGAGCCTCGTCTTCCTCTTGCTCTTCTTCTGTATTTCCGCCGCGAATATCACCGGCAAATTCCCATACCAAAAAGACAAGAAGCAACGCCATCAAAATAGACAGCATAATAAGCAGTCCTGTGACGGCGTCTTTGCTAAGCCAACCAAAAAGCCGTTGGCTCAATTGAACAAAATCATTCCAAGTAACTGCAGCGATAATAATTTATCCCTCCACCGACCCGATAGGTCAACCTCAATCCGATTTGTTCTCTTAAGTATTTAGATTTATTTTATCGCAGTACCCTCCGGTACGATATCGTCGACGAATATCACTTGACAGCCGCAAGCGTTGTTGGTAGCGGCAACAAGCATACCGTTGCTCGTCACGCCGGTAATTCTCACAGGTTTGAGATTTGCAACGACGAGTATCTTCTTACCGACGAGTTGCTCGGGGGTGTAATAATGCTTGATAGACGACACTATCACTCTCTCGCCAACTCCGTCAAATAGCGTCAACTTGTAGCAATTGTGCGACTTGCGAATCTCTTGACACTTGAGTATCTTGCATACTCTCATATCGACTTTTTCAAAGTCTGCAAGTTCAATCTCTTGCTTGATGGGAGCAATCGGATCGGGTTCGCCGTATTCGACTTTGCTCTCTTCGACGACTTCTTCGACGATCTTTTCCGCTTCCTCTTCTTCCTTTGTCTTCGGATAGGAGAAGTCAAGCAGCGGCAGATAGTTTGCCGAGTCTATCGCATAAAGGAAGAGATAAAGTCTCGGTCCTTTTTCTTTGTCTATCAACAACTTATAGACGTTTTTGAAGAAAGCGCCTTGGCAAGCCTTTAGTTCTTTGTCTTCAGTCGTAAGTCCGCGCACTCTCTTGGGGATAGCGTACAACTCCGTCTGCAATTCTCCAAGATCGTAAGTAGAATGTTTGAGATAATCATACAACTGCGTAATCTCTTGCTTTTCCTGCTCGTTGAACGCATTATATACTTCCCAATTACGGGTAGTACGCAATTTATTCATATCCTTAGGCGAACACTTTTCAAGCCAATACTTAGCTCTTTCCAATCTATCCTTGAACTCTTCGTACTTAAACGGCGTTCCAATCTTTTCAAAGACTATCTCAAGCATCTTGAGATTGAAGTTGACGACGGAGCCGAGTTGGACTATAAGTCCCATTGGCACGGGAGAAAGTTCTCTGCCTTCTACCGTAACAAGGTCCATAATTGATTTCGTCTTTTCGTCGGCAGTGCCGTTCTTGACGTCGTTGTACATCTTGTCAAACTCAAAGTACTGTCTCAATATGCCGTCGTCAAGGCAGAAATTGAAAGCCTTGAGCGGCTCGTTGCGGGAATATAGCCACAACAATACTTCGGGTTGGTACAACTTGAGAAGAGTCTCGGGAGTGAGATTGAGACCGCTCGATCCGCTCATCTTGCCCGTTGACGCGCTCGCGTCACTTATTCCTATAAACTCATAGCCTTGGAATATAGGAGCGTCATATCCAAAGATTTGCTTTGAAATATGCTTTGAGGTGTCGTAACTTCCGTTGATACTTGCGTGATCCTTGCCGCCCGGCTCGAAGTCAACGCCCTCGTAACACCAACGCATAGGCCAATCTATCTTCCAAGCGAGCTTGCAATTGAAGTCTTTCGTGAAATCAAAGTGTCCGGCAAAACCGCACTTACAGCTATACTCCGCCTTTGTGCAGTCGTCTGAAAGACTGTCTATCTTGGTCGTATCTCTTCCGCACTTTGGGCAATATATGCTGACGGGATAATAAGCCTCTCGCTCTCCCTCCTGCGCCTCTTGCGTACGGTGAGAATCTATGATGTCGAATATCTCTCCTCTCTTCTTGAGAGCAAGCAAAACGTAATCTTTGTATTTGCCCGATCTATACATCTCTGCTTGATGACGGAATTCCATCTGTATGCCAAACTTATGGAGCGAAGTCTCGAATTCTTTTTCAAAATACTCCGCATAGTTTTTAGCATCGCTATTTGGGAAAGGATTAGGCACGTCGACGTAAGGACAGCCGATATACTTTTCCATATCGTCGTTTACTTTCGCCACGTTGACAGGCACTTTTCTCATGCGGTCAAACTCGTCCCAAGAGAAAAGCAACTTTGCCCTTTTTCCCATCTTGCGAAGCGATCTTGCGACGAAGTAACTCGTGGCTATGTCTCTGAAATTGCCGATATGGATAGATCCCGACGGACTGATGCCCGCCGCGCATACGTATTCTTCTTTATTCGGATTTCTCTGTATTATCTTTTGCGCAATAGATTCCGCCCAATGCATAAATACACCTCTTTTTCGTTTGTTGTTATTTGTTTAGTTAATATTCTAACATACTTAACTGGCTTTTTCAACTAAATATTATAAGCAATGACGCCCAATATTGCGAGTTTTGTCGCATTTGTTACACTAAAGTCGATTGCGATTTATCAAATCCCGCAGGGAACTTTTTGTTGCGATAGGCAATGGGAGGTATTCCCACTATCTTTTTGAAACATATGGAAAAATACTGTTGGTCGGAAAACGACAGCTTTTGCGCAATATCGGCAATAGAAAGCGAACAATTGTCGAGATACACCTTGGCGTATTCTATTTTGCGCTCCAAAAAATAATTGTACGGCGTGATTCCGAAAGCCTGCTTGAATATATGTATAATATGGTTTTTGGTATAGCCAAACTGCGCGCTGAGGCTCTCAAGCGAAAGTTCGCTCTCCACCATCATATCCAAAGTATCTTTAATTTGCATTGCAAGACTGACCTTTTTTGCAGAACTTGCGCTGCCCCTTATCGCCGTGAATATCTCAAATAGTTTGATAGACACACCGTCGGTAAGTTTTTTGTAATTGTTCTTAAAATTCTTAAGGTAATACAGAATATCCCTGAAATAATTGCCCACGTAGCAATTGGAAAAAAGATAAGTATCTTTTGGCAAATACATATCCACTATTTCTTCCATCAGCCTTCCGTCAAACGCTACCCAAATCTTATGCCAACCGTTTTTCTTGTTGGAAGAATACTTGTGTGAAATACCTTTTTGAAGAAAAAACACGTCGCCGACCTTGGGATAGTAAGTCTTGCCGTTTATCTCCAATATTCCCTCACCGGAGATTATATACTCAAGCGCCATAATGTCCGAATTGATGCGCTCTACGTTGACGTTGTCTTCTTGTTGAGTTTCACCAATCATCCTTATCTTTACAGGGGCGTCTTCGTCAATATAATTAGTAAAATTGATAAAAAATTCTGCCATAACACTTATCCCATATTGCAAATTTATATAATATCAATATATCACGCTTATTTGTAAATTGCAAATACTTTTTGTTTTTTGCTCAAAATGCAGAATTTTTTGCATTTTTAATGCTTTTTAAAGTGATTTTAGAAAATCAATACATTTGCGGAAAAATCTTAAATTTATAAAATATCAAAGTAACGGGGATATACGAATTGTTTAACACCTCACCGCTCCCCTTGGGGATGGCAAGTAATCGGTTGAGACTTTTCGACTTCACTCGTAAGGAGCGTAGCGACGGCATAGCGAGCAAGCAATATTGCGTGGACGTAGCGAGCGTCAGTGACAGAAAATATCCGTGCCTCGGCTTCCCCTTGAGGGAAGCTCCGCCATTGGCGGTGATGAGGTGATTTTGTCACCTCGACCGTAGCGGAGAGGTCTAATCCTTTTATATCGAATGAGATTTCTCGACTTCGCTCGTAAGGAGCGAAGCGACGGCATAGCGAGCAAGCATGTGCGTCTCGTGCGAGCGTCAATGACAAATAAAATAAGTTTCACACAACCGCAGAGATTGGTGTGATTTTTGCCCGTGCGGCGGCAACCGAGCGGTGAGCGTACTTCCCGTACGTGACCCCGAGGGCGTCCTAGCCGTTAGGGTAAAAGGCGCACCGAAATATGCGGTTGCTCTTACTTCTTGCTTCTCATAGAGCGTTGCTCTCTGAGAAGCTCCTGATACCTCTCAATCTGATCGTCTCTCAAGTCCACCATCTTCTTTGCAGTCTCAAAGGCTTGTTTATCGCTTACCACCACTTCAGTCTCCTTGACTCTCACTTTGGTGCCGTCTCCCGTCGCGTCTCTTCTGATGTCTTTCATATACTCGTCTTCCATTTTCAAGAGAGCTACCGTCGTGTCTTTCTTTATCGTGAGCTTGACCAATGGATTAGTACTAGTCTGTCCGTAGACTACGAAGTACGTCGACTTCTTCTCTTTGCACTTATACTTAGTAAGAGCGTAGTCTCTCAATCCGTCAAAGTATTTCTTTTGCTCTTTGCTTAGCAATGCATAAGCCTCGTCAAGAGTAAGTCTCGGCGCTTTTTCTATTTTCTGTTTTGCAGGAGCGGTTACTTTGACTTTTACTTCTTTCTCCACTACCTTTTCTACAACCTTTTCGACAGGTACTTCGACTATCTTTTCTACGGGTACTTCTACCCTTACTTCCTTTTCGACAATCTTCTCCACTTCGACAGGTACTTCCTTGACGACTTCTTTCTCGACGATTTTTTCTACCTCGACAGGCACCTCTTTCTCTACTATCTTCTCCACCTCTACGGGTACTTCGACGACCTTCTCCACTATCTTCTCGACGGGAACTTCTTTCTCGATGACTTTTTCAACAACCTGCGTTGCCGCAACTTGCTGAACTGCATCTCTTTCCAATAGCTTTGCTATCAAAGCCTCTTGATTTTTCATCATTTGCTCAAAACGCTCGTCGTTCTTTTCGATGATCTTCTGCATCTTTTCGTCGTTCTTGCGCATCTCTTCTTTATTGTCTTTGACAACTTCTGTAAGGCTCTTAATAACTTCGTCGCTGACAGAAGCTTGTTGCGGCAAAAGTTGTTGCATACCCGGCAACAACGCCGTGACAGTGTCGGAGATTATGCCTCTTATGTCTTCGGCTGCTATTCCGCGTTGAACTCCTGCGTATCCGCCTTGCGGCATACCTTCCATATTTACGCCGTTCATATTTCCGCCTTGCGCTCCGCCGAACATACGCATAAACATCATTTGCATATCTTCGTCACGACGACGATACTCCTCGTCTCGGCGCATATTTTCCTCTTGACGTCTTCTGTCCTCAAGATCGTATCTGTTGCGTTCAAACTCTTCTTTTGCGTATTCCAAATCGTCCTCGGCTTTTCTGCATCTGCTCTTGGCTATAAGCATTATCACCAGACTTGCTACTGTCAAGCCTATGAATACGCACGCTATTATCGTCCAACTCGTTGACGCCCAACCAAACAAGCCGATCGCTCCTGCGTAATAGCTCTTGTATCTCTCATTAGCTGTCTTGTTGGCTCTCTTGCGTCTGCCCTCGTAACTTGCAGTCTTTGCCAAGAACACTATTATCAGTATTATGCATACGCCACTGACTATTGCTTGCCAATACTCTCTCAGTATCTCACCCAACTGTCCCAGGTCTAAACTTCCACCCTTGTTACCTTCGTCTTCGTTTCCGCTACTCGGCGCGTTGGGGTCTGCTCCCTCGCCGTCTGCATTGAGCGTAATCTTATACTTAAACGTAGCGCCTTGGCGTATGAAATAATTTCCCTCTACCTCTGCCGTGACTGTGTATTCGCCCGCATATATTGAAGTCGTATAATCTCCTCCAT
>CAMWVR010000041.1 GCA_947177795.1 uncultured Clostridia bacterium | reverse complement strand
GTTATCAGATAATTATAATATTTCCCCTCTGCTATAAGAGGATAACTAAGATTTTCTTTTGTCCATTCAGATTTGATATCTGACAGTAATTTTTCTATTAATTGATTTTCAAATTCTGTACACATACGAGATTGACCGTCTTTCTTATCTATAATAAAAAATACTTTGCAACAGTTAAGTCTTTTTGTTTTATGCAAATTAGCAATTGCACGGTCGAATACTCTATTTACAACATTTATACAATCTAGACGAAGTATGTCAAATATATACATATCTCTTTTGGATAAGTTTTCAGGTTTGAGATACAAATCTTTGGCAAAGCCTAGTTTATTAATTAGACGAGATTTACTTGCAATAAATGCTGTATCAGTTGCAAGGGAAGTAATTAAATAGATATTGTAAAGTTGTACGATTACATAGTCATAAATGCAATCAGCGTACTTTGATTTTTTATTTCTACATATAGGCGCAATAGAAATCGGTTCTTTGTAAATAGTAGTAATTTTGTATTTATGTCCTATACGTTTCCAACTGCAATATCGTGCTAGTTCTTTTAATATTGCGTTTTTAGAATCTGATGACGAAGAATTGTAATCAAGTTCTAAAACTTTACATAGTTCTCGAAAATTCTTGTAAACTACATTTGCTCTTAATTTGCTGACATTATGTTGAATTAGATATTTAAAATTATTTATAGGCATAATTCTCCTTTAATAAAATTTGGATATATTATATGGAATATAAAAATTAAATTCATAATAATTATAAGACATATAATTTATCCTAATTTACAATAACACGACTTTCAATATATATCAAGAGTTTGTAGTTAAGTTTTACATAAAGTTTAATTTACATTTCTATAGGAGTGAATCCTTTTAGCATTGCTAATGTATTACCCAATTAAGGTGTCAAGTGAATTTTTGAAAATTGATTTACTACTGTTTTGAACTATGTTATGAGTAGTTAACTTATGTCTATTGTTCACTGCTATTGGCTTACGGCGAAGCCGTACAATGTAGCCGACCGAAGGGAGCGAGAATAAAAGCCCACCATAAATTCGCCCGATAGTAGCACGGAAGGGCGAAGCCAACGCAGTTGGGAAAATACAAACAAGGATTACAAGTAATGACAAAAGCAACGTTGAAAAGGTATTGAGTAAGTTTTGAAATTATTATTCTTTTGGATATTACTTATCAAAAGTATTGATTTCCACTAAAAACTATGCTATATTTAGAATGCTACACAACTTAATAACGCTACTAGAGTATCAATATGCCAATTGGTACTTCCATTACTCTATTAGCGGAGTTGTGTAGCAGCAAATGTGGAGTGTACTGTTGGAGTGCGTTCCACTTTGGGGCGCATTTTTTATTTCATAGGAGATATATTATGAAAAATAAGACATTAATTTTAGTGATTGTACTTTTGTGTAGCATAATTTGTATGATTGCTCTTGTTGGATGCAATCCGCCGATTAGTACAATAACACCACCGCCTGAAGGCGGTGGGCAAAGTGGCAATATTGAGCCTACGTTGCCTTCAGGGAATGAGCAGGAGGAAAATACAAAGCCTACACAACCCGAAGAGAAGAAAATCCCTGTAAACGTATATATTGACGGCAGAGTTAGTGAAATTATCTATGCCAACGCTACTACTGGGAGAATCACTCCACCAGAGAAACCGCAAGATATTACTACCAATCCAAATTCCGAAAAGTATTTTTACGGTTGGTTTACTGATTCTAATTTTCAAACTCCGTATACTTATGATACGACTTTTGACGGCAGACAAAATTTGTACGGTAAATGGATAACTGTGTATACTAGTTCTTATAAATACACAGTTGATAAAGGTGTAGCAACTATTACTGGATATAATCGGTCAAATGATACCGTACTAGTTATACCTGCGTACATTAATAGTTTTCCTGTTAAATCAATATCGTCAGACGCATTTAAGGATAGAACTCAACTGCGTACAGTAATCTTATGCAATGGCATCGAAACTGTAAGCGGTTTTATAGGTTGTAATAGCATTACTACTGTGATTCTTCCTGAAAGTGTAACGACAATAGGAGATAGTGCATTTCAAAAATGTGATAGTCTTACTGACCTAGATTTCATATCAAGCAGTGTCACGAGCCTAGGAAGTCAGGCATTTAGAGGCTGTAGTGGTTTTACAAATATAAAATTACCGAACAGTGTATTAAGCATTGGTTTTTATACTTTCGCTGAATGTAGCAGTATTACAAATATAGAGATACCGAGCAGTGTAACGAGTATTGGTGCTCATGCATTTGATAAATGCAGTAGTATTTCAAAATTTGATATACCGAATAGTGTAACTAATATAGGCTATGGCGCATTCAGTAACTGTAGTAGTTTAGTTAGTATGAAAATACCAGATGGGGTAACAAAGATAGATACAAGTACGTTTGAAAATTGTAGTAGTTTAACAAGCATAGAGATACCAAGTAGTGTGAAAGAAATAGGGTACACTTACTATGGGGGTGCATTCTCAGGTTGTAGCAGTTTAACAAATGTTACATTTGGAGATGATTCGCAATTGACCAGTATAGGATATGGTACATTCTCAGGGTGTAGTAGTTTGGAAAGCATTGAGATACCAAGTGGTGTGACAGAAATAAACTCTTTTGCATTTTCAGATTGTAGTAGTTTGGAAAGTATTGAAATACCTAGTGGTATAACATACTTAAGTGATTCTATATTCTCTAATTGTAGCAACATAATAATTATATCAATACCCAATAAGGTAACAAGCATAAGTTCTTCTGCTTTTAAAGGATGTAGTAAGTTGAAAAGTATTGAAGTTCCTAGTAGTGTAGAATATATCGGAAAAGGCACATTCTCAGGTTGTAGTAGTTTGGAAAGTATGGTTTTGCCATTTGTCGGTGGCGGTAAAATATACGAAGCAGGAGCCACATTATTTGGATATATATTTGGTGTAAGTATGTACACTGGTGGAGTCAGCACAAATCAGTATTATGATAAATCAAAATATTACACATTCTATATACCAAGTAGTTTGAAATCCGTAAAGATTACTGGTGGCAATGTATCATTTGGGGCATTCTCAGGTTGTAGTAATTTGGAAATGATAGAGATACCAAGTAATGTAACAAGAATAGAAGGATACGCATTTTACAACTGCAGTAGTTTGACGAACATAGAGATACCAAGAAATTTAACTTATATAAGTGATGCTACATTTAAAAATTGTAGCAGTCTAAAAAGTATAGAGATTCCAAGCAGTGTAGAAACAATAAGTAAAGGAGCTTTCTCTGGCTGCAGCGATTTGGAAAGTATGACTTTGCCATTTGTAGGAGGAGGAAGAGCATCATCTTATGGGGTTCAGGACATAGGATTATTCGGGTATATTTTTGGCAATGGAAGTTATACAGGAGGAGAAAAAACAGAACAGTTTTATGCGGCTTATGAATCTGCAATATTCTATATACCGAGTAATTTGAAACAAGTAATAGTAAGTGGTGGTAGTTTATATAGGGCATTCTATAATTGTAGTAATTTGACCGATATAGAGATTCTAGAAGGTGTGACAATCATAAATGACTATGCATTCTCAGGCTGTAGCAGTTTAACAAGAATTGTGATGCCGAGCAGTGTGACAAGAATAGGCTTTAATGCATTCGATGATTGTAGCAGTTTGACAGGAGTATATATAAGCGATATAGCAAGTTGGTGCGCAATAAACTTTGGAAATGCTTATGCAAATCCATTATACAATGCAAAAAATCTATATTTGAATAACCAATTAGTTACGGACTTAGTTATACCCAACTATGTAACAAGCATAGGCGATTATGCATTTAAAGGATGCAGCAGTTTAGAAAATATAACGGTAGATATAAATAATGCAAAATATAAGAGTGAAGGGAACTGTATAATAGAGAAAGAGACAAACGTATTGATATTAGGATGCAAGAACAGCGTTATACCCAACTATGTAACAAGTATAGGCTCTTTTGCATTCGATGGATGCAGCAGTTTGACAAGCATAACAATACCTAGCAGCATTACGAGTATCGGCGATTGTGCATTCGATGGATGCAGCAGTTTGACAAGTATAGAGATACCAAGCAGCGTAACAAGCATAGGCAAGTGGGCATTCGAGTATTGTAGCAGTCTGACAAGTGTAGTTATACCGAGCAGCGTAACAAGCATAGGCTGGTATGCATTCTATGGATGCAACAAATTGATAATATTTTGCGAGGCAAAAAGCAAGCCAAGCGGTTGGGACAATTCTTGGAATCCTAGCAATTGTCAGGTGATATGGGGATACGAAGGATAAGTTAATCTAATAAAAAAAGGAGGTGATTAAATATGCCGAAGATTAATATGGATGAAATAGAAGAATGGTTTCCTTGTCCGTATGAAGATAAGAAAGTAAAAGTAATAATTCAGAAGCATCCAGTTCTTGCAGAAGCGCAAACAATTTATATCTGCAAGAATAGTCAAAGTTGTACATATTGTATGCAGGGGAAATGTTGCAAGTTCAATTCGTATAATAATTAATCGCCACAACGGCGCAAGTCATTGCGCCGTTGCCCTCTTAAATATATATTATCTTCCCAAATCGTGTAATGCGATAAAGGAAAATATCAAGCAAAGTATTATTCCAAATAACATTGTTGTACCCCCTACTCTATTTTGATTTATTCTAATAGTTCTTTAAGCCTTTAATAATGGTATAGGCGCATAAGCCTAAAAACAGAATAAAAATCATATTCTTTTCCTCCTTAAATTACAAGTTGTTGATTTTGTCTTTAAGAATATTGATTCCGACTTTTGATACTGCAAGATAATATCTTTCGGTAACTCGTCCGCTACTATGCCCCATTTGATTGCAAAGCAAGTGTGAGGGGGTATTTTGTTCGGCAAGGCGAGTGCCAAAAGTATGACGCAAATAGTGGTATTTGAATGAGATATCTAAAAGTTCCTTAATTCTATTGGAATGATATTTCATTGAGTTGATAGTTTGAATTTTGCCGTTTGGCAGAGTATTGACAAGAGATAATGACGAACTCAATTTGCCGTTGGTGTTGTAAATCATTGTTTGATTCTGTTGTCTTTGCGCTTGTTGAGTTTTTTCACTTTCTAAATATTTATTGTACTCTGACAGCAGATAAGTCTTTAATCTATCATTCATATAGATTGTACGTTTGGCATTGCGAGTTTTGAGCGGTACTAATTTTATCAAGCCGTCTTGATACTGCATTTGACGTTCTATTCTTATTGCGTTGTTCTCAAAGTCTATATCCGTCCATTTAAGCCCGTAGCATTCGTTTATACGCATTCCGCAGTATCTCCCAAGCATATATGCGGTTTCGGCATTTGTGCCCTTAAAATAGCCGTCAAGACGTTCTAGTTCGCTGTTGTTGAAGATGACTATATCTGTGTTTTCATCGCTCTTAATTTTGGGCATATGAATCTTGGTGCTTTTGTTTACGCAAAGGGTATTGTATATATCTATATCAAGATAATTGCGTGAATAGGCTTGCCCAAAGATGAGATAAAACATTTTTAAAAAACTTTCTACATACTTGTAGGCTCGTCCCTCATTGTAGTAAAGGTGTGATAGATAATTTACGATTTCCGACACGCTTATATCGTCAATATATCTTTTGCCGAATTTACTTGATATATGGTTATCCCATAGGCTGTCTTGCTTGCGTATAGTGGCGTAGGCTTTGCCGATTCTACCAGTTTGACAATACTCTTGATAGACTTCTTTGACAGTCTTGCGAGGCTTTTGTTTGGGTTTGCTTTGGTTTTTGTAATCAGTCCTAATGGCAGATTCTCTTGCTTTGATTGCGCTCTTTTGAGTCTTGAGCGGTTGACCGAATTCGTCTTTAGTCTTTTTGATATCTTTTGTTTTGCCGTCTATTGTTATCTTGTAGCGGAATCCCCAAAATCCGTTGGGGAGTTGAAAAACACCGCTTGCATTTATACTTGTATTTGACATAAAAATTTACTCCTAAAGTGTGAAAAAAGTGGAATTTTTCAAAATCCAAAGGTAATCAAAATTGAAAAGTGGAAAGTAAACTAACCTAAAATAGCCCCATAATCGACACATATCCAGCATTTTTAACTAATTCGTGCGTATGACAAACGACACCGTTCACGAAATGGCTAAGGACGAGGCTAGACACGGTTGCGGTTTCAAAGGTCTTTACGAGAAGTATTTTAAGTAAAATAATCTTCTAAAATACCAGTAGGATAGGTAGAAATGCCTATCCTTTTTGTTTTGGTAAGTGTGAAAAAAGTGGAAAGTTTAACATTATACAAATAAGACTATTACCTATAAAGTCTTATAAAATGGCGATATATTTTTTTGAAATTCTATTTGTAAGGGAAATGAAAAAAAATGGGGCTTGCAAAAGGGTTTTGGGTATGATATAATACAAAATATAGTTTTTTTAAGTAGGGGGTTGTGTTGTGGGTAAAGATTCAAAAGAAAAGGTGCCGCTAAAACAAAAGGCTGGAGCATTTTTCAAATCAGTTAAAAGTCTATGGAAATCTCCCATAGAGGGCAGGTATCTCAATCTAAAAGAGATAGGCGCATTTGGTATTTTCTCTACGGGCAATAGTTTTATGTTCAACGGAGTCAATTACGTGACTACTATTGCTTTGATACCGTATTTTTATAGGATAGATGCGATACATGCATATCTCATCATTGCTTTGGCGACGTTTATCAATATGGTATGTTTACCGTTTATAGGCAGTAGGATAGAACGAACCAAGACCAAGATTGGCAGATACAAACCTTTTATTATTGGGGCGATACCTCTATACGTAGTTTTTATGATATTGGCTATGTGGATACCTCAGTACGAGAATGAAGTCAGTAGAATTATATATGCATACTGTACTTGTATGCCCGTATTGGTTATGGCGACGTTTGTCAACAATATGTATCAGAATATGCCTACCGTCATTACTCCGAATACGCAGGAGAGAGCGGACATCATGGTTCCTATCGGACTGTTGGTCGGTTTTGCTCCAACTATAATGAACATCATAATAGGACCGATACGCGCCGCTTTCAAAGAGCAAGAGTATATGGCTATGAGAATAATCGGCGCGGTCTGCGCAGTATTGGGCGTAATATGTTTGCTTTTTATCCTCAAGGTTAAAGAGAGAGTATTTAATACGGAAAGCTTGCAGCAAAAAGAGGAAAAGATACGGTTTTCAGACGCTTGCCGTATGCTTGCAAAGAATAAGCCGTTGATAATACTGTGTGTCGCATTGATATTGGGTTCATTGCGAGAATATACGGGACAGTTTCGTATTTTAGTTATTCAGTTTAGATTTCACGAAGACCCTTCTGTCGCCTTGGAAATTTCGGGATTGCCACAGACAATCATAGGTTTTGCAGCTACGGTATCTATGTTATTGTTGCCAATAGTAACCAGAAAGATGAATAAACGTGCTATAGTCATCTTGTTTATGATAATAAGTACTTTGCCTAATCTTATACTCAGTATAGTTGGGTATCAGAATATCCCCGTAGGTACGGCTTCTTTGGTTGTATTGACTATACTATACTTTATATCTTGTATCAATCCGTTTTATCTGCTGCTTCCTGTTATGATGGGCGAGATAGCCGATTATCAACAGTACAAAACGGGCAAACGTCTTGACGGATACATACAAAATCTATTGTTTGTAGTACCCGGATTGACTATGAATATCTTTGCGATAATTTCGTATTATTGGCAAAAGCAGGTTGGTTTTGAGACTAAAGACTATACCGATATCACGAGACCTTTGACCGGCGCAGAACAAGCGATAGCGTGCGATTGGTTTAATATTGTAGCCATATTGTCGGCTATCAGCGGCGCATTAATGATACTGGTAATGATATTCTATCCTCTAAGTAAGAAGAAACATCAAGAATTGTTGAATGCATTGAAAGAGAGAGCAGGACAGTTGGACGGTGACGGCTCGTCAAATATGTTTATCGGCGACGAAAATAGCGACAATGCCAACGTGTCTTTGGCAGACGAGACCACTGTTGAGAATTTTGACGAGATAATTGAAGATACGTCTGATAGCGATAATGACGACTCTACAAATATTGAGTCAGACAATGACAGCGTCGGCGATTGCCAGAACGAACGGTCTGATTGATGATTGCGCTTGGAATTTAAATATGAATTAAAAGGGAAAATAGAGATTATGGCAAAAGAGTTGATCGTAGTGTCGAAGACGCATCTCGATTTGGGATTTACGGATTTGGCGGACAATATCAGGCAGAAATATCTAACTCAATTTATACCAGACGCCATTTAATTAGCTGAGCAGTTAAATGAAGACGGAGATAAAAAGTTTGTTTGGACGCTGGGCTCGTGGATGATAAAAGAGGCGCTTGATTCGCCTGACAAGGCTCTTTCCAAGAGTGTGGAAAAGGCTATCAAAGATGGCAATCTTGTATCGCACGCTTTGCCTTTTACAACGCATACGGAGTTGTTGGATAAGGACTTGTTTGAGTATGGATTATCTATAGTAGACCGCATAGATGCAATCAGCGGACATAAGACAGTCAGCGCAAAGATGCCCGACGTGCCGCCTTGTTTTGTATGGCGACATGACGGCGCAGAGATTGTAGTTATATACGAAGGTGAGTACGGTGACGCCTTTACGCTGCCCGAATTAGATAAAGTTTTGTATTTTGACCACACGGCGGATAATAAAGGCGCAAGAACCAAACGGGCAGTATTAAACAAGTTGGCAAGACTACGTATTGAGTTTCCCGACTGCTTGGTTAGAGCAGGCAGTATGAATGATATTGCCGACGAGCTATGGAATATAAGAGGCAGATTACCTGTGCTTGAAGGAGAGATTGGCGATACCTGGATACACGGCGTGGGCACTGATCCCTATAAAGTAGGCGGGCTCAGGACGTTGTGCCGCCTTAGGGACAATTGGCTAGCAGATGGCAGAATGAACAGAGATAGCCAAGAATATAGACAGTTTTCAGACGCTTTGCTGTGCATAGCGGAGCATACTTGGGGTATGGATATGAAGACGCACCTTGCCGATACCCGCAATTATACTAAGAAAAAATTTGTATCGGCTAGGATGAGAGACCGAGTGAGGACAGGTTTGCCGTTTGGAGATTTCCCGTTTAGATTTCTCGCTTGGAAGGCAAATACGTTTGGACGCAAGAAGTACTCATATTCCATTATAGAGAAGAGCTGGGCAGAACAACGAGAGTATCTGAATAGAGCGGTAGCGGCTCTATCAGAGGATAAGCAGACAGAAGCAATAACCGCTTTGGGCGCTTTGCGTCCAAAAACTTTGCCTGCGTTTGATAAATCCACAGCGTACGGGTATAAAAGTCGTATCACGGCGGGCGGATATTCTCTTCAGATCAATTGCAAGGGCGGTATAACGTTATACAATGACGGCGTTGAAGTGTTTAACGGCAGAGAGTTACCTCTGTTTACGTATCGCTCTTACGGCGCGGACGATTATAATTATTTTGAAGAGCATTATATGCGTTCGCGTGTACCTTGGGCAGTACACGATTATTTAAGACCGTCTCTTCGTAAGGATAATAAATATTTACAGGGAGAGTTTGATTACATCGCGACGGGCGCTTGGATAGAGGACGACGGAAGCAAAGCTGTCGTAAATATGGATTTAGCATGTGACAGTGGCTTATGCGACAGCCTAGGCGCGCCGAGGAAAGTCAGAATGACGTATACTTTGGACGAGAACGGTTTGAACTTGCGTGTGATATGGATTGGCAAAGACGCTACGCGCACAACGGAAAGTATAGCGTTGCATCTATATCCAAACTTTGATAAAGTTTATTATCAGAAGATTGGTAGTACGGTAGATCCTATGACGACTGTGTCGGGTGGCAATCGAAAACTTTCAGTCGTGGAGGGTATAAATATATTTTTAGGCGGTAATGAGTATTTACTGTTAAATAAAGAGGCTGTTTTAGTCGCATCTGACGGCGGTAATATTCTACACTATGACAATGCTCAACCGGATTTTGACAAACACGGTATAACGTACGTTTTGCACAATAACGTTTGGGGTACGAATTTTCCGCTATGGTATGAGGATAACGCAATTTTTAATTTTGTTATAAAGAAAAATACAGATAAATAGGGTATTATTTTGAGGAACAAAGGTATCGATCGCGAATTTAAAGAAATGTGCGAATATTCGACGGAACAATTGCGCAATGCGAGCGCAAAAGAGCGGCTTATACACAAAATCACTTTGGCGATACTTTTGTCGGAGTTTGCATTGGTTGGAGTGGGTATTATTTTGGCGGTTTTAAGGCAAAATTTTATATGCCTGGGAGTCACGATAGGGATACTTATATTGACTGTGATCATAGGCGCCAAAATGCCTGCTATCAAGAGGTTTTTCATCGGCATGTCTATTAAATGCAGTAAGTATAAAGTCAAGGACGTCGCAGAGATTATAGAAGATACGTTTGCGGACGGGACTACTGTAAACGGCGAGTTGACAAAGACGACGATGAAGTTTATCGTCAAAGTCAACGATACTCAATTGATCGGCTATAAAAAGTTAAAAGTAAAAAAGATAAGAAAGAGAAAAGATTTTAAGACAAACGAAGCTTTGGAGAATAGGCTTGGCGCTTTTCTCAACGATATAGCTGAAAACGGCAGAAAGCTGAATATAGCGTACGTTCCCAATAAAAAGCATTGCATTATTTTAGATTCGGATGATTATATATTCAATTATTTTATTGTCGACGTACTATTTGCAGATAATGCTAAGAACTAAAAGTCACGATTATATCGTGTAGATTCTACATAAAAGCGGTAAAAACTACATAAATGATGCTGATTGTGCAAAAAAATATAGTTAATTATTTTTCTTAACACAATATAATAAATATGATACGGCATATACGCCGAGAATTTACGTCGACGGAGGCATTATGAATTTGGGGTTGTTGCTTGGAGCAAGTTTGGATTTTTGGGGCGTTGCGGCGCAAGCGTCGTTGTTGATCGTGGGTTTCGTCATGTTGATCAAGGGCGCAGATTGGTTTGTCGACGGCGCGTCAATGATTGCAAAAAAGTTTGGCATACCTCAAATTGTCATTGGTCTGACTATCGTTGCGTTCGGCACTAGCGCGCCTGAGGCGGCGATAAGCATAACGTCGGCGGTCAAGGGCAGCGCAGGACTTGCGATTGGCAATATACTCGGCTCCAATATCATGAATATCTTCTTGATTTTAGGACTGTGCGCATTGTTCACTCCGCTTGCCGTGCAGAAAAATACGCTTTATATAGAGATACCGTTCGTGGTGGTCATATCTTCCGCAGTTATGATAATGGGCGTAATAGGCAATCAATTGGGCTGGATAGACGGATTGATTTTGTGGCTGTTCTTCATTGCGTTTTTCGTATATTTGATAATTCTTTCCAAAAAGGATAAAAATGCTATGCCGGAGTTGCAAGAGAGCAATTCGGAAGAAGAGAAAGAAGAGGAGAAGCCTCAAAAGAAAGGCGTCGAGATAGCAAAAATGCTCGGCAAACTTGCAGTGGGAATTGCGCTCGTCGTGCTTGGCTCGCAAGCCGTAGTAAACGGAGCAAAGACGATTGCGTCGGGCTTTGGCATGTCGGAGAGTCTTATAGGCTTGACTATAGTTGCTTTTGGTACGTCCCTGCCAGAACTTGTCACGTCTTTGACTGCGGCAAGAAAGGGCGAAGCAGATCTTGCGATAGGCAATATCGTGGGTAGCAATATTTTCAATATCTTGTTCGTCCTCGGCACGTCGTCGCTTATATCCGCAATCGCATACGACAGCAATTGGATAACGGGCTTTATGATTGACAATATCGTGGCAATCGTTGCGGCAGTAGCGCTATTCTTGTGTATTTTGCTCACAAAGGACAAAAAGCTCAAGCGCGCAGGCGGCGTCACAATGCTTTTGATGTATGCGGGGTATTTTGCTTGGATAGTGGCAAAAGACTTCATTTGGTAGTTTAATAATCCGTATAACAAGATTTTTTACAAAAATATCAAAAAACTGTAAAAAACCTCTAAAAATGATTTGACATTTAATTTGTTTTTTATTAAAATTACTTGGTAAAGCAGTTATGTTGAAGAACTAGCCCCTCTGATACTTAACGACCTAACAATATTATAACAACTACAATGGAGGGTTTTATCCGTGAATAAGACATATATGGCAAAACCTGAGGATATTAAAGAAAAGTGGTATGTCGTTGACGCAACCGATATGGTTCTCGGTAGACTTGCTAGCAACGTTGCCAACGTTCTCAGAGGAAAGAATAAGCCTATTTATACGCCAAACGTAGATTGCGGTGATCACGTCATCATCGTCAATTGCGCCAACGTAAGATTGACCGGTAAAAAGTTGGAGAAAAAGGTGCATATCCACCACTCCGGATATATCGGCGGTCTCAAAGAGATTCAATACAAGAAGTTGATGGCAGAAAAGCCTGAAAGAGCTGTTATGCTCGCCGTAAAGGGAATGCTCCCCAAAAACTCACTCGGAAGAAAGCAACTCACTAAGTTGCGTTGCTATGCCGGCGCTGAGCACAACCAACAGGCGCAAAAGCCCGAAAATTTGAAGTTTTAATAAGGGGTAATGACAAATGGCTACGAAGAAGACTAAGAAAAAAGTTCAATTCTGGGGAACCGGAAGAAGAAAGAAAGCTATCGCAAGAGTCAGACTTATTCCTGACGGCAGCGGCGCTATTACCATCAACAAGAGAAGTCTCGACGAATATTTCGGTCTTGACACTCTCAAACTTATCGTGCGTCAACCTCTTGAATTGACGGGCAACACCGCAAAGTATGACATCATCGTCAACGTACACGGCGGCGGTTTCACAGGTCAGGCAGGCGCAATCAGACACGGTATCTCAAGAGCGTTGGTTCTCGCAGACGAAGAGACCAAGCCGGCATTGAAAAAGGCAGGTTTCTTGACGAGAGATCCAAGAGCAAAAGAAAGAAAGAAATACGGTCTCAAAAAAGCAAGAAGAGCTCCGCAGTTCTCAAAGAGATAATCTTATCGATTTACAATCACAAGCCCCGATTTATTCGGGGCTTTACGGAAGCGTATCGAAGTGGTCATAACGGGCTTGACTCGAAATCAAGTAGCCGAGCAATCGGCTCGAGGGTTCGAATCCCTCCGCTTCCGCCACAGCCAAGAAGTTGCTCTTGGCGAGTAAAAGAAAAAGTGAGATGAAAGCATCTCACTTTTTCTTTTACTCTGCATTTATGACGACTTCTTTTCGTAGCTCCAGCATCGGACGCCGAAATAGTGACGCTCGCAGGCTCGCTATGCCGTCGCTGCGCTCCTTACGAATCCCGCCACAGTGCCAGATCTATTTTAAACTTGCATTTCTTTAGTAAATATGTTATGATTTTTGTACAATATACGGTAATTTAGAGGTGAGAGATAAACTATTTATAAAAGGAGCAATCATTCATGGATTGGATTATACAATCCGAAAGATTAAATTTTCGGAAAATAAATATGGACGATTTTTCAAATCTAAAAGTAATACTTCAGGACATAGAAATAATGTATGCGTGGGAACACGCTTTTACAGATGATGAAGTATATGAATGGATTGAGAAAAATATGGCGCGTTATAACAGTGATGGATATAGCTATTTTGCAGCCATAGACAAAAAGACAAATAATTTTGTGGGCGTGATAGGTCCTTTAGTTGAGGAAATTGAGGGTGTTAAATATATTGGAATTGCGTATATACTAAACAAAAAATATTGGGGAATGGGATACGCTACGGAAGGTGCAACGGCTTGTATAAATTATGCTTTTGATATATTACACGCTGATAAGATAATCGCACAAATCAGACCAAACAATTTGCCCTCACGCAGAGTTGCGGAAAAACTAAATATGAAAATCGAAGGTCAATATATTAAAAATTATAATAATACAGATATGCCTCATTTGATTTATAGTTTGACTAAATAGATATATAAATGTGGAATTATGACCGAGCAGATAGAATGATAAATTTTAAGTTAACATAGAATATTCGTTTTAGGTTATTATCGCTCCGCCACCGCTAAGAAGTCGCTCTTGGCGAGTAAAAGAAAAAGTGAGATGAAAGCATCTCACTTTTTCTTTTACTCTGCATTTATGACGACTTCTTTTCGTAGCTCCAGTATCGGGACGCCGAAATAGTGACGCTCGCAGGCTCGCTATGCCGTCGCTGCGCTCCTTGCGAATCCCTCCGCAATCAAGGTGCAACGTAAAGGGTCGGGGATACGTGGAAAGCCTGCGCACACCTCCGATTTAGTTGCCACTTTCGGTTGCATATTTTGTTGTGTCTAGTTGTTGTGGCGGGTGCTTGACGGCGAGCGTATGCGAGACGCTTGTTATATCAAGCACCCGCCACAGTGCCATTTGATGTATTGACTATACTAAACAGTTGAAATTAGCATTTATTTTTGATATAATGTAGCTAATCAAATTATGGGAGTTACAATGAAATTTGAACTTATAGATATCGATAAATGGAAAAGACGAGAATATTATAATCATTATACAAACGAAGTTATTTGTTCGTATTCTATGACCGTTAATATCGATATATCAAACTCACGCAAGCGTAAATTGTATCCTACAATGTTATGGCTTTTAACGAAAACAGTAAATGAATTTTCAGAATTTCGCACCGCTTTGACAGAAAAAGGCTTGGGCGTTTTCGATACTTTGATACCTGCATATACGATATTTAATAAAGTTAATAAAAATTTCAGTGTGATATGGAGTGAATACTCGGAAGATTATGAAGAGTTTTGTAAAAACTATAATACCGATGTCGAAAAATATAGTAATTCGTTAGAATTTTCGCCGAAAAAAAACTGTCCGATAAATACATTCGAGGTTTCTATGATACCGTGGACAACTTTTAGTGCTTTCAATATTAATGTATTTAACAGCGACAAATATTTTTTGCCTATCTTTACAATGGGAAAATATTTCGAACAAAACGGCAAAAGGCTTTTACCTTTATCGATACAAGTGCATCACGCCGTATGCGACGGTTATCACGTTGCAATGTTTGTCGAAAGTTTGCAAAGGAAAGTTTTTGAACTTTTTAATTAAATTCGTTTTAGGTTACTACCGCTCCGCCACAGCCAAGAAGTCGCTCCAGCATCGGAACACCGACGATATAGTGTAGTATGGATTTACACTTGCATTTGTTTAGTAAATAGGCTATAATTATTTGTGCGATAAATAGTAATTTAACGGAGATTAGTTGTATGAATCGAAAAGTTATTTTATATATTTCACAAAGTTTAGACGGGTTCATAGCAGATAGCAAAGGTGGCGTGGATTGGATTTCAGGTAACGATAAAGAATACGTTGGCGATTACGGATATGAAAACTTTACTAATGATATAGATACTGTTATTTTAGGCTATAACACTTATAGCCAAATAATAAATGAGTTATCGCCGGATAAGTGGGTATATGAAAATCTAAATAGTTACGTATTAACGAGCAAAAAAATAAAAGACACTCCGAATATAAAATATGTTAACGTGAACATAAAAGAACTGATAGACAGATTACAACAAGAAAGCGGAAAAAATATATGGATATGTGGAGGGGCAAATTTAGTAAATCAATGTGTGAAAGAAGATTTAATCGATGAATATCAAATTACGACAGTTCCAATCATTTTAGGAAGCGGACTCAGACTTTTTGAAGAAAATAAAAAAAGTATTAAACTGAAATTGAAAGAAACAAAAGAAGAAAACGGCTTAATAATTAGTATATATGCAAAGAGCTAAATTTCGATTTGTGAGAAAAACATATGATTAGAATAAGACCATATAAAGTCACGGACGTAGATACGATATTATCGTGGTGTCAAGATGAAAAAACATTTTATCAATGGACAGCAGGCATACTCGGTAATTATCCTATAACACAAAATGAATTTCATTTTGTTGAATCTTTAATGCCATTTACAGCATTTGATGAAACAGGAATTATTGGCTTTTTTACGTTAAGGAACCCAAATAAATCATTGGATGAATTACGCTTTGGATTTGTAATTGTAAATCCTCAAAATAGAGGAAAAGGCTATGGTAAAACTATGCTCCGGTTAGGTCTAAAATTTGCATTCCAACTATATGGAGCAAAAAAAGTATCATTGGGTGTTTTTGAGAATAATCTATCGGCTTATTACTGTTATAAATCACTCGGTTTTTGTGACGTGGTTCTTGATACAACAGAAAAATATTACATTCTGGGTGAAGAATGGAAGTGTAAAGAACTGATTTTGGAAAATAGATAAATCCGGTTTTAACATAACCACTAAGAACCAAGATTTTAGGAGCGAATGATATGTCAATGTGGAATCCGTGGCGAGGATGCAGAAAATGTAGTGAAGGTTGTTTGCATTGCTATATCCATAAAGGGGATATAAAAAGGAATATAAATACCAATATCATTATAAAGACAAAAGACTTTGAAAAACCGATAGAGAAATTAAAAAACGGCAATTACAAAATGAAATCGGGAATTGTTTATTTATGTTTTTCTACAGATTTTCTTATTGAAGAAGCGGATGAGTGGAGAAATGAATGTTGGCAAATGATTAGAGAACGGCAAGACTGTACTTTTTTGTTTCTGACCAAAAGAATAGAAAGATTTATCAATTGTATTCCAAATGATTGGAATGATGGATATGATAACGTGGTTGTATGTTGTACTGTTGAAAATCAAAAAAATGTAGATTATAAATTATCAATATTTAAGGATTTGCCTATAAAACACAAAAGTATTACAGCGCAGCCATTGTTAGAGAAAATAGATATTGAAAAATATCTTGACGATATTGAATTAGTCGTAGTAGGCGGAGAATCCGATATAAATGCAAGAGTATTTAATTACGACTGGGCATTAGATGTTAGAGAACAATGTGTGAGAAAAAAGGTTGATTTTGAGTTTAGACAATGTGGAACTTATACGTTAAAAGATGGAAGACAATATAAAATACAAACAAAAGACTTGTGTAAGCAAGCAAAATTAGCAAATATTGATTATAAAAGTAGTTGATGATTTTGAATAATGAAGACCGACGTTTTCTCAACTCTTGACTAAGGCGAGTCTTTTTACACGGCTTCAGAGTCGGGAGAGCGAAATAGTGACGCTCGCAGGCTCGCTATGCCGTCGTTGCGCTCCTTGCGAATCCCTCCGCAATGCTAAGAACGTAAATTATTTTTACAAAAATGTTGATTTCTGCTTTCTAATATGCTATACTAACTATGCCAAATCAACTGAATATTTTAGCAGGGTCTTTTTATGTTCAAGAGATAGTTTTATCTTTCCATGCTATTTACATTTGAATTTGATAAAAATGCAAATTCCTACTGTGAATGGCAAAATAATTCCTTGCTATATCAGTTGGTTTGGCGACTATCGGAGTTTGCGTTTTTTGTGCGTTTACTTCGGTAGGCGCACTTTTTTGTTTGAAAATATTGTAGAAATAAGGAGAATATCAATGAGAATTCATTATTGGAGTGACAATGACCTGGTTTAACTATTATGGGCTTGCCATTATGGCAATCATTATGATACCCAATATAATTTACGCAGCAAAGCATAATAACGGCGGAAACGTTTACCGCAATAAGGCGATTGAAATCTTGGAGCAAATCGGCAGATACGCCTGTTTTGTTTGTATGATATTCAATATTCCGTATACGTATTTTAATTTTTGGTTTGACAGCGCGCTTGTCGTCTACCTGTCGGTAAACGGCGGTTTGTGCTTGGCGTATTTGATTTTTTGGGTGATATGTTGGAATAGAAACGACATATTAAAAGCATTGTCGCTTTCAATAATTCCGTCTTGCATTTTCTTATTCTGCGGTATTGTATTGGCAAATATTTTATTGATAGTTTTTTCAGTTCTTTTCGCCGTATGCCATATTTTTATCAGTTGCAAAAATTCGTTGTCCAAAGCGAATTAAGGAGTCAAATGAGAAGATTGAAAGAAAACAACTAAAAATACTTTTGAAATTTTTGATAGGATAATTGTTGGTATGTCTAACAAAATGGTATGACGATGTGCGACCTTGAAGGGAACAGTATACTCATTTTGGTTGACTATTTTGTCGGCGAAACCTTAGAATATATGCAAACGACAATGGTGTAATACTGCAAAGTACCATTAATTTCCATATGGAAGACGATAACGCTAAAGTCTGATAAGTGTTACAGCTTCTATGTACGGACCGCAGAGAACGATAAAATATGTACTAAAATAATAAAAGAGAAATTCTGTTATTTTCTTTAAAATTTAAACTAAAAACAGATGCGAAAATAAATTAGATATGTTATAATAACTATAAATATATTTGAAGGAGAAATTC
>CAMWVR010000040.1 GCA_947177795.1 uncultured Clostridia bacterium | reverse complement strand
AGCTATCCCCCACCAAGCCGCCGACACGAGTATAACTGTTACTGTTCTTATCAGTAGTCTTTACAATGATATTGCCAGTATTGCTACTGTCAGATATTGCCTCTGAAGTTGAATACCCTGTCAACCCACCGACGTATGTATTGGAATTAAAGTCAAATACCTTTATTTCCACCGCTGAGTTACACTTGTCCACATTACCGCGACCGGCTATGCCGCCGACATAAACTTGATAATTATTGGCTGGTACGTAAGTAATATTGCCATTCACTTCGCAGTATTTGATTGAGCCAATAGACAACCCTGCTATTCCTCCGATATAATTCCCGCCAAAAACTCTCACGTCGGCAAGTTTTAGATTTTTGACCACTCCGCTTTCGCCTACCGATGCAAAGAGACCTGTATAATGGGTGTCGGTATTATAGATATATAAATTACTCACCGTATATCCTCTGCCGTCAAAAGTAGCATTGAAAGGCTTTTCGTCAGAGAACAATGGCGAGAAATTCGGTCTATCCTCACTGTTAAGCGGCAACGTAATATCATTTGCCAAAGCAAAATGCTTATCGGCGTACGCTCCCATACCCAAGAGTTGAGCCGAAGTCTTGATAAGATATGGACTTTCCTCCGTGCCATCTCCTTCAAAAGACGTATTGGCAGTCTCTAACAGAGGTTGAGTATTTGCAGGCAAGTCGGGAATTGCAAGCGTTGCTTCAAATTGCGCAGTATACGTCTTATCTTCATATATCGAAGATACAGATGGTGACCAACCTTTAAATGTATAATTATATCCTTCTTCTTCTGCCGCTCTTGTAGGAGTATTGCCGTCATAAGTAGGCGTACTTCCTCTTGGCACGTTGTAATCTGTCTCCAAAACCGTTCCGTCATAATTCTTCCAAGTCACGGTATACGATAATATTGAACTAAATTGTGCAGTATATATCGTATCTTCATATATTGAAGATACAGACGGTGACCATCCGTCAAACGTATATACGTAATTATCATCCGCCACTCTTGTGGGCGTATTGCCGTCATAGGTTGGAACTGTACCGCTAGGCACATCATAATCTACCTCAAGCACTGTGCCTTCATAGTTTTTCCAAACGACCGTATAGGTTTTCTCTTGTGAGGAGCCGTTGCCGTTATTGCTATTGTTACCATTATTGCCGTTGTTACCGTCGTCAGGAGTATTACTTGGCTTGTCGGTACTTGAAGTCTGGAATTTAGTATAATCTTTTACCATAGCATTAGGATAAATAATATAATTTGCATCTATATACCAAAAGTGCAAAATGTTTTGTTGACTTATTTCGATAAGTCCAGATACCTCTTGAGTTATCATAGAAAGCACACCGTTCTTAAGATAATATTTTCCGCTTGATCTTGAGGCAGGCACCGACGTCTTGAGAATCTCAAACGTGCCATTACTATAAAAGTAATAGCCGGTTTCCATACTACCGTTTGACATAGTAATAATCGTAGCGGAGAAATTACCGTTTCTTGTTTTGATTTTATTATTAAATCTAGAGTCCGTAATACCGTCAATATACGCTACTTGATTTGCCTCAACTATTTTTATCTGCAATCCATTAGTCAGCGTAACCGTATTGCCAGAATACGTATATTGAGATTGCTCACCACCAAAATATACGTATTCTTTGTCAATCGTCAAAGTGGCGCTATTTTGATTGTCGGGATATCCGCCATAATACGTACCATAATAAGGCTCTTCTTTATTGCACGCAACAAACAATGTCGACATCGTTGCAATAAGCATTAATAAAATAAGTAATATTGTCAATCTTTTGCAATTTTTCATATAGTTGATTTTCTCCTCTTGACTATTAAAAAATATGGATGTTGCTCTCTGCTTTTACAAAAAAAGTATACTTTTACTGACCTAATATCTTGACAAAAAAATCAACGTGAATTATAATAAAATTAACTAAAAACCGCTTTTCAGAGACGTTACAGTAAAAGTATACTTTTTTTAGAAAATTAAAATGCTTGTGAACGTAATAATTGTATAAATGTCATTTCGAACGAAACGAAGTGGAGTGGAGAAATCTCTATCCTATTATCATACTGAACGGAATAAAACGAAGTCGAAAATCTAAAAGGATGAGACCTCTCGACTTCGCTCGAAATGACAAAAGTTGCTTGAGGTGACAAGGATATTTGACGTCAAACTAATTCAACGATACACCTTGCAACAAATTAAGATACTTCGACAGCATTTCGTCGTATTCTGTATAGATACTGCCCTCTTGCATAAGATTGTCGGCAATGTCTTTGCACTCTTCGATAAGTCTTTTGTTGATAAATACGCCTATCTTGCCACTTCCGCCGCTTTGATTTACGCCCAAAAAGTCACCGTAACCTCGCATATCCGCATCTATCTCGGCTATCTTGAGACCGTCGCGGTTATTCTGAAGAGCATTGAGACGTTCGTTTTCTTCCTGCTTGGAGGTATGCAAGAAACAATACGACTTGATATTGGGATTTCTGCCCACTCTACCTCGCAGTTGGTGGAGCGCCGCCAAACCAAATCTGTCGCTGTTGAGCACCGCCATTACGCTTGCGCGCTGGCTGTCAATGCCGACTTCTATGACTGAAGTTGCGACGAGCACGTCAATGTCCCCCGCATAAAATCTTGCCATAATCTCGCTCTTTTCCTTGTCTTTCATACTGCCATAGACAAGTCCGACGTTGACGTCGGCAAGTTCTTTCTTGACAAGTTGTTTATAGAGCATCTTTGCCGAAAAGACTTCCAATCCCTCGCTGTCCTCGACAAGCGGGCATACGATATACGCCTGCTCGCCGTAAGATACTCTCTCATTGATAAATTTATAGAGCCCTTTGAGTTTGTCGTCTCCCATAACAAAAGTAGAGATGTTATCCCCAGTCCCTTCTCTTGGCTGGAGCACGGACATATCCAAGTCGCCATATATTGACAGCGCCAATGCTCGCGGGATGGGAGTTGCGCTCATTACCAAAGTATCCACTCCCACAGCCTTGTCCTCGAGTTTGCTCTTTTGTCTTACGCCAAAGCGGTGCAACTCGTCTATTACTATAAGTCCGAGATTGTCAAACTTGACTTTGTCGTTGAGCACGGCGTGAGTGCCTACTATGAGGTCGATTTCACCTTTGCTCAGCGCCGCAATTATCGTTTTCTTGTCCGCAGCCACTGTAGACGAAGTGAGCAAAGCCACTCTTATCTTATCTCCAAAAAGTGACAGCGCGGTGCGGTAATGCTGACGCGCAAGAATTTCGGTGGGAGCCATAATCGCCGACTGTCTGCCGCACTTATTTGCAAATAAGCACGTAAGCAAAGCTATTACAGTCTTGCCCGAGCCAACGTCACCCATAAGCATTCTGTTGGTATGCCTCTCCCCTCTTAAGTCTTGAATAATTTCCTCAATCGCCTTATTCTGCGACGGAGTCAACTTATATGGCAGGTCGGATATATCTTGCCTTATGTCTTCAATCGAGCAAAGATAGGGATGAGGTTTTTTATTGGCGGAATTATTCTTGATAATTCTGTACGCTATGATTTGATATACCAATTCTTCTATGGCGATGCGCTTGCGAGCAGATTTTGTGATTTCCATATCCGTCGGATCGTGAACTATTCTGAAAGCCTCGTCAAGTGACATCTCGCAATATTCGTCAAGCCTGCTTGCAATATGCGTACTCTCAAGACACGCCTTGACGATATTACGGAAAGTCTGCTGACCCACTGCGTCTTTAAGCGGATAAATAGGAACAATGCCTTGCAAACGCTTATTTTCTTCAGCTTTTTCAAAACTCGGGTTGGACATCTCAATCTTTTTACCGTTGAGCCGAGCCTTGCCCCAAAAGAGAAATTCTCCGCTCTGCTTGAGGAGCGAAACGACGAAAGGCGAATTAAACCAAGTCAATTTGATTTTCTTACCTTGCGTGTTGAGCGTGGCGGTGCAAAACGACAGACCTCTCTTTGCCCTAATGAGTCCGCTGACGGAAGTCAAAAAGCCTTTGAGCAAGACGTAATCGCCGCTCTCTATGCTCTCCAAATCCGTCTCCTTGGTCATATCCCAATAGAATTTAGGATAAAAATATATAGCGTCGCGCGGCGTAGATATTCCAAGTTTGCCAAGTTTTTCCGCAGTCTTTGCGCCCACTCCCTTTACGTCGGTAAGTTCCATATTCCCTTCCAAATGTCATTATATAATAAATAGTATTCCCAACTATATATAATATAATTGAATATATTGATATCATAAGTATAATTCATGGCAAAAAAATAGTCAAGCGTAGCGCAATGTCAAATATTGAACAATGTTCAGTATTAAATATATAGCGTTACATATGGCGTATCAATCTAATAAAATAATATCCGCAAGCGTTACGTTCGCCTGCGGATATTTATTTGAACAATGTTCAGTAATATGTATTTTCAGTATAATAGTTTCGCAATATAATCGTTTTAAGCAACGATTATTCTATCGAAATCAAGTAATAGTAATGAGGCTGTCCGCCGAAATAACTTACTACGTCAAAGTCCTCATACTTTTGTTTGAGCTTGGTCACCAACTTCTCGGCGTCTTCTTTGCTTACGCCCTCGCCGTAATAGAGAGTGATGACTTCGCTCCACTCATCCACCAATTTATCAATGACCGCCATAGTAGTATCTTCTACGCACTTTGAATCTGCAATGATAGTCTTGCCGTCCAAGCCGATTATATCTCCTTCGGATATATCAAAGCCGTCAAGATTGGTATTACGCACTGCGTTGGTGACTTCTCCGCACTTGAGATCTTCAAAAGACGAAGTCATTTCGCTGACGTTGACTTCCAAGCTTTGGTTTACGTCAAATGCAAACGCCGCTCTTATGCCCTGCGCAATTTCCGTCGTCGGAATTACTTCAACGTGTTTTTGCGTGAGTTCTTTGACCTTTTCAGCCGCCATAATAATGTTTTTATTATTAGGGAGAATAATCACGTTGTCAGAATTGACTTTTTCTACAGCAGTCAAAATATCTTCGACGCTTGGATTCATAGTCTGACCGCCCTCGATTACCTCGTCGATAGTCAATTCTTTGAATATATTTGCAATTCCTTCGCCTGCGCAAATAGAAATCACACCGATAGCTTTCTTGGTCTTTTCTCTTTCTGCGACCAATGCTCTGTGTTGTTCGAGCATATTTTCTATCTTAACTTTGTCTAATTCGCCAAGTTGCAAGGCATTGTATAACGCGCGGTTAGGCTGATTGGTGTGAACGTGAACTTTTATAAGGTTTACGTCTCCGATTACGATTACGCAATCGCCTATAGCCATTAGTTTGTCTCTCAACTTCTCGATATCTTCTTCTGTGACGTGCTTTTTGAGATTGATGACGAAGTATTCCGTGCAGTACGCATACTTGATATTGTCCAAATCGTGCTCGTCGCTGCCGAAAGCGTCCAAAATCGGCGTCGGAACAACGGCGTTTTCGCTACTATCTTCAATGACTTCGGGTATCTCTACTCCTGCCAAAGCATTGTAAAAGCCTTGGAATACGCACAAAAGACCTCTACCGCCGGCGTCTACTACGCCCGCTTGTTTCAACACGGGCAACATATCCGGCGTCTTTTGAAGAATTTCTTCTCCTTTCTTTATCAATTGGTCAAAAAAGTTGATAAAAGAAGCATTTTTGTTGGCAATCGAAGGAGCATTTTCTGCCATAAATCTGATTACAGTCAGCACCGTACCTTCTTTTGGCTTGGTAACTGCGTTGTAAGCGACTTCTCTCGAATACCTCAATGCGTTAGCAAATGATTTCGTAGTGATCGACTTTTCGTCCGCAAGGACTACTGCCAATCCTTTTATAATCTGCGACAGGATTACACCCGAGTTTCCTCTTGCGCCTTTGAGCGCGCCTCTTGAGTAAGCTGTCAATATTTCTCTTATATCGTCGGTCTCTACGGCTTTTACTTCTTTTACCGCAGACGCCATCGTGAGCGACATATTAGTTCCCGTGTCGCCGTCGGGTACCGGAAAGACATTCAGAGAGTCGACCATGGCCTTATTGGCTTTGAGGTATCTATAACCTCCGTCAATCATCTCCAATATCTTGGCGCTATCTAAAACTTTCATTACATTCTCCGATTAAACTTTCACGCCCACTACGTTGACGATCACACCGTCAACTCTCATACCCGTGTACGTTTCTACGTTGTACTTTACCGTACTTTTGATTGAATCCGTCACAGCGTCTATATTTATTCCTTCTTTTAGGACAACGAAAAGTTCAATGTTAATCTTATTTTTCAAAGTGACAATCTTCACTCCCTTGCCAGAAGGGCACTTATTAAAAAACTCACTAATACTGTCACTCAATTTGCGTGACACAAGATCTACGACGCCGTAACAGTCAGCCGCCGCAAAATGCGCCACCATGGATATAGCCTTATCAGTTATTATTATTCTTCCGTAATAATTTGATGTCTTAACTGCCATATACTGTAATTCTAACAAAAAACACAACTCTTATGCAAGTGTTTTTATATATTTTAGTTGCGCATTTAAAGTATTATAAGCAAAAATACAAAAAATTATAAAAAATTTTGAAAATTTAACGATATTTTCTTGCAATTATTCTGTCATAGTGGTATTATATCTAGGCAAGAATTGAATGGAGGTATTCATATTATGTCTAAAGTTTGCGCTATCTGCGGTAAAGGTCAACAAAGCGGCAACAAAGTAAGCCACTCTAACCGTAAATATAGAAGAAGTTGGGGAGCCAACGTACAAAAAGTCAAAGTAGTAAACAACAACGGTTCTACTCAAAGCTTATACGTATGCACCAGATGTTTGCGTAGCGGCGCTGTTGAGCGCGCTTAATCGAATCTGATTAACGGTAATTACACCCTGAGATTTCAGGGTGTTTTTTTATTTAATTATTATGCTTTTCTTTTGAATACTCTAAGGATTGCCTTAATAAATCTAGGCGGATTGATACAAATTATCCTCATAATTGCCTCCAATATTCTTTGTTGCAATATATGACGATAGTGAAAATTGTGTGACAATCTTTTCAAATAGGTTGGAGATTTCTCCACTTTGCTACGCTACGGTCGAAATGACATCATTTATTTGCTTTAAAATATATAGTCACCTCGAGCGTAGCCGAGAGGTCTCAGCCATTTACTAATTTGGAGGCGAATTTGAGCGCCTTGATAGCTTCTTTTGGGTCATTTGCGCCAAAGATAAAGCTGCCGCTTACGGCAATATTAAGACCTCTTTGCTCCATTTCGGCTATATTATCTACGCTTACGCCGCCGTCAAACTCGATTTGAACCGCTCTTTCGCCTATAAAGTCCTTTAATTGGCTGATTTTTTCCATTGTCTCAGGTATAAACTTCTGCGCAGAAAAGCCGGGATAAACACCCATAAGCATAACCAAGTCGACCATATCGATATATTTGCTTATAGAACTCACCTCGATATTGGGATTAAGCACCAACCCCACCTTCTTGCCGTGTCTGTGAACTGTGTCTATTATCTCCTCTACGCTTTCGCTTGCCTCTGCGTGGAAAGTTATAATATCAGCTCCAGCTTCTAAAAACTTGTCGATATACCTCTCGGGTTTAGTGATCATCAGATGCACGTCCAAAGGCAGCGTAGTATGCTTTCTGATAGCCTTTATCATAGGCGGTCCAAACGTAAAGTTGGGACAAAAAATCCCGTCCATAACGTCGCAATGCACCCAATCCGCGCCCCAATCGGCGAGTTTTGAAACCGCAGCTCCCATATTTGCAAAATCCGCCGAAAGTATCGACGGCGAAATCTTAACGCTCATCTTAGATTCTCCTTAGTTGATTTATAATATTTTACAGAAATAGGTCGATTAAATTAACAATTGAACATTGTTCAAATATTAATCATATCGCTTATTCCACTTATTTTCCACATATTCAAAAAGCCTTGCGTACCTATCGTACCTGCTTTTTGCTATAGTTCCTCTCTCTACGGCAGTCTTTACTCCGCAATACTCTTCTTTATAATGATTGCAACACCTAAATTTGCACTCTCTAGCGTACTCGTCAAAGTCCGTATAATAGGTAGACAGTCTCGACGGATCGAAAAGCGGTATCTCCAATTTATTGAATCCGCAAGTATCGGCTATCTGCGTACCGTCCGCAAGCGTGATTATCTCTATATGTCGGGTGGTATTCTTTCCTCTGTCGCCTTTTTTACTCAAATCGCCCGTCTTTAGCTTATCTTCTCCCAAAATACAATTAATCAACGAGGATTTACCTACGGCAGACTGTCCTGCAAGGCAAATAAACTTGCCCTTTATCTTCTCCATAAGCAGATCTATACCTTGATTTGTCTGCGTGGATATGACTAAAATATCCGCAATGTCCTTATAATCGTTGGCTACGTCTTGCGCAACTGCGTCAGCGCCCTCCATATCAGCCTTGTTTACACAAATAATCGGCTGAATACCGTTTTCCGTCGCACCGATTATAAGCTTGTCAACAAGCATCATGTCAGGTTTTGGTATCGGCGCAAGTACGATTACGATCCCGTCCATATTGCTGACGTAAGGTCGGACGAGTTGAGTACGCCTAGGTCGTACGTTCTCAATAATACCCTCTTTATCCAAAGCAATGTCAACTATATCGCCGATAAACAACTCTCCGTTTTGTTTGAGCTTGCCGCGCGGATAACACTTGACTTTTTCTCCGCTTGGCAAAGCCACGGTATATACGCCGCCAACGCCTTTTATAATCTGTCCGCTCGTCTTGACTTTGATAATTGCCTCCCGTTGCGATAATTTCGCAATTTTTATTTATATAGGTCGATTATTTAGCATTTTGAACAATGTTCAAAACTTCTTTTACTGCTAGATACTCTCTATAATTCATACCGTACAACTCACTTTCTTTGTCCTCGATGTTATCCAAAACATTCTTTAGATCGTTGCAAACGATTGTGATATCCTCATAGAAATTCTTGAGCAGCAATTCTTTCTCCGTCGCAGTGGGATTGCTTTGACAATTCCCGACGGTTTCGCAAAGCAGGTAACTACTGTGGAAAATAATATCGTTGTAATACTCCTTTATTACAAAGAGTTGTTTTATAGGCCTTACGATAATGCCGCACTCTTCTTTGCATTCTCTGATAATGCAATCTTCTTTGCTCTCTTCGCCTTCTATGCCACCGCCCGGCAACATAATTATGGGCTTACTTTTAGCGTACTCTACGAATATCTTTTCTCCGTCCAATATTACGGCTCGCACGGCGTATCTATTGTGTTCGTATATCTTATTGACGGTATAATTATCGTCGAATATTTCAATTATCTTCATTATTGATTACCTTTCTCCTCAATTGTCCGCAAGCGCCGTCAATATCGCTTCCCATGCTCCTGCGCACGGTCACGCTTACTCCTTGCTTCTCAAGCGCTGACATAAATCTATATATATTCTTTTTGTTACTTCCGTCCAAACCTCGCTCTTTGACGTAATTCAACGGTATAAGATTGACGTGGCAAGCAAGTCCTTTGACCACGCTTGCAAGTTGTCTTGCGCATTCCTCGCTGTCATTCTTGCCCGCTATCATTGAATACTCGAATATTATCCGTCGCCCTGTCTTGTCAAAATAATATCTGACAGCCTTGATAATATCGGCTATAGAATACCTCTTTGCAATAGGCATAATCTCCTTACGCATCTCGTCGTTTGGCGCATGCAGGGATATCGTCATGGTCGGAGAATATCCGTCGTCGGCAAGTTGTCTTATCCTGTCGCACAGTCCGCAAGTAGACAAAGATATATTCCTCTTGGATATATTAAGTCCTTTTTCATCGCTTACAAGCGTTAAAAACTTGCAAACGTTGTCATAATTATCCAGCGGTTCTCCGCTGCCCATAAGCACTATATTAGTCACCCCTCTGTCTTCGCCGTCAGCGTTGCGGGCGTTGACGGCAATTACTTGCCCCAATATCTCGCCCGCCGTAAGATTGCGAATAAGTCCGTCCAATCCCGAAGCGCAGAAAGCGCAATTCATTCTGCAACCCACTTGAGTGGACACACAAAGCGTGTTGCCATACTTATACTTCATCAGCACGCCTTCTATGATATTGCCGTCGCAAAGCTTGTACAAGTACTTTACCGTGCCGTCTAATTGCGACTTATATTCGCCGTATATCTCTACGCCTTGAGCGATATACTCTTGAGACAACTTGTCTACAAAACCTTTGGGAAGATTGCTCATCTGCGAAAAATCTGCGCCCTTGACAAGCCAACCCCAAAGTTGTTTTGCCCTAAACTTAGGCTCTCCAAACTCAACGGTTATATTTTCAAGCTCTTCAATACTCAAATCCGTCAAAAGATTTTTCGTCATTTTTCTCCTCAAAAGGTTATTGTTTTAAGCAGACTCACACTCACTTAATTATACCAAAGAGACTATCATTAAGTGATGCGAGTAAGATTACGTCGGCAATTAAAGGCTCTTCTTCTCTAATACTGCGATAAAAAATCCGTCCTGTCCTTTGCCGTCGTGCAAATACTGTTGAGACCTGACGACTTGCCAAGCGGGATTTTCTTTGACAAATCTGCCGACGACGTTATAATTCTCTTCGCGCAAAGTCGTACACGTGGAATACACGATACGCTTTTTGGTATATTTGCTTGCGTTGCAAAGTATCTCGTATTGCAATGCGGCAAGCTGAAGACACTTGTCCATACTTGCAGTCAAATATACGTCTGCCTTTTTACCAACGACGCCAAGTCCCGAACACGGAACGTCGCATAGCGTTCTGTCGAATTTGCCGACAAAGTCGGAAGCAACTATACTGCCGTCGTTATGCTGCACGGTTATATTCTTTGCACCCATTCTATTGATATAATCCCGTATAAGCTGCAATCTATGTTCGTGAATATCGCAAGCCGTGATAGTCACGTCGGCAAGTTCGCTCATATATACCGCTTTGCCGCCCGGCGCGCTGCACAAATCAAGTACGATTTCGCCGTCCTCGACTTCCATTGCCTGCGCAGCCAACATTGACGTCATCGACTGATAGGTAATCATACCTCGCTCGTTCAACGACTTGATATAAGCGATGTTATCTACAAAAAGACCGCTTGCAAGGCTTTCTTCATAAGCGATATTTTGAGCGTCCAACAGACCTTTCAACTGCTCTAAAGTCTGCTTTCTCAAATTTGGGCGGATATGCTCTTTTGTGAAAGTGTCCACGCTCAAAAATTCCCTCGTTGCGTCAAAACCGTACTGCTTGCAGTAAGTCTTGACAAGCCAAAGCGGAACGCTAGCCTCCACGCTCATCGCCTCGAATCTGTCGTTTGGCAACGCAATTTTGCTTGCGTCAAAGTTCTTCAACGTGGAATTGACAAAGCCCTTTAGCTGTCTTTTGCCGTACTTTTCGCATATCGTGACAAGACTGTCGACGACGGCGTATCTTGGTATCGAATTGATATACGTCAATGCGTACATGCCCAATTTGAGAAGTACAGCAATCGTCTTTGGCGGTCTTTTACTCGCGACTTTGGCAAGGTAATATTCTAGCTGAACGTCTTTTTGCAAGACGCCGTAGACAAGCCTTGTCACAATGGCTTGATTGCTTGCGCCGTTGACTCTTTTATTGAGTTCTAAGTTGCTGTAAGCGCCGTCTTTGTATATCGCAAGCAACACTTCAAATGCCATCAACAAATCGTTCATTTGCCCAAGACCGTCTCGTTATTTAATTTTCCACTCGCCATAAAAGAGGAAATATCCATTGCCTTTTTGCCTTCCAACTGCACTTGCAAAAGTTGCAAAGCGCCCTTTCCGCACTTGACTAAAGCCGTATTTTTAGTCGCACAAACTCCGCCTACGGGCAGTTGAGCGGGCAAGTCGTCGGCGACTTTGCTCTTGAGTATCTTGAACAACTTGCCGTCAAGATAGGTATATACCGACGGCCAAGGCGTAAAGCCTCGCATTTTGTTGAAAATATCTTCGGCAGATAAATTCCAATCTATCAAGCCGTCTTCTTTGCTTATCATAGGATAATGCGTAGCTTTACTCTCGTCTTGAGGCGTAAATACTGCATTTCCGCTCTCGATGAGTTTCAACGCATCGACAATGGCTTCGCCGCCCAATTCGGCAAGTCTGTCAAAGAGTTCTCCTGCGTTTTCGTCAGGCAAAATATCCAATTGCTTTTGCAGCAATATATCTCCGCTGTCTACGGCAAGCGCAGTCTTCATTATCGTCACGCCCGTGGTCTTCTCGCCGTTGATAAGACACCATTGAATGGGACTGCTACCCCTGTATTTTGGCAAAAGCGACGCATGGATATTAAGCACTCCGTACTTAGGTATATCCAAAATCTCTTGGCTGATAATCTGCCCGAAAGCGCAAGTAATCATCACGTCGGGATCAATTGCCTTGATATCCTCAACGCCTTGTCGCCTTATACTGTCGTATTGATATACTTTTATACCGTGGTTTACGGCGTACTCCTTGACGGGACAGAACGATATCTCGCCTCGGTTGCGTCTTTTGTCGGGTTGAGTGACTGCTCCGACCACGTCGTAGCCCTCGCTGACCAACTTATCAAGCGCCTTTACGGCAAAATCGGGAGTACCTAAAAATAGAATACGCATTCGCTACCTCAAATCGTTTGAAGAAAATTACTCTTTGCCGTCGTACTTCTTGTCGTAATACAACGTGCCGTCAAGATGATCTATCTCGTGACAGAACGCTCTTGCGATAAAGCCCTCTGCCGTCACGCTCATATCATTGCCGTATCTATCCTGATAATAGACGGTGACTTGATTGGGTCTCTTGACGTCGCAACTCTTTCCCGGAACGCTAAGACACGCCTCGGGACCGATTTGCGAACCCTTGGTCTTGACTATCTCGGGATTGACAAATTCAATATAAAAGTCGTCGACCAGAACGACGGCTATTCGTCTCAAAATGCCCACTTGCGGCGCTGCCAAGCCTACGCCGTCGGCGTGTATCATCGTGTCGCGCATATCGTCGATCAACTTGCCGAGCTTGTCGTCAAATACTTCTACCGGACGGCACTTTTTACGCAACGTCGGATTGGGATCTTTTACTATATCTCTCAATGCCATAATTACTCCTACGCCATATTCTGCGGATTGAGTTCTGCAAAGACAGTCACGCCTCGGCTTTGGTTATTCTCAATCACTTGATAGAATTTGGCTATGATTTTACTCTCGTTTTCTCTTTTTATTCTCGCTATTATCTGATAGCGAAACTTGTTTTGTATCCTGCCAAGCGGCGCCTTCATCGCCTGAATATACAGAAAATCCTGCTTATTGTCTTGCGCATATTCCATAAGCGGTCTGTATATCGACTTGGCGGTATCTATGACTTTGTCTTCGTCTTCCGAAGTCATAAGCACTCGTATTATCGTCGTGTACGGCGGAAAAGCCGTCGTCTTGCGCACGTTGTTTTCCTTTTGGAAAAACCCCTCGTAGTCGTACTTGGAGGCGTATCTATATACGTAGTGATTGGGAGCATAGGTCTGCAAAATTACCTTGCCGCCCTTATCGCTCCTGCCCGCTCTTCCCGCAACCTGCGTGACCAATTGAAAGGTACGCTCGTTGGAGCGGTAATCCTGATGATAAAGACTCATATCGGCGTCAAGTATTCCCACCAGCGTTACGTCGGGGAAATCGTGTCCCTTGGCAATCATCTGCGTACCGACTAGGATTTGCGCCTCTTTGGCGGCAAATTTGCCGAGTATCTCGAGATAAGCGTCCTTTGTGGTCGTCGTCTCGTTGTCCATACGAAGTACGCTGACGTCGGGCAAAAGCCTGTTGATCTCTTCGACCACTCTCTGCGTGCCTATCTTGCCGTAGCGTATGCCGTCGCTTCCGCAATCGGGACAACGGCTGAGCATCTTGTATCTCTTGCCGCAGTAGTGACACTTGAGCAAGTTGTCCACCGAGTGATACGTGAGCGACACGTCGCAATCGGAGCATTTTGCGATATATCCGCATTTGCGGCACATGACGAAAGACGAATGTCCTCTGCGATTGAGGAATATCATGACTTGCTCGCCCTTTTTGATCGTGGATATCATCTTGTTTTCCAAAGTCGAAGAAAACATAGAATTATTGCCCATCAAAAGCTCGTGAGACATATTGACTATCTCTACGTCGGGCATGCCCTTGTCGGATATTCGCTCGCTCATCACTGCCAAATCATACTCGCCTTTTTTCGCAAGGAGATAACTTTCGATTGACGGAGTTGCGCTGCCGAGTACGACCTTTGCGCCGCTGTATTCTGCTCTGAACCTCGCAATATCGACCGTGCGATAACGTGGATTGGATTCGCTGACGTAACTTGAGTCGTGTTCTTCGTCTATGATAACAAGCCCCAAATCCTTGACGGGAGCAAATATCGCCGACCTTGCGCCGACGGCTATTTTCGCCTCGCCCTTTAGCAGTCTTCTCCATTCGTCGAATCTTTCGCCGTCGCTTAGTCCGCTGTGCAGCATTGCGACGCTGTCGCCGAAATATCCTCTGAAGTTGCGAAGCATCTGCGGTGTGAGCGATATCTCGGGCACCAACATTATCGCCGTCTTGCCCTCGGCAAGAGCCTTTTGGATAGCGCTGATATACACGAGCGTTTTGCCGCTGCCCGTCACGCCGTGAAGCAATATAACGTCGTTTTTGCTTGAAAAAATCTTGTCGACCGCTCTCTTTTGCGCCTCTCGAAGTTGTACGGTTTCGCCGCTGCCTTTGACGCTCGCCATTGGCTTTCGTCCCACTTCTTCGCTCGACTTGACGATAATACGCTTGTCTATCAAAGCGTTGATTGCGCTTGAAGAAAATTCATTGGAAAGCGCCGTCAAGTACTCTCCGCCTTGCCTAAGCCTTTCGACGAGAGCAAGCTGGCTTTTTGCCCTTGCGGGAATTTGAGCGACTATCTCGTCAAAAGTCAAGTCGGGGGCAAGAGCTAGATATATTCTCGTCAACTCCTTGACCCGTCCGCCTCTGAGTTTTGACGGAATAAAAAGTCTCAATGCATCGACGTAGCGAATATAAAACTTGTCTTTCATATACCGCATAAGCGCAAGCATTTCTTCGCTTATGCATACGAAATCGTCGAGAACCGCCTCGACGTATTTCAACGACGTTACGTCTGACTTATCGGCTATATCTATACAAAAGCCCTCAATTCTGCGCGGTCCAAAAGGTACGATTACTCTCGATCCCTTTCGCACGTCAAGATTTGAGGGTATCTCATAATCGAATATCTTGTCCGTCTGCGAATTGCTGATGTCTACGATAACCTTGGCAATCATTTGAGCGCCTCGTCAAGTATCAAATCGGCGACTTGGCTCTTGCTCATCTTGGGATACGATCGCTCGCTGCCGTCTCTCTTGAGTATCGTCACGATATTGGTATCTACGTCAAAGCCTGCGCCCTCTGCCGTCACGTCGTTGGCGACGACCATATCGGCGTTTTTGCTCTCGAGCTTGCCCTTTGCGCTTGCAATCAAATCTTGAGTCTCGGCGCAAAATACGACGAGTTTTCTATGCCCCTTGACCTCGCCGACAGCCTTTGCTATATCGGGATTTTTTGTCAACTTGAGCGTAATCTCTTCGCCTTTGAGTTTTTGCTTGACAGCCTCTACGGGCCTGTAATCACTTGGCGCAGCCGCCTTGATTATTACGTCGCAATCCTTATAATTATCCATAACGGCGTCGTACATTTGCATAGTGCTCTCAACGGACACGACTTTTGTGATATAACTTGGTATATCGACTTGAGTAAGTCCCTTGACTAGTATAACTTCAGCGCCTCTCTTGAGAGCGTTCTTTGCTATCTCAACGCCCATTTTGCCCGAAGATCTGTTGGTAATAAATCTTACGCCGTCTATATTCTCTCTCGTAGCGCCTGCCGTGACGAGCACTTTCTTGCCCTCGTAATCCCTCTTGGGGAGCAAGGTCTCAACTGCCTTTGCGACTATGTCGACAGGCTCTGCCATCTTGCCTTTTCCGCTATCTCCGCAGGCAAGTCTACCCTCGATAGAATCGACGACTATCACGCCTTTGGATTTGAGTTTTGCAAGGTTGTCCTTGACAGTAGGATTGCAATACATATTGGTATTCATCGCAGGCGCAATTATTATCGGACATTTGAGCGCAAGATATGTCGTGGTCAACATATCGTCCGCAATGCCCTCGGCAAGTTTTGCAATAATGTTTGCCGTGGCAGGAGCGATGATACAAATATCAGCCTTTTTTGCAAGAGAGATATGCTCGACTTCCCACTGTCTTTCGCGTGAAAACATATCGCTGACGACGGGACGCGCCGACAAGGTCTCAAAAGTCAAAGGAGATACAAACTCGGTGGCGTGCGCCGTCATGACGACGTCCACTCCTGCGCCGAGTTTTTTGAGTCTCGATACTATTTCGCACGACTTGTAGCAAGCTATTCCGCCGCTTACGCCCAACAATACGTTGAAGTTTTCAAGCATTATTCACCCGTAAAAAATTATTGATTGTCTCTCTTTATCTCAACTTCGCCTTCGTATACTTCTTCTGCGGCAAGAGAGATAGCCTTCATACCCGACTTCTCGAGCATATCGGAATATTGAGTCTCGAGCTGTCTTGCTCTCTTTGCAACGCCGCAGACGAGCGCATAACGACACTCTGCTTTCTTTATCAACTTGTCAATTGGTGGATCGATCATCATAATTATTTGCCTCCATAAATTAGATTGTCTATAAATTTTTTATTGTTTTTTACTTTGCATTTTTCCGCCTCGATTATGGATATGACGTCCATAGCCGCTTGCTGCGCATCCTCGTTGACGACGATATAATCGTAATAGACGGCTTGCTTGAGCTCCTTATACGCATTTTGGATACGGATTTGAATCTGCTCCTCGCTCTCGGTAGACCTGCCTCTCAATCTCTTCTCGATAGTGGAAAACTTCTCGGGAGTGATAAAGATCATTACGCAATCGGGATATGCGTTCTTGACGTCCAAAGCGCCTTCGGTATCTATCTCAAGCACCACGTCGTAGCCATCGAACAAATTCTTTTGCACGTTGGATAGCGGTGTGCCGTAATAATTATTATGCACTTCTTTGTGCTCTAAAAACTCTCCGTCGGCAACCATTTTTTTAAACTGCTCTACGCTTTTGAAAAAATAGTTGACGCCGTCGACTTCGCCCTCTCTCGGCGCTCTCGTCGTGACGGACACCGAATACTTTAGGTTGGAATACTTTTCCGTCGTATGCGACAGCACGGTGCCTTTACCTGCTCCGCTGGGTCCCGAAACGACTATCAACAAACCTTTCTTTTCCATATTCTGCCTCTTAAGTTATACCAAATTTTGAATTTGTTCTCTTATCTTTTCTATCTCGCTCTTCATAAATACCACGCATTCCGTGATTTGAGCGTTGTTGCACTTACTGCCGATAGTGTTGGTCTCTCTGTTCATTTCCTGAACGATAAAATCAAGTTTTTTGCCCACCGCTCCGCCGTCGAAAAGCACTTCTTTGAAGTGATCAATATGCGTATAAAGTCTTGTGACTTCCTCGTCGGTGCAAAACTTGTCGCTGTAAAAAGCAATCTCGTTGATAAGTTTGACTTCGTCGATAGGAGCTTCTTTTAGATACTCTCTCACTCTTTCTTCGAGTTTTGCTCGGTATTCTTCAAGCGTCTTGGGCGCAAGCTGCTGAATCTTGGGAATGGTATTCTTGATATTATCTATCTTGACGTAAAGATCCTTGACAAGCGATTCGCCCTCGCGCAACTTCATCACGTTGATATTGTCGATAGCGACGAGACAAGCCTCTTTGAGCAACCTGACAAGCAATTCTTCGTCTTCTTCTTTCGCCACCTGCGTGACCACGTCGGGCATACGCAAGACCTCTGCCGTAAAAAAGTTGTTTTGAATAAGACATCTGCCTTGAATTTCTCTTGCGGCAAGCACGTACTGCGACGCCAAATCAAAATCAATCGCCAACGTCTTTTTGCTTTCTCGGGTGTCTTCATAGTTGACGTATACGTCAATATGTCCTCTTAAGATAGCTCCTTGAATAGTCTTACGCAATACGTCTTCTGCAAACGTAAAGACCTTGGGCAACTTGATATTGAGGTCCAAAAACCTGTGATTCACAGACTTGAGTTCTACGGTAACTTTGAGTCCGTCTTGCTCGCTGACTCCCTTGCCGTAGCCCGTCATACTGTATATTGCGCTGTCAATTGCTTTCATAGTATAATACTCCTATTATTTAGGATACGGAAAAATAATAGCATAAATTAAAAAAAAATACAAGTATTATAATTATATTTGTGAGCGTATAATGTTGAGATTTATCAATTCTACTACGCTACATTATTATTTTAATACCTCACCCCTACCCCTCCCATCAAGGGGAGGACAAGTAATCGGTTGAGATTTCTCCACGACGCTACGCTTTGGTCGAAATGACATTGTGATTTTGTCACCTCGACCGTAGCAAAGAGGTCTAATCATTTTATATCGGATGAGATTTCTCGGCTTCGCTCGTAAGGAGCGCAGCGACGGCATAGCGAGCAAGCAGGTGCGTCTCGTGCGAGCGTCAATGACATTAAATTAGACTCATTCGACTCCACTGCGTTTCGCTCAGAGTGACGCATTCAAGGCGTAACTTTCACTTTAAACGAGTCATATTGAGCGTAGCGTAGCGAAGTCGAAATATCTATTACTTCTTGCTCCTCATAGCCCTTTGTTCTTTTAACAAGTCGGCATACCTCTCAATCTGATCGTCTCTCAAGTCCACCATCTTCTTTGCAGTCTCAAAGGCTTGCTTATCGCTTACCACTACTTCAGTCTCTTTGACTCTCACTTTAGTTCCGTCTCCGCTCGCGTCTCTTCTGATGTCTTTCATATACTCGTCTTCCATTTTCA
>CAMWVR010000039.1 GCA_947177795.1 uncultured Clostridia bacterium | reverse complement strand
TGGATAAGAGACATGTTTTTTAAAAGCCTTGTCGCAATTATTCGTTAGAACTTTTTGAGGATTTCTTAAAAATCAGCGACAACCGTCTCTTGGATTATTAAACTTTCTATTTTTCAAAAGCGCCAAAATTGCTAATTGCAAATCAGCATTTTTATTATACGATAAATATATTCAGATGTCAATACCCTACGGTTAATTAAACAAAAAAATTTTACTTTTAAAATTATATTTTAATCAGCTTGTTATCCACCTGATCGCAAGAGGTCAAATAATACTTCACGGAGTTTTTCTCCATATACTTGACTGCTCTGCAATCCTTGCCGTGCAGATGACCGTATACCACGCTGTCGACTGCGTATTTTTCAAACGTTGCCGTATACTCGCTATCGTTTAAAGTTGCGTCAAAAGGCGGATAGTGGCACATTGCAATAATTCTATCCCCCTCTTCTTTGAGCTTCACAGCTTTTTCCAACGACAGTTCAAGTCTTATCTTCTCTCTTTCGTTTATCTTCTTGTCCACTAAGCTTTGATTGGTCAAGTTCCAAAGACGACTGCCGCATACAACGACGTCGCCAAACTTGATAGCGTCGTTTTGTATAACAAAAAAGTCGTCGGGTAAAGCCTTGCGTATCTTCGATACGGAATTCCACCAATAGTCGTGATTTCCCTTGATTATAACTTTCCTGCCCGGCAATTTTGCAATTTCATTTACGTCCAAAAGCGCATTCTCCAGCGTCATCGCCCAGGATATATCCCCCGCAATAAGCACCACGTCGTCCTCTTTTACCTTAAGTCTCCAATCGTCGCAAATCTTTTGCCAATGACCTTCCCAACAAGCCCCGAATATATCCATGGGCTTGTCCTCGGAAAAAGATAAATGTAAATCGCTGATTGCATAAATATCCATAGATAAATTATAGCAAATTCAAGGATATTTCTCAACTGTTTAATTCATATTTCTCTCACCACATAGTCAAATCTATTTTGGTTGATATTTCTCCATTTCACTTCGTATTAGTCGAAATGACGTTTAATATTGCGCGACTGCAAAAATACGGCTGATATATGCTGTCGTCCGTAAATATTGATAAAGTTATATAATAATAAATATAAAGGTAGCTATTTCGCTACCCTTATATTACGCATATTATCAGTTGTTGTTGAGATTGCACTTACAACGATTTTCTACTCCGCACTCTTGGGGATAAAGCGGCAGATCGAAGAAGCCGTCGCATACCTGCTCGTTGAACTCTTGACAAGGCGGTATATAGCAATAGCCGTAACTCGGCACAAGCAAGTGAACCTGCATAATTACTTTCAAAATCGTGGTCAGACATACCGTGAGAGTAAACTCCGTCTCGCTGACATAAGTACCTCTTGCGCTGTAAAGCGATGCCGTCGCAACTATTGAATACGGCATAACGGATGGCGCAGAAGTATGTAGCACCACGTCTCTCTCGACCGAAATCGTCGCATTGCCCCTTCCCCTCGTACCGTTGGCGTCGACAAAATTTACTTGAACGGGAACGCTTATCGTACACTGAACTCTCGACGAACAGTTGTCGTCTTTAAGCGGAGTGACTATCAAATCGCTGATGACGGCTTGAGAACTCGTAGCGTTGGCGCTGACAAAAGTATAGGGCGCAACCAATCCCGCAGTAGGCTCAACGTCTGTGAGAGTGACGCTCAAATCGGTGAGAGTTTCTTGTCGCATACACATATCCAACACCTTGTCACACTGTATGCACACCCTCTCGCAAATGCCGTTTAATCCGCCGTTGCCTCTTATCGGTCCGGGAATTTTGTCGGACTTGCAATTATTTGAAAATGACATATATTCTTCCTCCTATTTTACTGTCATAATTGCACACAGAATTTTGTATGCTCACAATTATATATTCGGCAAGTCGGATTTTTGTTACTGCAAATATAAAAAAAGACAAACGCCTTTGATATTTTTCGTTTGCCTTAATTTTTATACAAATTATATTATTTTCTTCTAATAATTACAAAAAATGATTTAATTAAGAATACTTTAAGCATATGTACGGCTATCTGTAAGTATTTATCAGATGTTCAATCTTTGCCAATATTTCTTCTTTGCCCATTTTTGCATGCGAAGAAACCGTCATAACGTTATCGATACCAATACACAATTCTCTTGCGATAATCCCCTTTTGCTTATTGCAAGCCATCTTGGAGAGCTTGTCGCACTTGGTTGCGATGACACAAAAAGGTATCTGATAATGATGCATATAAGCCACCATTTGCTTGTCAAGCGCAGTAGGCTCATGCCTGATATCTACAAGCAAAAACACGTTGATAAGCCTCTTGCTTCCAAGCAAATAACCGCCTATCAATTCGTCCCAATTACCCTTGATATCCCCCGACACTTTAGCGTAACCGTATCCCGGCAGATCGACGAACATCAACTCGCCTTTGTTGATCTCAAAGTAGTTGAGTAATCGGGTTTTGCCGGGCGTAGAAGAAGTCTTCGCCATGCTCTTATTATTGACAAGATAATTGATAAAAGAAGATTTGCCCACGTTAGACTTGCCTGCAATAGCAATCTCGGGCATACCGTAATCAGCGCAATTTTTACAATTTGCCACAGACGTGATGAACTTGCACTGTTTGATTTCCATACTATATTCCTCCTCCGTTATATCTATAAATTACCGTAAAGCGGAAAGGAATCAAGCATTATCGACACAGTCTCATTGCAACTATATTCGATAAAACTAATTAAAATTAATTCCGCAAGCCTCTTCAAATACCGTAGTTACGCTGTCTGCCAACACGAAATTAATGTTATCCAACACGCTTTTTGGCAATTCCAACATATCCTTTTGATTTTGCTTTGGTATTATTACAGTCTTTATTCCGCTTCTCATTGCACCCAAAGTCTTTTCTTTGAGCCCGCCTATCGCAAGTACTTTGCCCCTAAGCGTTACTTCTCCCGTCATCGCCAAATCTTTTTTGACAGGCTTATCGGTAAACGCCGACAATACAGCCGTCGCAAGAGCAATTCCCGCGCTAGGTCCGTCCTTTGGCGTTGCGCCCGCAGGCACGTGAATGTGTATATCGTGTTTATTAAACGTATCTTCGCTTATATTGAGCGAAAGACACTTGCTTTTTATCAATGATACCGCTATTTCGGCAGATTCTTTCATTACGTCGCCGAGACTGCCCGTCAAAAGTATTTTTCCGCTGCCGTATGGCAACAGCCTCACCTCAATAGGCATAGTTACTCCGCCAACGCTCGTCCAGGCAAGTCCGTTGACAGCGCCCACTTCTCCACCTACGACGCCGTCGTCGCCTTGATATTTGACCGCTCCGAGATAATCTGTCAGATTCTCCGCCGTGACGACGTAACTGATATTGTCTCCGCCGACAATCTTGGTAGCAATCTTACGGCATACACTTCCGATTTGTCTCTCAAGCTCTCTTACGCCCGATTCTCTGGTATATCCGTCAATAATCGCCTCGATTGCCTTTTCTTCAAACTCGACTTCGCAAGTCTCGATACCGTTTTGCTCCTTTTGTTTAGGCACTAGATATCTCTTGGCTATCTCCAGCTTTTCCTCGACGGTATATCCTTCCATTTCTATGATTTCCATTCTGTCAAGCAACGGTTTTTGAATATTTGCAAGAGAATTTGCCGTCATTATAAACATTACTTGGGACAAATCAAAAGGCAATTCAAGATAATTATCTCTGAAATTGGCATTTTGATTGGGATCGAGCACTTCAAGCATTGCGCTGGACGGATCTCCGCGCATGTCTTGAGTCATCTTGTCGATTTCATCAAGCAAAAACAGCGGATTGCTCGTCTTCGCCTTTGACATACAAGAGATAATTCTTCCCGGCATTGCGCCAATATAAGTTTTGCGATGACCTCTGATTTCAGCCTCGTCTCTTATTCCGCCCAAACTCATATGGATATATTCCTTGCCAAGCGCTCTCGCTATAGATTGCGCAATAGAAGTCTTACCCACGCCGGGCGAACCCACGAGGCATATTATCGGAGCTTTATTCTTCTCTCCCGCCAATTTCTTGACTGCGATAGCCTCGACTATTCTATTCTTGACTTTATCTATTCCGTAATGCTCTTCGTCAAGTACTTCGCGTATATGCTTCAAATCAAAGTTATCTTGCGTATACTCGCCCCAAGGTAACGACAGCGCAATATCCAAATAGTTGCGCAAAATTGAATACTCGGGAGACGAGACGTTCATTCTCTGCATTCTGTCGAGTTCTTTTTGCAACTTATTTTTGACCTCTTCAGACGCTTTCAGATCCTTTATTTTTTGAGTAATTTCTTCAATTTCGTTATCTTCGTCGCCAAGTTCTTTCTTGATGACCTTAATTTGCTCTCTCAAAACAAATTCTTTTTGATTTTCTCTCAAAGTATTATCAAGTTTTTTGTTGATATCTTTTAATACGCCCAACTTATAAGCCTCGACTTTTAACGTCGACGACAGTCTTTGCGCCTTCAATTCGCTGTTGCCCTCTTCCAGATACGCCTGTCTGTCGATATCGCCTATGCAATCGGCGATAATATCCATTATCTCGCAAGTATCCTGCATTCTTTCAAAGGCAAGCCACACTGCTTGAGGTATTGCTCCGCCCAATTTCTCAAGGCTTTTTATATCTTTATACAGTAAGCTTCTATATAGATTATCTTTAAAAGACTCGTCAAAAGGTACGCCCTTATCTTCCTTGACAGTGACCCAAACGGCTCTCTCGTCTCTATCTACAATGTCTATCAGCCTTGCGCGCGCAACGCCTTCCAACACGACAGTGGAAAAGTCTATCCTGTCTCTGTATTCTTTGACGTTGCAGATGACTCCGTACTCAAATACGCTATCTTCGTCGGTAAATTTCTTCCCATCCTTGATTTTGACGGCAAAAACCTGCGAACCGTCTTTATGAACAGCTTTTAAATTTAACGAATTTATTCTATTTACTATATCCAACTTTTTACTGCAATTGGGCAATACGACTTCGTCTATAAGCGGTAGAATAGTCAATTTTGATATTTCCGACATAGTTTTCTCCTTTGTCAAAACAAACGCGCAACGTAATTGCGACTTTCTCTCTTTTAAAGAATACGAATAATAACAGATATTATTCGTATTCGGAAGCTTACAATTTTTATATTCTTACAATGGTCGGCTTGCTTTCGCCTGTAACTACGCCCTTCGTGATGACGACTTTTTGTATCGTCTTGTCGGTAGGCACGTCGTACATCAGCTCCAACATTATACTCTCAAGCACCGACCTCAATCCTCTTGCGCCCGTCTTGAGCTTGATTGCCATTTTTGCCACCTCAACGAGCGCGTCGTCTTCAAAATCCACCTCTACGCCGTCAATCGCAAACAACTTTTTATACTGTCTTATCACTGCGTTTTTAGGCTCTGTAAGTATCTTGACAAGCGCTTTCTCATCCAAAGCGTCAAGACCTACGACTATAGGTATTCTGCCGACGAATTCGGGAATAAGACCGAATTTAATGAGATCGTCAGGCTTAATGTCGCTGATAAGTTCTCCGTAACTGACGCTCTTATCTCGCACCTTTGCTCCAAATCCCAACGACGAACCGTCCAATCTCTTGTCTATGATTCTGTCAAGTCCCACAAAAGCGCCTCCGCATATGAACAGGATATTAGTCGTATCGATCTGTATACATTCCTGCTGCGGATGCTTTCTTCCGCCTTGCGGCGGTACGCTTGCCAAAGTGCTTTCGATAATTTTCAAAAGCGCTTGCTGTACACCCTCGCCCGAGACGTCTCTCGTGATCGACATATTCTCGCCCTTGCTGGCAAGCTTGTCTATCTCGTCGATATAAATAATGCCAAGCTGAGCCTTTTCGATGTCATAATCCGCCGCTTGTATGAGTTTGAGCAAAACGTTCTCCACGTCTTCGCCGACGTATCCCGCCTCTGTCAAAGTCGTTGCGTCCGCAACGGCAAAAGGCACGTTGAGAATCCTTGCAAGAGTCTTTGCAAGCAAAGTCTTACCGCTGCCCGTAGGTCCGAGCATAAGAATATTGCTCTTGTCCAACTCGACGTCGCCGTCTTTGCAATTGATTCTCTTATAGTGGTTATAAACAGCCACGGAAAGCACCTTTTTGGCGTTTTCCTGACCGATAATATATTCGTCTAGTTTTGCCTTGATCTCGTGAGGTTTGAGCAAATTGAGTTCTTTTGAATTCTCTTCTTTGCCTTTTATATCGAGATTCAGGCTTTCTTTCTTTATCAAATTGACACAAGTAGCCACGCAGTCGTAGCAAATACCCGAGTCAGGCTCTGCGCCGGGGATAATAAAATCTACGTCTTCGTAAAGCGCCCTGCCGCAAAGCAAACACTTTCTTTTAGTTTCCAAACTCAACCTCTCTCATCAAAAATTTTGTCGACAAGACCGTATTCAAGAGCCTCTTGGGCTGACAAATAATTGTCTCTCTCACAGTCTGCAAGCACCTTTTCAAAAGGCTGTCCGCTGTTTTTTGCAAGTATCCTGGTAAGTTTTTCTTTTGTTTTTTGAATATGGTTTGCCATGATTTGAATCTCGGTCGCCTGTCCGCTTGCTCCGCCGAGAGGCTGATGTATCATAACTTCGCTGTTGGGCAATACGAATCTCTTGCCCTTTGCGCCCGAAGAAAGCAAAAACGCTCCCATTGACGCAGCCATACCGATACAAATCGTGCTGACGTCGCACTTTATATAATTCATCGTGTCGTAAATAGCCATTCCTGCCGTAACGCTACCGCCCGGGCTGTTGATATACAGACTTATATCTTTCGTCGAGTCCTTTGCCTCAAGATATATGAGTTGCGCCACGACTGTGTTTGCCAGCGCGTCGTTGATCTCACCCGTGATAAAAACTATTCTGTCTTCCAAAAGTCTGGAATAAATGTCATACGCTCTCTCGCCGTTTTCCGTTCTGTCAATTACGTTTGGCACTAAAGTTGCCTTCATATTTCTGCCCTCCAAATTATATTCCCAAAAGCAAGTCCGACATTTTGCAGTGTCGGACTCAGCTCTTTTTCCGTACAAGTCTACACTTAATTATTAACTTGAATTTTTGATAATATTACCGCCGATAGGACGATATTTTGTCAATTATTTGATTGTATTGTTGTTTTTGAGATACTCGAAGAGCTTGCTTGTGATAAGGTCTCTTCTCAAATACTCTCTGTATTGATCGTTGATATATCCCTTGTATTCTTCAAAGGTCTTGCCTGCTTGCTTTGCCATATCTGCAATCTTCTCGTCGATCTCCTCTTCGGATACGGGCACTTGAACAGCCTTGAGCAACGCCTCGAGAGTCAATCTCAACTTGACGTTCTTCTCTGCCATTTCCTTATAGTTCTCTCTCAACTTCTCTTGAGTCATACCCGTATATTTGTAATAATCCTTGGCGTTGAGACCTTGATATTGCAATCTCTGCTCGAATTCTTGGATCATATCGTCTATTTGATGATCGATCATGCATTGAGGTATCTCTACCTTGCTGTCGTCTGCGATCATTTGAATAAGGTCGTTCTCGAGTTTTGAATCAGCCTCTGCGTTCTTCTTCTCTTCGATCTTGCTCTTTACGCTTGCCTTATATTCTGCCACAGTGTCAAACTCGGATATATCCTTTACGCTTTCGTCGTCGAGAGTCGGCACGTCTTTGATGTTGATTTCGTGCAACTTGACTGCAAACACGGCTTGCTTACCTGCCAAAGACTTCTCGTGATATTCTTCGGGGAAAGTCACGTTGACGTCTTTTTCGTCGCCGATATTCATGCCAACGACTTGCTCTTCAAAACCTGGGATAAACATACCGCTGCCAAGCGTAAGAGTCTGCTTTTCCGCAGTTCCGCCGTCAAACTTAACTCCGTCTACGCTACCGCTGTAATCTATCAAGACCTGATCGCCGTTTTGAGCTGCTCTGTCTACTACGGGAATCCATGCGCCCGCCTCTTCGAGTTTTGCGTCGATCTCCGCTTGAACTTCTTCGTCGCTCACTTCGACCTTATCTCTTTCTATCTTCAATCCCGTATATTTGCCGAGAGTGAAGTCGGGCTTACATTGCACAGTCAACGTAAATTCGAGCGTGGTGTCGCTGATAGCATTGATACCCACTTCGGGCGTATCTACAGGATCGAGATCCTTTTCTTGCTCAAGCACCTTGCCGTACTCTTGAGGCAAAATAATATCCAAAGCGTCGTCGAAAAATACGCCGATACCGTATGCGTTTACCACCGCTTTATACGGCACGTGTCCTTTTCTGAAACCGCCGATTTGATACTTATTCTTGGTCTTCTCGTATGCCTTTTGAAGCGCATTCTGCCAATCTTGAGCGTCTACTTTGACGGTGATTTTTGCTTTGTTTTTTTCCAAGTTTTCTACTGTGTAATTCATATAATATATATCTCCTAATATAATATTCTTATAGTTAACTTAATAGATTTTAGCACACAAAATAAAATAATGCAATTATTATTGCAATAATTCCGCCTATAATTTATAATAAATATATTACTAATATCAATACTTGTGGATTTTTTTATAAAAAAGAGTAAATTTTCCCATAAGCGTTGCTGCGAGGTCAAGAAATGCCAAACGACTATATTACGATAAAAGCCTTGGTCAACGAAATAAATAATTTTGCAAAAGGCGGTAAGATAGATAAAGTAAATATGCCGGAAAAAGATGAGATTTGTCTCAACGTTCGCGGCTGTGGGCAAAACAGACTTCTGACCGTGTCTTGCAACGCCAATAATCCACGCATTCATCTCGACGGCGATAAAAAACAAAACCCGTTGACAGCACCGTCTTTTTGCATGCACTTGCGAAAGCACCTCACGGGCGGAATTATCAACTCCGTTTCTCTGCTAGGCGAAGACAGAATAATTTGTTTTGACGTCACTTCGCATAACGAAATGAGAGACAAAGTCAATTTCTTACTCATTGCCGAAATGATGGGAAGATATTCCAATATTCTGCTCGTCAAGGGCAATTCTATAATATCCGACACTTTAAAACAAGTGTCTTACGACACGATGACCAAGAGATGTCTGCTTGCGGGCGCAAAATACGAATTGCCACCTCAAAGCAAGCTTTTGCCGACTCAAAGCGAGGAAATCAGACAGCTTTTGACCAACTATAACGGCGGCGATTTGGCAAAATTCCTCATATCAAGCGTATCGGGACTTGCCCTCATTACGGCAAGGCAAATACTGCTGGAAAGCGACGTCGCCCTCAATGCGTCTCGTCTCGACGGCAAAGATATTGACCGCATAATCAATACTCTTGCAGAGTATTGCAATATTGCCGAGTCGCCAAAATACTCCCCTTGCGCTATGCTAAACGGAAGCGTCGGCGGAGACTTTTTTGTAACGAAATATAAAGAATTCGACGGACTGCAACCCACGGAAAGTCTCAATCAAGCGGTAGTACTTTGTACGGTCGAAAAAGACAGATTTGAGCGAAGACAGGATAGGACGAAATTTTTGCAAAAAGCCTATAACTCTCAAAGGAAAAAACTTCTCTCAAAGATTGAAAAAGACAAAAATAAATTGCAAGAATGCGAGCGTACCGAAGAGATGAAAAAATTCGGCGATTTGATATTATCCAACGCTTGGGCAATAAAAAAAGGAGATAAAATCGCCAAAGTAACGGATTATTTTGACGAAAACTCTCCCATTATCGAGATCCCTCTCGACGAGAGGCTTACTCCGCAGCAAAACTCGCAAGCTTATTACAAAAAATACTCAAAGCTCAAGCGGACCTTCGTCGCCGTGACGCAACAGCTCGAAAAACTCACGCAGGAGATAGAATATCTCGAGACTATCGCTCCGTCGCTGGAGCTGTGCTCCACAAGCGACGAAATTGCAGAACTTGAGGACGAATTGGCATCTATCGGAGCGCTTAAGAAGACCCGAAAAGATAAGAAAAAGACCAAGCCGTCTCAACCCATAGCCTATGAAATCGACGAATTCGTCGTCTTGGTGGGCAAAAATAACTTGCAAAACGACAAACTAACTTTCAAAGTAGCCAACGGCGGAGATCTGTGGATACACACAAAAGACGCTCACGGAAGTCACGTGATAGTCTTTGCCGAAGCAAGAGATATCCCCGACAAAGTCACGCAGATAGCCTGTGAAATAGCTACTTTTTATTCGCTTGGAAAGAAAGACGGCGGAAGCAAGATTCCCTGCGATTACACCCAACGCCGTAATTTAAAAAGACACCCTTCGGGAAAACCAGGAATGGTGCTCTACACTACTTACAAAACGGCAATGGTGACGCCCGACGAGCATAAAGAATATTTATCGAAATAAATTTTAATATTATAAATATTAAACTGAAATTATAATCCTCTCAAATTATCCAAAACTTTTTGAAAATAATTTGGTAACGGCGCTTCAAAAGTCATGATTTCTCCGCTTCTCGGGTGCGTCAATACCAATTTGTGAGCGTGCAAAAGCTGTCCTTTGAGATTGAATTTATTACTACCGCCGTATTGCATATCGCCCACGACGGTATGCCCAATATGTTTGCTGTGAACGCGTATCTGATGCGTCCTGCCCGTCTTGAGCTCGTACTCCACGAAGGTGTATCTCACAAACCTTTCTATTACTTTATATAAAGTAATAGCTTCTCTTCCGCTGTTGGTTCTCGATACCGCCATAAGCTTTCTGTCCTTTGCCGAGCGATCGATAAAAGTTTGAATCACTCCCTCATCCTTGCTGACGACGCCGTCCACTAACGCATAATAATATCTCTTAGCCGCTTTAGTGGAAATCTGCTCTTGCAAAGACACGTGAGCAAAATCGTTTTTGGCTACGACAAGCAATCCCGACGTATCTTTATCCAACCTATGCACGATACCGGGGCGTACTACGCCGTTGATAGAACTCAAAGACTTGAGATGAAATAAAAGAGCGTTGACGAGAGTATTGTCGTAAGATCCGCTTGCAGGATGCACGACCATGCCCTGCGCCTTGTTTATCACGGCAATATCGTCGTCTTCATAGACTATGTCTATGGGTATATTCTGCGGAGTAAGATCCAACTGCCTTATCTCCTCTTGCATCACAGCAATCTCTTCTCCCGATTTGAGGGTATATCCCGCCTTTCTTATCGCTCCGCCGACCAAAACTTTGCCTTTTTCTATCAAATTTTTGATATGAGAACGGCTTTCTTGCGAGCGCAAACCGAGATATACGTCAAGCCTTTGCCCTGCGTCTTGAGCGTCTACTGAATAGTATATAATTTCGCCGTATAACTCTTCTTGAATTTCTTTTTCCATTGTCATGTCAAAAAATCTTAAGAATGTGTCGATTAAATATTATCTTCTTTATCATCGGACTCTTTTTTGCTTTCGTCATCTACTGCGCCGTCAGTTGAATTTGGCGTTCTCTCAACTTCTTCTTGTCCACTGTTTGCCGGCAAATTATCGGTTGAATCAGCGGCTGCTTTTTCTTGAGTCTTTTTGATCTTCAATATTCCCAAATCCCCTTCTTTATAGTCAAAGACTATATAGGCGCATATCATGAACACTCCAAGTACGAGATAAATATCAGCTACGTTACCCACGCCAAAACTCGTATTAAAAAGTTTTTGGAAGATTCCGTCTAAAAATAGATATTGAATAAAGTCTCTGACTACTCCGTCGCAAAAAATTCTGTCGACAAGATTGCCAAGTCCTCCCGAAATCAAAAGCAACATCGACCACCTAAATAGCCAAGACGTCTTAGGACGCTTAAGCGCATTAAGTATAACGATAGCCGATAATACAATTGTAAGTATAACCGTCAACGCTATCAAAAATCCCGTTTTTCCCGAAAATGCCGAGAACGATGCGCCGTCGTTAAAACATGGATAGATTGCAAAAACTCCGTCTACCAAAGTATAACTACGATAGGAACTAAGTCCCAATCTGTTCATTACGATATCTTTTGATATCAAATCGCTTGCGAGCAACAACGCAAAAATCAAAAAATCTATTAAAATACGCTTCAATACAGCATTCTTGTCTTGAATTTTCAACATAACTTACTTTATCTGTCCTTGTATCGATACTCCGCCCGGCGTAAATAAAAACATATTATCTGCTATTCTCTGCTCGCAGCCGCCGAGGGCGTATATTGCGCCGTTGAGAAAGTCCAAAATTCGTTGAGCGTACTTCTCGTTTATTCGATTGAACTCAACGATTATCGCCTGTCTGTTGCGAAGATTGTCTATTATATCTTGCACTTCAGACAACGTCTTGGGCGTCACGATAAGAATATTCTGCATATCTCCGCCGGCATATTGCTGTTGTTTTTTATTACGAAATGAGAATAATCCTTTTTTCTTTGCAGGCTCGTAATTCATATTTCTACCGTCGAAGTCTATGCCCTCTTGGTATTGATACCCCTGTCCCATAGGCATTTGCCCCATATTAGGCTGTCCCACGGGTTGCTGCGGAGCGTAAGGCTGAGCATACGGGGGTTGTTGCGGAGCATACTGCGGCTGATTGGGATACTGCGGTTGAGCCATTTGCCCCTGATACGGCGGTTGCGGTTGAAAATTAGGCTGATAATTGGCTTGCGAATACGGCTGCTGAGTATATTGAGGCTGTTGATACGCCGACTGAGCGCCGAGATTTTCGGGATTTTGATAATCACTGCGAGAAAAATTAAATCTCCTGCGAGGAATAAAGCCGTTGCGCCCGCCGTCGTTGTTAAAAACGTCTCTTTCTTCGTTGTTGTAATCTCGTCTGTCCATTATTTGTCTCCCAAATTGTAATTGCGTTCGCCAAAAAGCGACCTTCCCAGCCTTACCATAGTAGATCCGCCGTATTCTATCGCCATTTCGTAATCATTCGTCATTCCGCAAGACAGCGTATCAATATCGTGCCTGGCAGTCGTCTTGTCTTTAAAGTCTTCATATAAGTCCTTAAAAGATTTACATAAATCTTTTAGCTTACTCTTATCCTCGAGATTAGGCATGACCGTCATAAGACCTCTCAATCTAATATTCTCTTTGCTTTCCGCATACGCCAATAGTTCGCAAAGTTTTTTCGGATCGACGCCGCCCTTTGATATTTCACTGCCCATATTGACTTCTATCAGACAATTTGCCGTGATATTACGTTTTTTTGCCTGCCTGTCTATCTCGTCCGCCAAACTTTCTCTATCCAAAGAATGTATCAAAACTGCCTTGTCTATGATATATTTGACTTTGTTAGTCTGAAGTTGACCTATTACGTGCCATTTGAGCCCCTTTCCGAATTGGTATTTGTCCACAAACTCCTGTACTCTGTTTTCTCCTACGTCAGTAAGCAATCTATTGTCGTCGATATAAGATATAAGCTCTTTGGATTGCGTCTTCGTTGCGCCTATCAACGTAACTTCGTCTTTTCTTCCCGCTCTTATCTTTGCTTCTTCTATAAGAGTCAAACACTTAGAGATATTGTCTTTAACTTGCTCAAATTCCATAAGTTCACCCGAAAAAGTTGATACTCTATGTAGTATTATATCACAAAGAATGGCTCTTGTAAATAATAAATAATATAATATTTAAATAGTCGTCGACCTTATCAAAGACAATTGGCTTTACTATTTTGTCCATACAAATTTTTATATTAAACAAATCGTTATCTCAACAAATACGACTTTGCGCAAGCAAAAAAATCATATCGCTTTCTCATCGTATGATATAAAAGCAAACAACACGGGTCGACGCAAAATCTTTACTTGCGTCGACCCGTATAAAGTCAAAATTTTTAATGCGATTAACGTCGCCAAATCATCGATTTCTCCACTTGCTTATCGACAAGGCTTGAATCGTTTTGGTCGGCTCAAGCGTGCCGAATGAGCAAATTTATTAAAGAAATTCTATCGCGCTTTGGCGGCAACGCTTTGATCGATTGATTGCGCAACTATTTGCAATAAAATCATTATATGTTATAAAAATTTAATCAACTATTGCAAAAATGCAGTTATTTTGTAAGTATATCAACTAAAACATATTTAATTGAGAATAATTTTAGTCAATTTCTGCGCTTGCAATCTCCATATTATCAAGATTATCATCACGCTCAATAGGATTGATTTTACTTACGGATACCTCGTAAGCGACTCTTTCTTCACTCCTGTCGTCGCCGAGATTTTTGATATAAGTACGGCTCTGGATTCTTCCCACTACGGTAAGCTTTTCGCCCACTTTCATATTCTGCACAAAGCGAGCGTTTCTGCCCCACATAATGCAAGGAATATAATCGGATTTGTTATAAGCTCTGTTTACTGCGATAAGCACGTCGCATATTTCTCTCTTAAAAGGAGTCGTGCGATATATAGGCGGCTTGCAGATATATCCCGTAATTTCAATGCTGTTGGGCGTAACCGTTTCGTCCATAGGCAATAGGTCTCTTACAAAAGCCGTCAGCAACAATTTGGATTTTTCACCCTCAATCTTGTTGTAACTTCTGAATTGCCCTACAAGGTTTATCTTATCCCCCACCTGTACTTCATGTCTCGCAAGCAATCTGTCGGAAATCGTAATGGGAATAAAATCTTTTTGTTCCGACAGTCTGGGGACGGCAACGACGGTTTCGTAAAATCCTTCTCCAAATACTTCGTGAGTGTAAATCGGCTCTTTTACTACCGTGCCGACCAATTGCAATTTATTGTTGTTCATCTGTTCGTAGTTCATAATCTACCCTCCATGTGTGTTTTGTATTTCAACGCTATCTAAAAAAGCAACGTATCATCTTGAATTATTCTTTGTCAGTTTGTCTTATGTTGTATACCGCTGCTATCAATGCTGTAGCCCTCTTGATATACCAAATCCGAAATTTTGACCATTTTGTAGCCTTGATTTTTCAAATTTGCAATCACTAGCGGCAAAGCTTCCAGTATATTATCGCTATTGTTGTGAAAAAGGATTATCGATCCGTTTTTTACTCCTTTGTTTACTCTCGAGAGTATCTCGGTGGCGCTCAATCCCTTCCAATCGAGAGAATCCACAGTCCATTGCACTCCGATCATGTTCTTTTCTTCGACGACTTCCAACAGCGTATTGTTATAATCGCCGAAAGGCGGTCTGAAAAATTTCGTCTCAATGCCCGTAAGCTCTCTCACGCCGTCGGTCACGTAATCCAACTCTTCTGCGATCTTTTCTTTGCTCAACGTACTCATATTGAGATGATTATTGCTGTGGTTGCCTATATCGCAACCGCTTTCAGCAATCTTTTTTACCATATCCGGAAATTTATCAATCCAAAATCCCACTAAAAAGAAGGTGCCTTCAACTCCGTGTTTATCCAGAATATCCAATATTCCCTGAGTTTTATCCGCTCCCCAAGCAGCGTCAAACGTCAACGCCACAATTTTTTCTTCCGTATCTACGCCGTATACAGGCACTTTGCGCAAACTTTGATTATTAAATACTGCGCTCACTTGCTCGTTTGCCATACCCGTCATGCATATTGCTACCAACGCAATTACTACCAACACTGTGACAATTGATTTTCTTTTTATCGAATAAAACATTTTTTACCTCTTGATACTACCACGATTTTAAACAAATGATTTGTCATCTTTTGTATATAATTGTCTGCTTTTGTCGAAATATGTCGAATATGCAGGATACTTCTAAGCGCTTTTTCGTAAATTAATATCTTTCATTCAATTGTATTAAACGCAGTCTTTAAATATAACCGCAAATTGCGTACTTTCTCAATTCTTCGCCGTTTTGGATAGAAAAATGTATTTTTTATAGATTTTTGACTTAATTTAGCCGCGACGACAAAATAATAATTTATGCCTTGACTTTTTTAGGTTTTTAATTTATACTGTATGTAATGCGCTAGGTGGGGAGCTTGCGGTGCCCTGTACCTGCAATCCGCAACAGCAGGACTGAACGCCGATCTCGGCTTTGACTATGTGAGGTCTGCCTCAAATAAGTAACGTTGATACCAAGGTCTTGTGCAATCATTCACTGTGAACCATGTCAGGACTTGACCGTAGCAGCATTAAGCAGACCGTTTGATGTGCCATAAGGTAGCTTTGGAGGAGTCAACTGTTTGGGTTACGCTTGGGTAGCCACTGTCAAAATCGGATGCGCAGGATTTTGAATAATTCGCCACCTAAACAAAGGTGGCTTTTATTTAAAAAAGGAGATTTATGAATCAAGATAAAAAAATTGCTCTGCTGATAGACGCAGAAAATATTTCAAGAAATTACCGTAAGACGATCATGAACGAACTCGCCAAATACGGAACTACCACGTATCGTCGTATCTACGGCGATTTTACTTCAAGGACGATAAGCTGGACAAGCGAAGATATGCTAAAATACTCGCTTACGCCCGTACAGCAATACTCCAACACCTCTCACAACAACAGAAACGCAGGAAAAAATTCATCTGATATCACTTTGGTAATAGACGCAATGGATATTTTGTATTCGGGCAACGTAGAGGGATTTTGCATAGTGTCTTCCGACAGCGATTTTACAAAATTAGCGTCAAGATTGAGAGAAGCAGGAATGCTCGTCATTGGTATGGGCGAAGAAAAAACTCCCCTTGCCTTTAGAAAATCTTGCGAAAAATTCATACTTCTCGACGTACTGAGCAAAACCGCCGACAAAAAGCAATCCGATAAAAAGACTGATAAAAAGTCCGATAAATCAGATAAAAAGATAGAAAAAACAGAAAAGACGGAAAAAGCAGACAAGCAGGACAAAAAGAAGACGTCCAAGAAGACGAAAGCTCAAGCTGAAGAACAACAACCTATCGAAATTATCGAAACCGTTGAAGAAAAAACAGAGGAAAAGTCTGCCGATACCCCGACTATTATGCCGCTTGAGAGCATTACCCAACTTATAAAGACGGAGATACTCCCCGAGCTTGCAGACGAAGACGGCTGGGCAAGCCTCGCCGATATAGGAAATTGGCTTTACAAACTCTACAGCGACTTCGACAGCCGTAACTACGGTTTTAATAAATTGAGCGCATTATTTAAATCATGCGAAGACTTTGAAGTAAAACCACAACCGCAAACAGATCCCAATAGCAACGTCGTATATTATTTGATAAGAGAAAAGGTATAATCGGATTAGATTTCTCGGCTAGGCTCGAAATGACATATGACGTATATTAAAAATCGCTCCCTCTCGTTTGACGAGAAGGGAGCGGCATAAGTTTTTCACGCGCAAGAATGTTTTCTATACGATAAAAACGAGCGCAGGTGTTAATAGACTAATATCTTGACTGCCATAGTTTGGCAAAAAGGGAGATAGGCAAAGAATAAAATAGCGGATTTTTTGTCAAGATTGTCTTTGGCGTAAAAACACATTTTAAATTTGACTAGCCTCACTTTGAGTCAAACTCTCCACCAATTGGCGGTAATTTATTATCATTTGCACTTTGGAATAGCGAATGTCGCACACGAGATTGGGACGGGACAGCGAAGTATTCAACAGATTTGACAATATCCCCAAAGTTGCATCTATGTCTGCGACCAACAGCGCGGCGTTTTTATCGTCGCCCACTTCGGCGGACAACTCGTCGTATTGCATTTCAAGATTATCTTTTATGACCTCAATATTCTCCAATGCCTTCGTCTTATCAATCTTACTCGCAGTCAAATCGTCGGCGATTACATCTAATTGCGAGAGCAAACCGCTGCAATATCCGCCCATACTGCGAAATAGCGGAGAACTTCCTTTAAACAAACTGTCAAAATCTACTTCTTTGACTTCGATATTTATAATTCGACTACCCTCGTTATTATTGACTACCGCATTAGCGTCGGCGAGGTCGTCATAGATATCTCCCACCAAAGCGTACTTGTCGCCGTCTTTGAGTATATACCCCGCTCCGCCCATAAGCCGTTGTTGCTCGGCGTACATTCTTGCCACAGAATAGGTGTCGCAAGTCTTTAAAACTACGGCATAGTAGCTCACAGTCGGCATAGCCTGACTTTGTTTTAAGGAAATACCTGCAAGCAAGGCTCCGCCCGTTGCAAAGTCTCCCACGACGACCGTCAACAGCAAACACGTGATTATCGTAAGAGTCATCAGCCACCCCCTACGGCGAGCGCCGTATCTGTCGTAGGACTGCGGGATTATATCGATTATGGGCGACTCTTCGTCGTCCAATTGGTAATTGGTCTGAACCATGCCCGTAAGTTGAGGCGTGACTTCTATCTCCACACGCTCGTCTGCTCGATAATCTTGCTCTGCCCCGTAATGAGAACCATCATAATCGTTGTCTCTCGTCGCATCGCTTTGATCAGCATAGCTTCGCTCAGAAGTATTTTGTTGTTTTAAATAATTTTTTAGATAATATTTGCTGTAATCCATAGTAAATTATACTAAATAAATACTATCAATATGCTAATATTTTAAATATATTCTTACCACTTGCATAATTTTAATAATTCCCAATAACTAAGACAACATAACGCATTTTTTTGTAGTAGTTAAATTCTTATCTTTAGCAAATTCACAAATTGCCTCAAATTTATCAATATACACATTCCCAATAGAATATGTATCGCTATTAACCCACCCACATCCATATATATTTCCGTCATAGTTAATGAATAATCTATTTTTAAATGCTACACATTTATTTCCACAAATAGTATGATGAAATCGAATATTACATGGCAATTCAGCACTTAATAAACATTTCATAAAATTTTCTATATACATAAATTTGGGCAAATCTTCTTTCCTACATCTTCCGCAAGGCATAAGACGATGAAAATATACATTATCTATATTTATGTTATTTCTTAAAAAATCAATTAACTCTTCTTTTTGAGCAATCAATTCTTTTGAAACTACGAAAGATATGTTAACTTTTTGTTGAAGCTCACGAGAAATCGTAATAAGCTTACTTATATTACCAAATGTATTCCGTCCAGATAATTTATTATGCAAATCACCTATACCCCATAAACTAAGAGAAAACGTATAATTAAATAATCGAGGCGGATATTCTTTAATAAAATTAAATGTTTCTTGATCTTCACCTCTTTTCTCATTATTGATTGACTTGGTTTTGAACAAATTAAGCCAAGAATGGAATGGAGATGCTTGAAATTTCTGTGCCCTAGGTTGGAGTGCCCTAGATT
>CAMWVR010000038.1 GCA_947177795.1 uncultured Clostridia bacterium | reverse complement strand
TTATTAAGCACTTTACCGCTTTTTTCTCTAATAAAATTAATTAAAGAATACTTTGAACCACATATTCATCCTAATCTCCCCTACGAATATTAATATAAATCATCTGGTTCTCATCTATTGACCAAATTGCTTCCTTTGGAGCAACTGAGCCATCTGCTTGAATTATTCCATATTTCTGGAAAAAAACTTTACTATTCGGTAAATAGAGATATTTTCTTGATGGCGAATAAGTTAATTCATATTTATCGGAAGAATTGATTGTTACCATTAATTTTTGCTTAGTTGTATTATCATTAATATTGTCAACTATATATCTAGGAATAGAAATAAGGCTACAACGTACATCATTAGCAGTAATAACCTTTGTAACAACTTTCTCTTGCCTCGTTTGCTCGACGATTTTATGATCCTGATCTATCTCGTTGTCATTTAGTTTATTAGTGAATTCATCCATTGCCTCTTTACTAAACACTGGTCTATACGCAAATCCTATTTGCTTATCAATACAAATTCTTACTAAATCAATACCATCAATAACAAATACAGGTTTATATGGATCTTTACTGACTGCCAACTCTTTAGCTTTATCTGATACTTTTGCCGTAGTTATGAATAAACCCTTTTCATTAAAAGCTAAATTACCACGCAAAGCATCTATTTTTTCAGGAGAAATAGTTGTCTCTGGAGAATTACGTTTCGCCTGCACTCGATACTTAACACTATCAACATTATTAATTTCCATTAAGCCATCTTTGACTGCTGCCAAATCAACTCCACCATCTCTAGTTTTTTGAGTAACGACAACCTCTGATAAACCTATAGATTCGAGAAAAGGCTTTAAAAAAGTTTCAAATTCAAATCCCGATTTAAAATATTTATAGAACGTATGCAGCAACTCTTTTAATTCTTCATCAGTAAAACTCTGGATTATCCTCATCAATTCACCCTCTAAAACAAATTTTTATCTTCAGTAATCGAATACCGATTTGCTATTTTATTTATTATAACACTATTAATACTATAAGTAAAATATTTTAAATATTGCATAATCATTATTTCTTTGAAGCACTCAGCAATTATATAAAAACCACTCATATTCTACAGCACGAAAAAATTTTGTAGAATGCCCCCTCATTTTTACAATTTTTCCACAATAGTATGTCGTGAATTTTTCTTTACTGAAAATTACTAAAAATCAATAGAAATCAGTAAGAAAAATTAGATGTTACTAAAACACAAGATTTAATGGGTTCGGTGTCGAATTCGCATTCGATTTTGGACAAATAGATGTCAATAACGATAAATAGATATCAGCCAATGTCAATAGGCATTAGGCTTATTTAGAGACTTGAAAACCGTTTGAGCAAGTTCTCGGGAGGTGAGATAATTTGTCACATACTGATATCTAATACGGACTCCAACGGACTCTGTTTGGGGAATGCGTTTTAGGATTTGTGGTTGCGACATGGGCGAATTGGCATCATTTTCTATGTAGTGACAAACGAAGGCATTTGAATAATGATCCGACGCGCCAGTAGTTAAGCATTTTCGCCGTCTTCTCTGAGCTCTTTGGCTTTTGCACGACGGACGTCAAGTTCTGCCTTGATAGTGGCGAAGCGTTCTCGACTGAGATTAGCTCTATGCGAGAAAATAATTGATATGAGGAAAATCACGCCCGGGAGCGCTCCCAAGACAATACGCACGGCAAGCAACGCGCTGTCGGGCTGTTGAATAATAGAGCCGTCGGTGCTCTCGATATAGCCAAAAGCTCCGAGCACAGCCGACACCAGGGCGATAGACACGCCGTTGGCGACCTTGTACATAAATTGCGTAATGCCGTAATATGCACCCTCTCGCCTAGATCCGTTGACGTATTCGTCAACTTCGACGACGTCGGGCACACTTGCGTAAGGAAGTATCTGTATCGCAGACATGCCGAAGCCTGCGAAGACGCACAGCAGAATCGTCGTGGCGACGTTCTTAGCGGGCACGAATATCGCAAACAAAAGCACGAAAGCCATATATATGCACGCAATGGTATATACCTTGTGTTTGTTGAATTTTTCGCTGAGCTTTACCCACACGAAAGACGACGCAATAGCGCACAAAAGCGGAATCGCAACAAAAACCATTGCCATGGTTCCGCCGCTGAATCCCAACGAATCATTGATAAAAAACATAAACACAGCCATGATTATGTCAAATCCAATCATGCTGAGAAGATAGCACAACATGACGTTGCGAAATTCGGGCAGCTTAAAAAACTCTTTGAGAGTGACGAAAAAGCCTTTGTCGTTTTGCTCGACGTCGTCGACACGCTCTTTGATATTGCCTGCGCAGAGCAACATAATGACGATTGATATAAATGCAAATATACCCGCCGACATGAGATAAGCGTGTCTTGCATTTCCGAATAACTCATAAAACAAACTCTCCTGTCCGTCGGCAAAAAGCGCAAAGAGCGCCGCGCCAAGTATGATACCCACGTTGGCAAGCGCAATTCTGATGCCGTTGAGCGACGTACGCTCGTCATAGTTGTCGGTCATATTGGCGGTGATAGCATTATAAGGGATATAGACTACCGTCCAAGTGGTATTGAAAAGCATATACGCCAACGTATAATAAATCATCTTGCCGACCTGCGCGCCCTCGCCGAAAGGCGCAATCCACAAAAGCAAAAACGCAAGTCCGTAAGGCACTGCGCCAAAGAGCATATATACTCTGCGCTTTCCCCACTTGCTCTTGGTCTTGTCGGATATCCTGCCCATAAGATAATCGGTAAATGCATCCCAAAACTTGGCAATCAAAAATACGGCTGACGCCAATTCTGCCTTAAGTCCGCCGACGTTGACGAAAAAATAAAGCAAATAAAACGAAATAGCTGCAAACATTATATTGGCAGATAAATCTCCCAATCCGTAAAAAAACTTTTCTTTAAATTTGAGTTTCATAAATTCCCCTCTCCATTTAAATAATACTCTATCAAAACGCTATTTGTAAATCTTATGGGGAAACAAAATAAAATTATTCTTCCTTGATACCTGCAATATATCCCATTACTTTTTCTTGCTTTTGGTGCGATAAGCCTCTGAAATCCTTAAGCAACTTTTGTTCTCTGTCATTTAGCATTAACTTATCATTAATTGCAATAACTCCGTCTTCCGTTTCTCTACCTACCAAATAGTCAATCGAACATCCGAAACAGTCTGCTAATTTTATGAGATTTTCTGCGCCCGGAATAGATGCGCCATTTTCCCATTTAGTATATAAACCTTGAGAAAATCCGCCTGCATGAGCTACCTCGTCTTGAGTTTTCCCTAGAGCATTTCTCATACTCTTCAAATTTTGACTTATCTGCATAATAACCTCTTTGCTACATAATATTCATTTTTGATTATTTATTCTTGACTTATTCAAATTTGAATGTTAAAATTAATAAATACTCAAATTTTATTATCAAAAAGGGGAAATATGGAAAAAAATAATGAATTAACTCAAGAAGAGCAAATAAGATTGAGCGTGTGCAATAAGATAAGAGCCTCGGGGCTTCCCATATCTACGATTGCACAAAAAGCGCACTTATCGGTCTTGTCGATTATGAGGATACTCAACGCAAAAACTATGCCGTCGCTGCAAATTGCAATCAAATTAAGCAAAGCATTGGAGATAACTTTGGATGAACTATTGGGCACTACGAGAGCCAACTACACGTCGCTTAAACCCACCAAATAATCTGTGGAAACGTTGAACATAACGGCGATTTCGCGCAAAGTCACAAGGCTAGGCTCTCCCGTCGCCAACTCATAACGGGAATAAGATTGTTGTTTTATATGCAACTTCTTCGCCATATACTGTTGAGAATAGCCTTGCTGCACTCTCAATTCTCTAAGCCTTTGCGCAAATATTTTCATAATTATTATCCAACTACTTGAATTCTACAGCAATTTGCTGTAAACTATACATATCACAACAATTTGCTGTGAAAATAATATTATACTTGCAATGAGAGGAAATTATGGGATTAAAATTAAATATGCCGCAAATAAAAAACATCATAGCAGCAAACGTCAAAAAAAGCGACATGCCCATACATAAACTATCGCAACTTTCCGGCGTCCCGGCTTATGAAATCTACGAAATAATGAACGGACAAATTCTGCCGAGTCTTGATACTTTGAGAAAATTGAGCAAAGCGCTTGATATTCCCGTAACGGATCTTATCAATTGACTATCGCAAGAATATACTTAAATAATTATATCAATCATTATATTTTATCTCTGCCTATCAGATAATCCAGCGAAACGTCGTAAATATCGGCAAGTTTTATAAAATGAGCGAGTGTAGGAACCGACAAGCCACGCTCGTACGCTTGATATGACTGATATCTAAGCCCCAGCATTTCAGCAACGTATTTCTGCGTGTAGCCGTGTCTTTCTCTCAGCTCTTTTAAAATTATCGACAGCTCTAATAACTCTACCATTTTAGTCCAATTCCATTTGACATTATACAATCTATAACTGTATAATTATGTTAATACAGTTTAAAACTGTATCGCAAGATTTACCGTTTTGGAAAAAATTTCACAAATGGGAAAACAAGGTGAACTTATGATAAAGAAGAACTACGCTTTTGGAGAATATTTTTCTCCCCGTGACATTTTGAATATAGCAAGAAAAAAAATCAAGCGCGCAAACTGGTGGCTTTTGCTGATTCCGTTGAGCGCGGTAATGTTGTCGTTCAACATTTTGCTGTCGGTGATTTTATACCCTATATTCGTTTTGAACAAATTGTTTTGCAAAAAGATAGCTCCGTCTTGCAACGGACCTTACGCATCGAATATACTCGCCGTGAGTATCATAAAAATTGCGCACGACGTAATATATTTGACTTATCGTCTGACTATGCCGATTTTGAGATTTTGCGTGACGGTATACAAAGTCTCCCCCAACAGGGTGGTGTATTTTTCTAATCAAACGACGTTGTTGTTTGACGAAGAACTAAGCGAGATCAAAGCGGAATACAAAATATCTTTTTTTGAAAACGTCCAAAAAATCGCAGAAAAAAATCATGACAGTTACACTCATTCCGAACTGTCAGATTTATTCGAAGCCGACTTCTATTGTCTTGTCAACAATATAATGCCTCAACTCCAAGACGAATTATAAATTTAATCAATGCGTATTGCGGAAATTCTCGTAATCTTCAAGAAGAGCTGCGCTGATGCTGGGCGGTATCTTCTTGAACGCTCTCTCAAACATATCGGGGCGCAAAGGTATGGGCTTGTCCCCGCCGCTCTCTTCTATCTCCTCTAACGCATATCTGCAAGTCTCCTCTATGATACCGCATATATCCGCGGCAGAATAGTAAGCGACGGTATGCACTTCGCCTTTGTCGTCTACTTCATTGGTATATTCTTTGGTCATATTGACGACTTCTTCCAGCGATATGCCGTCAAGGTCTATGCCCTTCAACTTGCCCTCAATTATTGCTCTCTTAGCGTCAAAGTCAGGCGGCGTAACGTGAATGATATGCGAAAATCTCTTGTATCTGAGATACGCAGGGTCTATTACGTCGGGGCGGTTGGTCGCGCCTATCATGATTCTCTTGGAACCGTCGACGCCAAAGCCGTTGATACGCTGCAAGAGCTCCGTCGTAACCGCCGACTTATAGTCCTTGGTGTCTTGAGTACGCTTGCTGAATATAGACTCGCACTCGTCGACGAAAAGTATCGCTCCGTCGGGACACGTGTCTATCTCGTCGAAAATCTGTTTTACAGCCTGCTCCGACTCGCCCACGTAAGACTTGAATATATCGGCGGGCGTGACGATAAACAAAGGCAAGTTCATGGCGTTGGCGATAGCCTCCGCAAACATCGTCTTACCCGTGCCGGGCGCGCCGTACATAAGCATGCCTAGTCCGCCTTCCATCTTGTAATATTTGAGTATCTCGGGATTGCGAGCCATGAAAATAAAACTCTTGACGAGCGCCTTGACGTCGTCAAGACCTTTGACGTCGTCTATCGTGGTGTCGGGAACCTTGCTTTTAAGCACCGATCCGTAACTTGCCGCAGCGTCGCTGAGCTGCTTGTAAAACTTGGAATACTTCTCTATCTTCTCGGTATCGGTACACCTATTGGAAAGCGTACGCGCAATCTGCGCCGCCTGCGAGTACTTTGCTCTGAGAGTGACCTTGTCGTCTTCGCCTACGTCCTTTTTGTCCTTGCGGCCGCCGAGTATGGCGCGTATCTCTTCCGTGACGGCGCGGAGCTTTCTCTCAAGCTCTTCAACGCCCTCTTTTTTTTGCTCGTCTTTTGCCATAAAACAATCCTTTAATGCTATACTATATCGTCAATGTTGATGTCGCCGCTGCCCGAAGACGATGCCGACGTATCTGCGCTTGAAGCTCCGCCTGCCGCAGGCGCGCCGCCGTTGTTGCCGTCGGAGCCTTCCGACGCCATTTCCGCCCTCATATTTGCAAGCTGCTTTTGCGCTTCGCTCTCGTAACCTGCGACTACGCCGTCTTTTTTCTTATTGCCTCCTGCGCTCATGCTCTTCTTGAGCTTTCTGTCAAAGCTACCCATAGCCGCCATCATACCGTCGGCAATCTTGCCGTAACCGCTGACCATCTTGAACATGGTCTTCATTCTGTTGGAATTATGCTTGACGAATTTGCGTATTCTGCGTTGCAATTTGATACGTCCCATAAGGGAGTAATTACTGTAATTGTCAATCATCATCATTTCGTTGATGAAGTCAAACACGTCGTCCATGATATTCATAGTCTGCGAAAGCACGCTCATGGCTTCTTTCATCGCAAACATCATTCCCACGAACTCTTTCATCGTGAAAGTCACGTTGTAAAACATCGTAAGTATTTTTGTATTGAAGTGATCAGGACCGTACTTGATCTCGCTTTCTATGGCCTTTCTTCCGAGATCTTCTATAGCCTGCTCCATTTCACCGCGCTTTCCGTCGAGCATTTTGCTCTCCATTTTGCGTTGGTTGTCCGCCATTATTTTGTCATACGGATCGGGCGTAGCCTGCTTTAGTTCCCTTTCTCTTTCCTTTCTGCCTGCCATTTTTTATTCCTCGCTGCAACTTATTTTTTTGTGATTGTAGATATTATCTGCGACAATTCATCTTTATCGTCGTTGTCGATTTGCGTTTGCTCCTTGTCATTTCCTTGTTTCTCTTCTTGCTTCTCGACGGGCGGAGCGGGTTTTTTATACTTCTTGCGAAGCTCGGCTATCCTGTCTTTCTTTGCCTGCTCTTCTTTTTCCGCATCTTGAGCGTTTTGCGTCTTTCTCGTAGGAGTCTTGAATGCGTCGAAGAGCTTGTTTGCCTCTGCAAAACGATTGTCGACCTGAGCCATGTGCATAGTCTGCTCTTGCACGTTTTCCATTACTATCTCGTAATAACTCAAAGCCGTGATTATCTGCGTCTCGCTTGCGCCGTAACTCAATACGTCCAAGAAAGTGTTGAAGTCGATATTGGAAAACATTGCGTAAAACATATTGGGTTCTACCCTCTGATACATATTGAATATGAGTTCCAATCTCTTGAATTGCGTGAGCAATCTCTTCATGCCCGATATAGTGCCTGCAATCATCTTAAGGCTTGCTCTGTAGGTCTCCCTCTCGGTCTTCTTGAGCTCTTCGTCTTCTTCAAGCATTTCTATCTGCAAAAGAGCCTCTTCTTCAAGCATTTCGCCGTTGTCCATTTTATCAATGAGCTCGGCAATCTTGCCTTGAATCTCCTCGATGTCGCCGTTGATCTCCGATACTTTGTCATAGGTGTCTCTTTGGATCTCAAACTGCTTTTCAAACGTGTTGAGTTTTGCAAAGAAAGCGTCGCCCTTTTCCTTGACTTCGTCTCTCTTGACCATTTTGGAGAACATGTCGTCGGTATACAACTTGATATTCTCTTCTTTGGCTCTCTTGCGCTTGCTCACTTCTTTGGTAAGTTCTGTCCACTTGATAGCCTCTATTCTCGCCTCGTCAAGGTGCTTGTTGAGTCCGTCGTAGATCATGCCGCGCGCAACGCTCTCTCTCCAAGCGCACAGCGCGTAAGTCGGGTCGCCGTAGACGTATTTTGCGCGATGAGCGGCGTCTTCGGAAGAATTGTCCATCGTATCTTCGACGATGAATCTCAACTCCTCGAGCATCTCCACCGAAGTCATAAGTATCGACTTGTTGTAGTCGGATATATCTCCCGCAATGAGCATATTCGCGCCGAATATGGAATTGTCTATATAAGCGATAATCTCTCCCTTTATATCTGCCATACTGTTTTCTCCTTTGTCCAATCTGAACTTCTTGATTATTTGTTGTTTTTTGTCCTGCATATCGTCGAGTTTGAGCACGATATTATATTTGGACATGTCTCCTGCCATGTCGGCAAGTTCGTAAATTGCATTCTTGATATTGCTGTCAAAGCCGTTGTTGATACCCTTTTCCAAAAGCCATTCTATGCTCTGTCTCGTCTCGTCGGCAAAGCGTTCGCAACGGTTGCTGTCATAACCGTTGAGTTCGATATTCTTGAATTTTTTGGGATATTTGACTTTGTTTTGGTCGAGTATATCCAACAATCTCTCAAGCGGTAACAACTCAAGCCTCCTCGCAAACTTCTTTTACAAATTTATCCATTTCTTTTTTACTCAAGCCCTTACGCCCTTCGTCGTACTTAAAAAAGTCGTCGTCATAGAATACGCAAGAGTTGTATTTGCCTGCTCTGATAAGCAACTTTATACCGGCGCACGAAGAGTCTTCCAAGCCTTGGCAAACGACGTTTCTATCTTTTTTTCTCTTAAGATATTTATGTCCTCCGAGCCAATTGAAGAAACACAGATATATTCCCTTGTCGGGGCATTTATTCTGCACGTAATTGACGAGGGCATTGGAGCTTTTGAAATCGGCGAACTTGCCGTCGATCTCCTTGTCGTCGTACGCCTCTGCAATCTTGAGTCTCAAGTCTCTGCCAATGCGTTCTACTATCGAGAAAGAACTGTCTGACGAGCCCAAAATCAACTTCTCGGCTTCGTATTTGCTCAACTTGAATATAGCAAATACGGGAGCTCTTTCTTCGTCGGCGCAAGCTCTGAGCGCCGCATACGCCATTGCCGACATATCTTGCTCTTCAGACTCGATATGCTCGTCGTAATCCGATACGGTTCCGCCGAGATCGGTTATCTTCTGCGCAACCTCGCTCTTGAGCTTGTCAAGGCTCTCATATCCGTCGAAAGCTATTTTTTTGGTCACTTCCGCAGGCGCCTGCTTAAGCAAGTCAAGCATATATTTGCCGCACTGCAACTTGATTTGAGCGAGCTCGTCGACGTATCGCTCTTCGCCCTCTTGAGTGACCACTCCTCTGTGAGAGTTGAAAAGCACTGCTTTGTAATAGAAGTAAGCCGCTCTCCAACGCTCTGCGCCCGCAGAACTGAAGTCTGCGTAACCTCTGTCGTAATAATATCCCAATCTCATGAGCGCCGACGGATGATATTCAAACGCCGATTCGTAGCACAGGCTGACCGCCTTGTCGAGATACTTGAATCTGACGGTCTTGCTCTCTTTCGTCGACGTAAGCCACTTGAAATAATACTCTTCGGACCTTACGAAAAGTTCTCTGTTGTGGGCGGTGATTGCAAATTCCGTGTCCACGTCGGGGAAGATGTCCTTTTTGCAACTTGGACAACACCATCTGCCGTTGTAAAGTTCTAAAGGTCGTTCGATGCTGCGATTACACTTGTTGCACTTCATTACGCCACCTCCCTGTTTTGCTCGTTGTCAATCTTGACCGTAAAGTTGATACGGGTGTTGGCAAAATTATAGTTATCGCTCTTAGGGTTGATCTCGACGGAATAAGTTCCGTTTTCATAAGGTATCGACCCTATCACTCTGCCGTTGCTGTCTCTGTAGACGTAACTGCCCATGACGACTTCGTCGGGATTTACGCCGCTGACATACGCTTCGGGAGGCGTCACTACGCCGTCTTTGACGACGGTTCCCGTCCAAGCCACGAATACCATGGCTTTATTGATACTGAAACTCGTCCCATAGTACGCGATATTATAGTTCTTCGTCACGCTGTTGTTAGGCAACGATACCGTAACGGAATATTTACCTACGTTGACCGCATTGGCTCCGTCGCCGCTATACGAAGGCATCCCGAGACTGCTCTTGGTGTGCACGCTCGCAAGTCCGCTGACGTCAATGTCAAAGCTGTTGACTTTGCCGTCGTACGTCTTATCGTACGCTATTACCCTGACTTGAAGATTTCTCTTGCCTATATTATACGACGTAGTCTGCTCGCTGTCAAACTTATAGTTGCTCGTCGCAGGCAACTCCACCTTGACGGTGTAGCCTTCGCCGGCGTCGATATTGTAAGTATAACCCGAGTAGATTAATTGACTGTCGATGTTGTCATATCCCACGAGTCCGATGACGTAAGATACGTTTGGATGCTGAGCCACGCCCGAATAAGTGAGCGGCGAATTGCTCCAGCTTACCGTGACGCTCTTTTGTTTGATTTCAAACTCGTAGGTATCGTCAATCAACGTATAGTTGCCGTTGCCCGACGTCGCTTGGGCTTTATGCTTACCTGCGTTGACTTCCGCACTCGAAAGAATGATAGGCAAATCATTGCCGTGCATATCCTGCGCCGTCGCCCGAGCGTTGTGCTCATAGCCGTCGTAAGTGAAGTCTTCGCACGTCCATTGCGTCTGCACAGGACGAGGCAATATAGTATAAGCATGAGAACCGCCCGTAGCTATTCTATACTTCTCGTCGATGCTTCCCCGCAACGATATTAACGCCGTATATTTTCCCGCATTGATATTGATAAAATCAAATTCGTCTACGTTGTTCTCCAATACGTCGCCGTTGATTAAATCGCCTTCCACGACGAAACAACGCATTATCTTTGCTTGCTCGTCATAGACCATATCAGAGGGCTCTTCCCAGGTAAAACGCAAAGGTCTCTTCTCCACTCGCAGATTTCTCGTGACGTATCCCTCGGAAGTCAACGAAGATTTTGCGGAAGTCACTTTCACGTAAACTCCGAAAGTGCCGTACTGCGGAAGAGCGTTGTTGATAACGTATGTATCGGTCGTATTGCTTTCAAAATTACCGTTGCCGGAATAATCCCACTCCAAATGCATCACGCAATCGTCGTTGGGAGCCTTGCCGCTGAACGTCATAACCACGTCGTCGCCGTAGACATAATTGCTTTTATCGCAATTAATCTGCAATTCGGTGGGGTCTTTCATCGTCCACACGGGTCTCAACTTTATTCTCGTAGAATTGCTAGGATAGTTTTTTTCGAGTTGTCTAAGCTCTTCGCTCAAGTCGCCCAAATGATACCAATTACGGTTTTCGGGATAGCTTATATTGGAATTTATATTGTATTCCCAGCTCAATTCAAAACCGTTGTTTCTGTCTTCGATAAGATCATAACTTAGCAATTCAAGCGTAGAATACGCATTGTCTACGGTAAAATATAGATAATCGTAGACGTCGCCGTCAACTACCGTCGTCTTGAAAGATGCCGCAGGCTCGTAAACAGTGTCGTTATCTTCGTCAATCTGCACTCTATAGACGTTGGCAAAATCAATCTCGACTCTATATCTGTCGGAATCTATTCTTTCCCCTACGAGATCAACGGCGTCGCCCGTCAATATCTTTGCGTTGTTGTTGTCGTAACACCATACCAAATCGGCGGGATCTTTTGCTTTGGCGTGTCTCATATAAGCGGCTTTGTCGGAATAATCAAGCTTGAATTCCTGTCCTGCTTTGCCTATCCACGTGGGCATTATATCGCCGTTGTAAGGATGAGAATCGTATGCGTACGGATACTTGCTATACGCAAAAGTGACGAATCTCTCATTCTCTTCAAGATTGACGGGATAGAAGCAATTGGCAAGCAAACGCATACCCTGATCTTCAGGGAAATAATCGGGTTTTAATAATACTTCCCTGTAAGCGTCTATGTATTTTTTGTCAACGCCTATCTTCATATCCCGATTGATACTCTCAAGATGTTGACTGTCGACAAAACTTATCGCTTCTTTGCTCTGTATCTCCACGCTTTTTATCGACGTATAGGTAAATATCAAGCAATTGACGCCCGACACCTTTTTGCCGTTGAACTGCTCGGGAATGACGACTTTGTCGGATCTGCCGCCCTTTATATCCGTGGCGATATAGGTGTCGCTCGTCTCGTCGAGAGTATAGCCCACGACTCTGTACTCGCCCAAGAAGCCTTGACCGAAATAACCGTTGGCGGAAAAATACACCGCAAATGCGCCTACCAAAACCACAGCTATCGCCACGGTCGTAACCATGACGGCTTTGATCTTGACGTTGCTCTTGAAGAGCGGATATACGCACGCCAACAACGTGACGGCGTAAAGCGCAATATGCGCAAATACGTTGAGACTCTTTGCCGTATCAGTCATGTACGTTGCGCCGACCTCAAGCGTCGCCAAAAACGCCGTGACGAATACCGAGAGCGCAATATATATCGCCCATATAATTACGGAGTACTTAAATCTGAAGTTGATAAGACATACGCCTGCGATAAACAACCCGTCTAGTATCAACAATATTATAGGTATTGCCAATCCGCCGTGACCCGATATCGCAAACACGACCAAAAGCGCAAAATCGCTGACAGCCGCCAATATCGCCATAATGAGCACGAATACCTTTCTGCTGCCAAAGGTCTTTTTGGTGGATTGAGAGTAATCTATATTTTCATTGCCCGAAAAATTCATATTTCTCATTCGTCGCCTCCCATCTTACGCTCGGGCGTCTTAAGAAATCCGCCGTCGCTCTGACAATCCTTGTTGAAGATATACACTTCTTTATCTATCACAAACATTATGCAGTCTTCGTCTTCTTGACAGTATTTTTTGACTTTTGCGCCCTTGAGTCTCGCCGTGAGCGGCAACATGCCTCTATACTTGCGATATAGGTTTTTGCCTCTCATAAATTCCGTGTCGTCAAGAGTGTCGATTCCCATGTCGGCAACCTTGCAAAAGTCGCAGATATACCCGTTCTTGTCGCTGTCTTTTGTAAATGTCCTGCCGCAGCAATCACACTGCACGGTCTGCTCTTTTGGCATGAGAGTCATTGCGTCTCTGACGAATACCAAGTCTTTGGTATATCTCACTGCGCCGTCGTCGCACTTGAAGACGACTTCGGGATGCGGACAGTTCTTACACTTGCATACCAAGCCTTCCTGCGAGCCTATCATAGTAGTGTCGTTTTGGCATACGTACTTGGTGCAAACGCCCGCAAGACGAGCATTCTCGTTGCAACTGATCCTCTTGAGATGCTTGGAGAAAAGACGCTCTTTTGCCGTCTCGATAGCCGAAGCTTTCAAGTTGAGGTCTTCTCGCTCTGCATCTATAGTCACGCTCTTTTGAACGCCGTTGATATTCAAAGTAATCTTGCTCGCCTCTATCAGCGCAGTCTTCTCCGAGCAAGAATTACAGGTTATCGTAATTCTGCCGCCGATACCCACGTTGGCTTTGAGTACGACTCTGCCCTCAAGCAAGATATCGTAAATATCGCTTCTCCACTTGAAGTGGAAGATATTGAGAAGCGACAGACTCAAGCAAGTCAGCTCGACGTTTTCGTTGGGTCCTTTCTCCACCATAAGTTCTACTGCGTTTCGATCCGTCGGATCGGTAAACACGAGATTTGAAGATATGTCGTTATTCTTTGAATTGACGAGTCTGTCAAGTTCGTTGACCACAGTATCCGTGAGCTCGGCGCTGTTTTTCAAAAAGCTTTCGCTCTCTTCTTCACCGTCGAAGTTCTTAGTTATATGCTCGTCTATCAACTCGGCTTCTTCCTTGACGAATGGTATAAACAAAGACCCTTTTTTTCGGAAATATATTTTGCCGAGTACGGGTACTGCTTCGCCCGTGCCGTCCGTGATCTCCATTCTGAACGAAGCTCCGTATACGTCTTCCAACGCGTCTTTTTCATCGGCTCTCTTTATTTCAAAAGCGTAGCCCTCATAAAAACATCCAAGCGTGTTGGCGATGAGTTTGATTTGATGATTGACGTACTCTTTGGAGAGTTTTTTGATCTTGGGACGGAATTCGAGCACGGAATAATTGCGATGATAATGCTCTTTTATCGTCTCGACGAACATAAGCCATTCAGCCGTGTCATTCTTGATCTTCTCGCCTCTGAATGCGCCAAACCAAGTAGCTCCGTTTTCGTTTATCAAAGCGGCTTTCTCAACGCCGGCTTTGCTTGCTCTGCCCCTTGAAAGAACAAACTCGTGCGACGGCGTGACGATTCTGTCGCCGTCGATTCTTGTGATGACGCCGTCTTGGACGCAACCCTCTTCGTATAGCTTGACTATGCTGTCAAAGGTCTTGCAATATTCGTTTCCAATATGTATCTTTGCCATATTACCTCCGCTCCGACATGCCGTCCATCGACAAAATAGCTTTTATGTCGGCAACCTTGCTGGCTTCTTTCATCAAGTTGTTGCAGAATGATTCTCCGCCGTCGTGCTTGAAATCCCACGACGCTTTCATATATGCGGCAAAAGTCCTTGCAACCACGGGATACAGCGTACCCTTTTCGCCCCTCTGCGCGCATATAGGACATTTCGCCGACCACTTGTCGTCAAAAGTAATGATATAAGGCTTTGGATGACACTCTGCGTTTCGGCAAGTTGCGCAAGCCTCTATACTTATTCTGCCCACTCCGAATCTGCACCTTGGAGGGCACTCGGCTTTGTTTGAACATTTGGCGCATATTATCTGCAAATCCGACGTCGCCACGTTGGGATTCTGCTCGTACGCCTGAAGCACCCTACACTTGTCTTTGAACTCGCCCTTGAATCGCGAGCAATGCCTCATTGCGCATATCTTAGAACAATAATATTCTCTATCTCCCGACGCGCCGCTGTTGCACATCGTGCCTCTGTCGTCATTGTTTTTGGAGATACATTGATATCCGCCCTCGCCCACGCTGCGAGACAGTGTCGTCGAACAGCCCGAACACTTGAATTCATATACGTTGATTTCTTCCATAAGCGTGCCGCTCGGGTCGTCGAGACAGCATATCTTGGGATCGTTGATACAATACAACTCGCCCTTTTTCTTGGCAAGCTCGTAATCGCCCTTTGAGTACAGCGCAACTTTTCCGCACGCAGGACAACGCAACGCAACCATTCTCTCGTTGTTACTTCCCGCAATGATAGTTGCATCTCCGCTGTTGCTGGTAAGCAAGCCTATACTGTTGAAATACGCCAAAGCAAAGCCCTCGAGTTTGTTCATATCTGCAAGAGAATATATCTTGACGTCGCTCGACTGTCCAAGACGGAACACACGACCTATTCTCTGATCCATCGCAAGCGGATCGGGAGTGACTTGGAAGTTGATTATCAATCGGCTGTCCTGCAAGTTGACGCCCTCCGTAAACGCCGAATCAGTGACGATCAAAATAGCGTCGCTCTTTTGCAAAAATTTCTTGACGTTCTTATCCTTATTCTCCGCCGTGCCGACTATGATTCTGTCCTTGAACTTTTCGTCGGCGCTCAACGCTTCGATGACCTTATTCCACTGACGGTAACCTTTGCTTGTCTTTGGCAGATCGTAATCAAAGAACATCAACGCCCTCTCGTCGCCGTGCTCTTCGAGTATCTTCTTTGCCTGTCTGAGTTTGTATTCAAAGCTATCGCCCGTCGACGGCATCAACAAAAATCTGTCGTTGCTCTCCGAGACGATTTTGCGTTCGAATTGCTCCCAATAATACTTTTGGCTGTCCTTTTTATCAAAGATATTCGGATCGCCGAAAGATCCCAACTTGCCGAGTATCTTGGATATAATCAATTCTGCGTAGACCTCTTGAGGCTCTCTGTTTCTGCAATATTCTTCGGCGTATCCCTTGAGCGAATATTTCTCGCCGCCAACGTCGATTGCCTGCGAAGTATTCAACTCCTTTAAGTCCACCTTGATAGGTTTGCCGTCGACGCCCTGCGTCTCGAGTATTCTTTTAGACGGTCCTATCGGATAAAAATAGTTGTTGTAAACGAATCTCGATTTGCTCAACTCGTTGGGCTGACGAATCATTATCGTCCTCAACACGCCGTTGTGATAAGCTCCCGCGACTCTTTTAAGCACTTCTTGGCGAATTTCTTCGTTGCCGTCTTTGTTCAAAAACTCTTCTCTCAAGACCTGCTTTTCGCCTTGAGAATAACTATCCCATTTGTCAAGCTCTCTTTTGCTTCTCAAAAACGCCTTAAACGGAGCCGCATAGTTGTTGTCTATCTCAAACTGCTTGACCGCAGTGATAAATTCCGACACGGTGTTTGCTCCTCGACATACGTTGAGCCTGTAATATTCTTTTTCCTTTTTATAGTCGAGCGTACGGTCCTTGTCGTCCTTGACGTCAAAATCGTCGGGATTGCCGCCCTTGCACCTAATGAAGTACCAAAGACGGAACATCTTGTCGAGGTTACCCGAGTGCGGCGTCGCCGAAAGAAGCACGCAATAAGTGGAATTGGCTCTCTTCTTCGTCACCATAAGCAACGACAGCAATTTCATAGCCTTTGCGTATTCGCCCTCTTCCGTGCACAAGTGGTGCGCTTCGTCCACGACTACGACGTCGAAAAGCGCATCCTTTATTTGATTTTCATTCCATTTGACGAAATCTTCCGTCTTGACGATGACGGGTCGTTTGGGACGTCTTACGTATCCGTCGAGCACCTCGTCGCACTCTCCGAACTCCGGGTCTTTTACCTGCAAAAGCACTCCTTCTCCAAGTCCGAAAAGATTCTCAAGCACATTGATCCAGCTGTCGTATACCTGCGACGGCACGACGAGAAGCAAAGACTGCATCTTGCCTCTCACTGCAAGTTCGCTGAGTATTGCGCAAGCCTCAAAGGTCTTGCCGCTGCCCACGACGTCCGCCAAAAGTCCGAATCCTCTCAACTCTTTGAGAAAGATCGTGACGGCTGACTGCTGTCCTTTCAAGATAGTCTGACCGCCCTTGTCCGCAAGCGGTATGATACCGTATTTTCCGCCCTGATTCTTATATACGTCGGACTTGATTTTGAGTTCGGCAAAGTCGTCGTATCTGTCGAGTTCTTCTGCGCACTTTGTCAAAGCCGCCATTTTTGCGTCAAAAGGTCTTACATCGCCCGCAATCTTGGAGCGTTGTACGTCCTTATCAAATGCGCCGTCTCCGCATCTCAACGTAAATTTCTTTCCCATTCTGCCCTCCGCTCTCAATCGGATCCTTCGACTTCAAAGTCGTCGACTCCGCTGAATTTCAAAACGATATTCTCATAATAGACCTTTTTGGCATATCCGAATCCGCCGTACGGTCTGACCGATATTTCATTAAATCTGCCGTTCTTCGCCAAGTCGTTGCGTATAAACGGCGTTGCTCTGCCGTCTGCGTCTATCTTGACTCCTTCTTGGAAATATAAAAGCCCTTGTATCTCCACTCGCTTTAGCGCGCCTCTGTCTTTGCAGTAAAAGAGTATCTCGCCCTTATTCTGTCCGCCCGAGACGACCTTGAGATCAATATCCCTTTCTCTCCGTCTTCTCGTCTCGCTTCCCGCATCGCCGATTACGTCGCCCTTTTTGCCCAGCGTGGTAGAGAAAATCTCCTCGTTCTTTACCCTATCAGACCAAGCGTCTCTATAGTTGACGTAAGTCGAACAAGAATATTCTCCGCCCTTTTGCGGAATGACTCTTCCTTTCTCCAAAAAGACGTCGAGTATCTTTTTGTTGATATTTTTGTTATACAGCCAGGTGCCGTAAGATAGCGCAACCGCCGTCTTGAGTTGATATCCCATAAGCGCAACTATAGCTCCGCCTACCGCAGGGGCAAAAGTCGAGTCCTCATTGGAAAGTATCGTAAAAGTATCGTCGTCACTGCGATAGTCGTCAAAAGTGACTATCTCGACAGATAGCTTTGCCTTTTGCAATTCATTTTCAAGATACTCTATCAAGCCGTACGTCTCCGTAACTCCGCCCGACAGCATGATCTTCTTGACGTCGCTGTTGAGAGTTCTCTTGAGTTCGCTCACTATGTAATCGGAAATTTTATGCGCCACGCCGACGCTTTTGCTCATGCCCGTACACTCCAAAAACTCGTCTCTCGTGACGCCCGTCTGCACCAACACGTCTCGCTGTATCGACATAGGCACGCCGTACTTAAAGACGAGATTGTATATATCGTCGTCGAGCGACAATGCTATCTTGGTCTTCTTTATCTCGTTGAGCGTCAAAAACTGCGTCGAATGCAATCCCTTTTCCGCAAAATACCCGTCTTCGCCGACGGGCGGAGCACCCACCGTCTCTCTGCCCGAAATAAGGCTCTCGACGTAATCTCTCAATGCGTAGTCAAAATCGTTTCCGCCTATCTCCACAGGCTCGTTGTGTCCGTCCACACCGTCAATGATAATTACGCCCGAACTGTTGAGCGTGAATTTTGCAGCGGATATGTCTTCTTCGCCCATATCGAAAATAACTATGGATTCGCCTTTTTTAAGCACCCCTCTGTGATACGCAAAAAGTCCCAACGCCTTTGTCGAAGACAAGACTCTTTTCATTTTGCAGTTGCACGCAGCCGATACGAGACGCTCAAGCTCTTCGACGTATTCTTTGCCCGCCTTGGTAGGATATACCAGCGAATAACGAATATTTTCAAATCGTATTCCCTTTTGCTTTTGCAGTCTCTTGATCGCAGGCAAAACCGTCTCGTCTATGAGATACCTGAAGAACTCTTCGCACACCTCTTGCGGAGTTTTGTTGCCCGCAAAAGTCATGTCAAGATCTTTGGCAAGCGCAAAATCCTCGGCAAGTTTTTTCCTGTTGGGAAAATAAAACTTGGGAAAGGCATTCTTCTCGTAATAAAATTTTCTGTTGCTCGCCGTCACTCTTTTATCGCTGCGTCTTAGCAACAAGGACAACAATGACTTTATCTTGACGACGGTGACGAAGGACTTATCGACGTTTTTATATACGTCTTCGCCAAAGAGCCAACCAGCCGAGTCTTCGTCATAATACGCTATCGCAGGCACAATCACACTGCCCGTAACGTCGCAGGGAGCAAGTTTGCCGTACTCGACGCTATTTTTCGCCCCGAAAGCATACGCAACCTTGACAGTGTCGCTGCCAAGATCAATAGCTACTTCCAAATCCTCTGCGGTTACGCTCATACGATCTCCTCTGCTTGCTAAATACCCGACGATTTTAAAACGTCGGCTAAATATATATTACTTACCTGTGGCTTTTTCACATGGCCGAGCCCCCCGGGCCGGACGAGGGGGGGTATGGCGGGGTAGGGGT
>CAMWVR010000037.1 GCA_947177795.1 uncultured Clostridia bacterium | reverse complement strand
TAAGTATTCATGTCAAATACTTATATTTTATGGCAAAGGCATAATTGACACGCATATCGTTACGTGATAAAATTATTTTACAGGACGGTGGCAAAATGGAACTCAGAGAACTCAAATATTTTTTGGCTGTTACGCGAGAACAAAGCATTTCAAAAGCGGCGGAAGCACTTTTGACTACTCAACCGAATTTGTCACGGCAAATGCAAAATCTCGAAAAGGAAATAGGACAGCAACTATTTATTCGCGGAACTAAAAAAATCACGCTTACCGAAGTCGGTCAACTGCTTCGTAAACGTGCGGAAGAAATCATAGAATTATATAATCAAACGGAAGTCGAACTGCACACACCGATTGCGGACATAAGCGGCGATATTTATATCGGCGGCGGCGAAAGCTACGTTATGGGGCTTATCGCAAAAGCGGCGCGTTCGGTTCAAAGCGATTATCCAAACGTAAAATTTCATTTGTTCAGCGGCGACAGCGGTACGGTGTCGGAACGACTGGATAAAGGGCTTATTGACTTCGGCATTTTTATCGAGCCGTTCGACGTAAGCAAATACGATTATATCCGATTACCGCTTTATGATACTTGGGGCATTCTTATGCGAAAAGACAGTCCGCTTGCAGAAAAGGAATTCATAACTCCCGAAGATTTATGGGATAAACCTATTATCCGTTCTGAACAATCTCTCGGAAAAAATATTGTAACGGATTGGTTTCGCAAGAGCTTTGACGAACTTAATGTAGTGGCGACATATAATCTTCTTTATAATGCGTCTTTACTTGTAGAGCAAGGTCTTGGCTATGCTGTTAGTTTGGATAAATTGATAAATACGAGCGGTAACGGCAATTTATGTTTTCGTCCGCTTTATCCCGAACTTATATCTCATCTCGACATAGCGTGGAAGAAATATCAAGTATTTCCGAAATGTGCGGAAATATTCTTAAAGCGGTTGCAAGAGTATATTAGATAAAATATTTCGATCCACACTAAACTTTGTATTAGTTTATCCGCTATGTTTCCGCAAACCGATGTTTTGTGTAGTCTTTTGCAGATGTTAAAGCTATAATTTGTCTTACCATGTCAAGGCATAAATAATAAGCGCCTACTCTCCGTTTTGGTTTGTAAGTGCTTTTCAGGTTTAGTCCCCTATTTTGCCCCGAAAAGCCGTTATTTAGGCTGTTTTCGTTTAAGACAAATCAGAGTTTCGATATGCTTTGTATTTGGGAACATATCGTAAGGCGTAATCGACGTAGGTTCGTAACTTTCAAGAAGGACTTTGACGTCTCTTGCCAAGGTCGCAGGATTGCAGGATACGTAAATAATCTTATCGGGCAAAGCCGATAAAAGCGCTTTTAAGACTGCTCCGTCGCAACCTTTGCGAGGCGGGTCAAGCACGACGATAGACTTGTCGAGACGCGATACGACCTTGGGAAGTTCTTGAGCGCAATCTCCGCAAATATTGATTATCTTGTCGCCGTTGCCGTTGAGTTTTGCCAAAACCTTGGAGTTGGCAATTGCCTGCGGCACTATTTCTATAGCGTAGACCTTGTCTGCGTACTTTGCAAATAAATTGCTCATAATTCCTATGCCGCTGTAAGCGTCAATTACGTTGGGAATACCGCTGTCCTTTATTCTCTCGCCTACTTTGGAATATATCATATCCCTTACGTCGTCGTTGATTTGCATAAAGGATTGAGGCGACACGAAGTATTTTACGCCCAACGCTTCGCCTTGCAAAGCCTCGTCTCCGTAAAGAGTAATTACCTTTTCGCCCATAATGACGTTGGTGCGGCGAGTATTGGGAGAAATATAGAGAGAAAACTCTATGCCAAGCTTGCTGAGCATGGATATAAGACGGTCGCTTCTCGGCAAGCTATTGCCGTTGAATACGGCGCAAATTGCGTATTTGCCGTCGACTTTGCGTATAACAAGATGTCTGACAAGTCCTTTGTGATTTATCTCGTCGTAAGCCGTCAGCCCCTCTTCTTTCATATAATCTAAAAACGCGTCCAATATAGCCTGCATACCCTCGCTGTTGAGAAGACAACTTCCGCCCTCTCCCTGCCTGCAAAACGGTACGACTTTGTGAGAATTGGGAGCAAAATATCCGCCGACTAACTTGTCGTCTTGATAAGATATAGGAACTTGAATCTTGTTGCGGTAGCCTATCTGCCTTGGACTTGCAACCGTATTGTCGATTGCAAATTCTCGCTTACATTCTCTTTCCAAACAGTTTTTGACGTGAAGCCGCTTGATCTCCAACTGCCTTGCATAATCTATATGCAACGTCTCGCAACCGCCGCACTTAAAGCATATCTTGCACGGAGGGTCTACTCTGTCGCCGCTTGCGACGAGTATCTTGACGACCTTTGCAAAACAAAAAGACTTCTTGACTTGAGTAATCTGCACCTTGGCAGTCTCGCCTACCAACGTACCCGGGACAAACAAAACGACGCCGTCTACTTTTGCAACGCCTTCGCCGTCCATTCCCACCGAATTGATATCCACTGTCAAAATTTCGCCTACTTGCATAATACTCCTTTATACTTAAATATTTTAAAGCATAATTATGACAATGTCAAACGGCAAGTTTAAGTACGAATAAATTAGTCATAATTTCTTTGGAGGGAATTATGAAAAAACAATCTACAAAAAAAAGTAAACAACAAAAATCAAATCAAAGAGTAAAAATGCGCTCGATAGACGAAGCAAATATGAAGATGGCGCTCAAGGACGAGGCTGACGGCAACGGCAAACCGTATTAACATTCTTGACATAGATACCGCAATAAGTTAAACTTGTGGTATGGAAAACTTATGCCGACTCTGTCCGAGAAAATGCTCCGTTGACAGAAGTAAAACACGCGGATATTGCAATCAAGGATCGCTAAAGATCGCTAGAGCGGCTTTGCATAAATGGGAAGAGCCTATAATCTCGGGAACCAACGGAAGCGGAACGGTGTTTTTCAGCGGTTGCAATCTCAAGTGCGTGTACTGTCAAAACTTTGAAGTTTCTCGCGGCAAGGGCAAGGATATGACGCCAAGCAGCCTTGCGGATATATTTAAAAAACTCGAAGACCTAAAGGCGCACAATATCAATTTGGTCACGCCTACTCACTTTGCAGACGATATAGTCGAGGCTTGCAAAATCTATAAGCCGAAAATACCTGTCGTATATAATTGCGGAGGCTATGAAAGTCTTGAAACTTTGGAAAAACTAAAAGACGTCGTCGATATCTTTATACCCGACTTCAAGTACGGTAACAATGCCCTTGCGACAAAATACAGCAACTGCAAAGATTATTTTGAAGTATGTACCGCCGCTCTGCTTAAAATGCGCCAACTTCAACCGATAGACATCGTCGAAGACGGCTTGATGAAAAAAGGCATGATAATACGCCACCTTGTATTGCCCAATGCAATCGACAATACAAAGATCGCGCTTGATTGGATAGCAACCAATATGCCTAAGGATAGCTACGTCTCTCTTATGGGACAGTACGTACCCGTGGGTGACGCATATAAATACCCCGAAATAAATAGAAAGCTCAAACCTTTGGAATATAAGATAGCTACGCAATACGCCTTGAAATTAGGTCTTGACAATACCTTTGTTCAAAGCCTTGACAGCGCAAACGAAGACTTTATCCCAGATTTTGACGAAAAGTCATTGATATAATAATATAAGTTGTATCAATTGTTTATAATATCTATCGGCTTTTTCTTCAAAAGGCGTTTGATTGGCAACATACTGCCCAGCGCGCAAGTGATAGCAGCCACGCCGAATACTGCTAATGCAGACAACCAGTTGACTTCCATTCCCATAGCAATGTTATTAGCCCAAGCCATAAGATAATTACATAAAGATATCCACCCAATAGACAAAACTATTGCAAGTACAAAACCTATCAGTCCGATAATTATTGCCTCAACCGAGAATATGCTTATCAACTCTTTATTTCCCGCGCCCAATGCTTTTAATACACCAATTTGCTTTTGGGACGAACTTATGGTTGCGCCTATATAATTGATTATCATTAGGATAGTAAAAATCAAAAATACTACGCCTGTACCTACTCCGAAATACTTTATTATATTTACAAACTCATAACCGATTTCTAACTCATTCATTACAGACCAGAATATCGGGAAATAAAAATTCTCGTCATTATCGTAACTTTGCGAAAAAGCAACCAACTTCTTATCTTTGTTTTTATCTCCGCTTAATGGCGTATACAACGCCCATATTATATCGTCTTTGTAGTCGTACTGACTTAAAAATGACTCAGACATTATTAAATGTGGCGCGGAATACGGATAAGGGCCTCCTCCATCGTCAATTATACCGACTATTTTAAATTCTTTTGGATCTTCATCTTCTCTAAATTTCAACATTATCTTGTTGTTTACACAAAAATTTATCAAATCCTCATCATCATATGGAGTTTTGTTATAGCAATTATAATAAATCATATATACTCTTGATTTATTAAAAATAATTTCATCATCGGCAAGCGTGGTAAAATCTTTTACTTTTGTTATTCGGTAGTCTTCTTGCATATATAATTCACTGAAAGAGCTAGCCGTTACGTGAGCTATATAATAATTACCCTCGCCCGCTATAGAGCCACTTATTACGGCCGCTGTAGGCAATGCATAACGACAATCGATATAATATTGCGAAACAAAAATGCAATTGTGAATGGAATGACTTATAGCATCATGTAACTCTAGTTGCAAATTGCTATAAAAAGTATATTCGTTTTGAGTCATTGACTCCGGCACGTGCTTTAAAGGCAAGTATTGTGAAGTATCAAAACCCGTATCTATGACTCCGACTATTTTGTAATATTGCCCATACGATTTGCCGATAATTGAGTTATATGATCCTATTGGCTCTTCCTTATCCTTCTCCCAATTATAAAGTCCGTATTCAATATAAGTATCACATATGTATGCTGGCAACGCAACTTCATACTTTTCTTTTGGCAAACGTCCGACAATCATTTTCAAACCCAATCTTGTCAAATCGTCATCAGTCAAAGCAGTTACCCCATATACTCTTTTAGTATGAAAATCATCGTCCTCTCTATAGTCGGGAAAATAATTTATTCCGTTAAAACTTGTGTCACAATAAATTTTGTTGAACTTAAAGTCAGGCAATTCATCACATATCTTTTTCGCGCTCTCGTTGGATATCATACCGCTGACGTTATGCAAATTAGAATCGGGTGACAATTTTGACCCAAGGTGAACTATCTTTTCCCCTTTTGCAACTAGATTACTATATTCAACAGCAACATTGTTGCTTTGCGCCATAGTTACGGCAACTGAAATAAACGACAGCGCTAATACAACCAAAATCATCGTTGCTATCATACGCGCTTTGTGCCTCAACGCAAAACCTAAACCGAGTTTTGCTATATTACGCGCGCTCATCCCCTTTGAAGGCACTACGCTAGATTTTATTTTTAATATAGGCTCTTTATCTTGCTTATTATTTTCGTTAAGCGTTGCTTCCCCATCGACACATTCAATTATTGTATCAGCATATTTCTTTACCGACTCGCCGTCGTGAGATACTACTATCACAAGTCTTTCTTTGGATAATTCTTTTAACAATTCAAAAATAGTTTGGCTTGTCGCGCTGTCAAGATTTCCGGTTGGCTCGTCTGCCAAAATTATATCGGGAGACTTTACCAAAGCCCTTGCCATAGCCACTCTTTGCTTTTGTCCGCCCGACAATTTGGATGCTTTTCGTTTTTCATACCCATCAAGGTCAACTGCCTTTAATGCTTGTTGTATCTTCTCTATATCAGTCTTTTCGCCTTTTAAGTCTAATGCCAAGGCAATGTTTTCTCCTACTGAAAGTTCTTCAATAAGATTAAAATTCTGAAAGATAAAACCCACTTTATTCTTACGATATTCGTCAAGGTGATTGCACGATAGCGTGTCGAGACATTCGCCATCTACGATTACTTGTCCGTCGGATACGCTATCTAATCCGCCCAAAATATTCAACATCGTCGATTTTCCGCTTCCCGACTTGCCTGTAATAAAATAAAGCCCGCTGTCCTCAAACGTAATGTTGACATCTTTGAGCGCTTTGACTTCGTCTTCTTTATCTTTATTATAAATCTTTGTAACATCTTTTAACTCAATCATACAAATAACCTCTTATATAAAAACTGCTATTTTTTGATTAAATACGTTAAGACGCCCTTTTGGGGCGTCTTAAATCTTGTCATTGTATTGTATTAGCCTCTGACGATACGTCTGCTGTGGGAGTAGCGTCCGCAGCCGTGGTCGTATCTGCCGCTTGAGCAGTCCCGGTTGCAGGCTGCGATTCTACCGCAGGCTGAGGCTGGCTTGATGCGACTGTATCGGCTGTAGTTTGAGTTTCGGCAATAGGCTCTTCCGGAGGCGGTGTAATTCCGCCTGCGTCTGCAACGCCTTCCGTCTGCTCTGCTTTTTTGTAATTGGATACAAGCAAAGTATATTGGCAAAGCAAAAGCCATACGACGCCAACAACTGCGCAACCTATCGCAATATACAATATCATATAGGTCTGTCTCATAACGTAGTAGATCAAACCGCCTACCGTGACCAAGAACATCATATATGGCATACAGTCGATGACGTTGGCTCTGCCTCTGACTATCCTTATGAATATGCCGACGATCATCAAGATTGCAGCCAATGCGGCGAATACCGTGGTCACGAGCTGTTCCGTCTTGGTCGCCACGAATTCAAAATCTTCAAAGATATTGGACTGCGTGATTATGAGTATCAGCAAAGCTCCGATCACACAAAGCATTGCGATAAAGAATGCGTATTTGGTGAATATAACCTTGAAATACATGGAAAGCTTGTTGCTTGCATTATACGACTTGTCATTATGATTGCGCTGTACGCTTGGACTGAACATTAACAAACGTACGGTAAACAGTACGAATACCATAACCGTTGCGGCAAGCGTTGCAATGGATATGCCGTCGAAGGAAGCAAAATTCTTAAAAATAATACACTGCGCTATCATACTTGCGCATATCATCAGCGCCAGCAACAAGAATGCGTCAAAGGAGCATACTCTCCTCTTCTTAAACGTGACGATAAACCACGCCAACATTATTACGGCGGCAATGCCGAGTATCACGCAAATCCAAATAAAGTTGGATTTGAACAATTCGCCTTTGTCGACTATGTATGAAGAAAAGAAAATTGCGTACATCAATAATGCAAACGGCAACAGCGTGATAATATTGAAGTATCTAAAAAGCGACACGATATACATGCCCACCTTTTTCTCTCTCTTGGGCTTTTCGGGCTTGTCGGCTACGGCGTCGGGCTTTTTGTCTTTTTTCTTGCCCTTCTTTTTCTTCTTGTCTTGCTGATCTTCAACTTGAGAGTCCTGAATCTGAGCGACCGATTGATCGGGCGCAGAAGTCTCTTGCGGCTGAGCCGTGTCTGAGCTTGCAACTTCTTGCGGCTTATCTGCCGATGCCTCTTGCTCTACGACAACAGGTTGAGCGGTCAAAACCTCGTTTGTTTGTTCTTCCATATTCCCCCCTCTTTCAAATACCGTCGCGCCAAAAGACTTAAGAACGGCACTTGAGAGTATCCTTAAATATATTATATTGTATAAGGAGCATTAAAATCAATATGTTTTTTAAAAAAAATTGCAAAAACCAAGATTTTTTTCGACAACGGTCAAATATATCAGACTTTTTCCAAACCTCTCTGCGACATCATGATATCTATTATATCGCACAACTTTCTTACGCACAATTCCGATTTGACGGGAATCATTGCGGGGACTTCTTTATATGCGGAAGCCTTGGACATATCTCTAAAACGAATCTTCTTTTGAGCAATCTCTTCTTGGGTGGCGTCTATAGCAAGATATATCTTAAGCGAATTTCCGCCGATAGTAATCTTTGCCAATAATTTTTTGCCTGCTCTGTAGCTGTCGCATCTAAGACTCAATCTACTCTTCATCCCCTTATAAGAAAGAAGGCGCGTCTGAAGCCTGTTGTAATACTCCATACTCGCTTCGTCTATCTCATTGATCCTCTCTTCAAAACTCTGCCTCGGTTCCGCCACAATTTTACCTCCCACACACACTTTTAAGCTTTACTTTACCATTATAATAATTGTGTCTCAATTTGTCAATACTTACAATTATAATTATTGCAAATTTTTTAATTTTAAAAAAATCGACTTAACGCGAACCAATATACTTCTCGCAAGCCTTTGCGAGTTGGTCGGGACAAGACGTCGAGCGAGGTCCGCACTTAATACCCTTGAGTTTTGTTACCACGTCCTCGACTTTCATTCCCTCGACCAATTTGCCAATCCCTTTGAGGTTACCGTTGCAACCTCCCGTAAAACTTACGTTGCGGACGACTCCGTCTTCTATATCAAATTCTATTGCGCGAGAACACGTCCCGCTCGTATTATAATTGAAATGCATATTATTCTCCTTTTAAGTATTACTGTTTTTATGAGATCTCTCCACTGCGGTCGAGATTACGTAATAGCGGATTGAGATTTCTCCACTTAACTGCGTTTCGGTCGTAAGGAGCGTAGCGACGGCATAGCGAGCAAGCAGGTGCGTCTCGTGCGAGCGTCAATGACATAATGACGCAAAGTCCTCATCTTATCTTTTTTACGCTATCGTGGGGATAAAATTCCTTAATATACGCCTCTATATCGAATCTCTTGCCTTTGTACGGTCCCGGAGCTTCCATTTTTGTCGAGACGGTAGCGGTAGCCCACAAAAGCGAATCTGCCATATTGCTAGACTGTCTTTGAGTGATATACGCCGCAAAAGTCGTATCTCCGCGTCCGCTTCTGCCCGATAGATTTCTCGCCTTGATAGGACAAACGTACATTTCTTTGCCGTCAAAAGCAAGTACCTCGGCGGAATTTGTGATGACGACTTCTTTTGCGCCCCAATCATGCAACATTTGAGCGGCAACGACCCTGTCAGTCTGCCCCGTGAGTATCTCAGCTTCGGCAGTGTCCGTCTTGAGGTAATCTATATACGGCAAAATTCGTCTTTTGTCCGCCCAATCCTCAAAATACATCTCTCCAGTCGCTCTGTTGGCGTGTCTCAAAAGAGCTTGTACGTCGACGGCTATTTTACCTCGCTTGGAAAGCTCTATCATCAAGTCGCCGTCAAAGTCGCCGTAAATAAGTCCCGCAAAATGATATACGTCAACGTCCACGTCGGGTATGTCTTGGATAGTAAAGCTGTCTCCCTGACCTATGCAAGTACAGGTACGTCTCTCCTTGTCGGCAGTGTGATACTTGTTGCGAATAGACGTAGATTCTTTGCTTGGGATATAGAATACGTCTTCTTTGTCTATCACAAAACAATTCAGCCTGTCCTTGTCCTCGGGAGCAAGCTTTGTGACGACTCCCACCTTGTAGCCACCTGCGTACGCAGCCGCAGAAGAATAAATAACTGCTCCGCCCACTTCGATTATCTGATTGTCAAGATAATCGATATTGTAATCCAAAGATATATGTCCTATCTCCAAAGTGTCATAATGCTTTTTCATTAGTTACCTCCAAAATTGTTATCCGCAATGCGGATTTAGATTTCTCCACTACGGTCGAAATGACATTAGTCGCAATCGAAATGACATCAGTCATTAAATCTGCATTTGATAATCGATGATCATTGCGCCCATGCCGAGTATTACGTTCTCGTCTCTTTCTACTGCTTCAAGAGCCTTGCTTATCGGCAAGACCGTTCCGCCGCTGCGCAGCAAATCGCCAAGCGTAATGCTGATGGAATAACCGTAAATCTCTTCATGGATTATCTCCATATCCATAATTTCCGACTTGACTGCGTCGGTATTGCTCAAATCCAGACCGCCTACTCCTTCTGGACGGCTCGTCTTGACAAGACGGGACAAGATACTGCGTTGAGCGTCAGTCATCGCATTGTACTTAATGGCTATTTCTTCGCTTGTCAGATCCATATATAAGGTCAGATCCATTCTCTTGGGCAGTATTGACATCTCCATACCTGCCGCAGCGACCATATCCATATCGAGAGTGATAAGGAAGTACTCTTTGTCGAGCAACGAACCCAACTTCTCTCTAATATCGTCAAAAGTACCGTCGCCGTTGACTTTCTTGGGTATCAACGCGGTATGCTTTAACTTCAAGACTTCAACTCCGTCTTGCGCGCTGTCTTCAAGTCCGAGAGGTTGGAGCAACCTGTCGGTGTCTATCATTGACGCAATATTCCAACCGCCGATAGCTCCGCGAATGCTAAAACTCGTCACGTCAAGCAATAGATTGGAAGATCGCTCGTCGGCTCTGTCCTTAGTATAAGTTACCTTCATATCTTCGGCGCTCAAACCGTCAGGCGGAGTATAAGCTTGAATATCAAGTCCGTCAAAGAGCGCTTCCATCATATCTTTGACTTCTTGCGCCGATACCTCGTCGCCCTCTTTGTCAAGTTCGCTTATCTTCTTTGCCGAAACTTCGTAAATACTGTCAAGTATCATCATTCCGCCGCCCGTGACGCCGTCGACGGTCTCGTCGGCAACGTATCTTACGGTCATATTGTCAGTCAAAGATTTCATCGTCTCGCGTACGCTTGCGGAACATTCTTTATTCGCTTCTTCAAGACTCTTGCTTTCTTTGCCCTCTTTTTGATTGAGCGTAAATACCATGGACTGAATTGCGTTGACTTCGCTGTCAAGAAGGTCGTTGATGCTGATTTGAGTGCAAAGTCTATCGACGATGTCAAGCGCGCCGACGTCGATACTGACCACGATAGACATGGTATCGGGCAGCAATTCGACGAATTTGTCGTTTTCTTGCTCTATCTCGATAGGACTGTTGTAGACGATTATCATTTTGTCGTCAAGAATATACAAAGCTTTCATTACGGCGTTTTCATAGCCGTCTGCGCTGAACATAACGCTGTTTTCAAGCATAAGCAAGAGTTCTTCGCCGTCGATGATGGGACGAAGTTGCTCTACGCTCATGGCTCTCTTTTCTGCGCTCGTAAGTTTCTCGCCGTCGATATTGGTGGCGTAATCTTTTGCGTAATCGCCAAGTATAGACAGTATTGCCGTAACGCCGTCCTGCAAAGGCTTGGCAAGAGCGTACTTGTCGTTGATATCACTCGTCGCTTTGATAGAATTTTCCGCCCTGTTGCCGTTTGCAAAATCAAGGAATACTCCTTGCTGATACTCAAACTTGTCGGGCATGTTGTTGACCTTGCAAAGTCCGTTGCGGAAATCTATTTCGTCGGGCATATCCTCTTGATTGCCATTCTCGTTGGCCGATGCGCCGTATACGGAGTTGAGCGCAATTTGATATACGGTCTCATTGAACATCAATCCGCCTTCGGCAAGGAAGGATACCGTAAATACGCTGTTATGGATTTGAGCTTTGAACTCTTTGAGATTATCCTCTATATTCTGCATAATGCCGTCGAGCGAAACTTCTTCGACAGGCTCTTGAGACTCGTTGGAGTTGTTTTGTATCCCGTCGATGAGCATCAACAGCAATTGCAAATCTTGATTTTCGCCCTCGTCTTCGACGTATCTCACGGAATTGATATCCATTGCGTAGACGTTCATATCGCTGCGAGAGCCGTCTATCGCCGAAATAGATCCGAGTTCTATCGTCACGTTGACGTAGAAATAATCAGGCATAAGTCCCTTTGCATTTTCGTCCTCAAGATTATCCCTGCCTCGCAAAGTCAACGTCATTATATTTTCGTCGTTGTCGGCAAAGACGACTTCCTGCTCCGTCATAAAGGACATATCGCCTGCGGAAGCTACGTGAGTACGCATAAGATGCGCCAATTCTTCTCTTGAGAATTTGGGCTTGAAATTCCGAGCTATCTCTTCGTCGATTTGAGTTTGGCTCTTACCCGTCCTGTCAGTCAAATTGTTGAGCGACGTAAGTCCGTATATTATTGAGCCGTCGTCTCTCAATACGTCTCTCAATCTGATATTACCTACGCTGAAACTGTCTCCGCCAATGCCTGCAAAACCGTCAAGCAGAGTGTCGTCTTTTTCGCATTCTTTCAAAGTGGCTTTAAAGCCGTCGCTGATAAAATACTTGTCGTAGAGTTCTACGTCGATAAAGTTATCCAAATTAGACGAAGGCGTAAAGTTGCCGCCGCTCACGGCGTCGTAATCGTATCCGTAAAGCTGCTTGAGAAGTCTGCGTAACTCTTCGGGCGTGAATACGTGATCGTCGGGATCATCGCTTTTGACCATGTCGCTGTTTGCCATTACGCTGAAAATATTGTCAAGCGTCAGCGCTCCGTCGGCAAACTTGTAGTCAATGCCCTTGACTCCTCTCATATATTCTTTGACTTGCTCGTCTACTTTGGTCTCGATCTCGCTCTCGGTCATGCTCTTGCCCGTCAGTTTGCGGACTATGGAGAAGAAATCCGACATATCGTCGTCTTCCATTCCGTTGATTATGAATTTGACGGAATTCTCTTGGCTGTCAGACGTCATTTTGGGAGCGTCGATTATCAGCGTAACGTAGGCGCTTTGCGGCAGCAAATTGGAATATTTGCTCAAGTCGACGTCTTCGTCGTCAGTAGGTTCGCCGTCCGTCTGCTCGACTGCCTCGTCTTGCGTCTCGTAAAGGTTTGCTTGAAGATATAGCACTATCTCGTCGTCGTTTATCCTTGCGCCCAACACTTCAGCCGACTTGAGCGCTTCGCTCATGTTGTCAACGTCTATATTAAGTTCCATAAGATAAGCAAACTCGCCCGCCGTCATCTTGGGGCTGATTGCGCTCATATCTCTGCCGTCTTCAGCCAATGCAGACTTGTCTATCGAAGAGCCGAAAGTGTCTTTCAATCCCATTACGCTTTGCAACAAATTGCCCTCTCCGTCATCGACGATCTTGCCTTGCTGCAAATAATACTTGCCCTCTAGCTCGCCGATAAATCCCTTTGCGTCTGCCGTCTTGTTCACGTCGGCGCTTGCGATCTCGTAAGTGTAAGTCTGCTTCATTATATCGTATAATTTCTCGGGTTGGATCTTGTGCTCTTCGTCTTCGTCGAGAAGTCCCGTACCGCATACCACTTCAAACAAATCGGGCAGATAAGCGCACTCGTCGGTAAAGAGTATCTCACAGCCTATCTTTTCCTGCATTTGAGCAAGCCCATTCTTGAGCCCTTCGTCGATCTTGCCGCATACGTCGTCATATGTCAATGACGAAGTGTCCATTCCGAACTTTCCGGCAAGAGCCGTCAAAGTCGCAAGATGCGCCTTGGAATTTTCTGCTCCCGTCTTGTTGATCTCGATTTCGGTAGGAACATTCTTGTTGGCGTTGACGCAGATATTTGCGCTGACGTAAATATACTCGGGCACCAACTGTTTTATAAGCGAAGACATAACGCCGCCGTCGTCAAATCCCAACATTTGCGACAGATCCACCCTGATATCTACCGAAAGAATCTCCCTGTCGGAGGTATAACTCATCTTGACTATATCGGCTATTATATCTTCCAACAACCCCTCGTTTTTAACGTAGTCGGACAGCATACCCGCAAGCGCGTCGTAAGAAGTCTTGACCTTGAGATGTTGAGAATAAATACCCGAATAATCCATATCTTTGAGACGAATGGCTTCGAGCGCGTCTTCGCCGCTTGCAAAATCCATTACGTCTTTTATGGTATTGTCTTCGCTGATCTTGCCGTCGGAATTGTCGAGGCAATACTTGACGCTCAACTCGGATACGAATACGCTCGTCTTCGCCCTTATCTCCTCGGGCGTGGGCATTACCAATCCCAACGTCTCGCCCGTAGGCAACTTGATATCTTTGAGCATATATAAAAACGCCTGTTCGCTGACGTCAACGTCAAGCATACCCATGAGCGATTCTATAGGATATAAATCAACGCTGCCCGTAGGCACGAAAGTAATAGGCAATTTTTGTTGAGCCTTGTCAAGCGTCTCGACGACTTTGCCGTTGACTTGAACGAGCATATCGCTTATAGACGAAGTGTTGCCCGTCTTTCTCAATATGACGTCGATGATACGCACGATCTTGTTGACTTTGCTCTCTTCAAGTCTGTTGATAGACGCCTCTAAAGGCTTAGTGACGTCGTAAGGATATACTCTGACCGATGCGTATAGCTTGTCGGGCAAAATAACGTTTACGATAGAAGGTATGCCTTGTTGCGTCAAAAGATTTGAAAGCAACTCCTTAGCCTTGACTTCCAACGTCAATTTTATACTCGTGTCGGTTGCGCTGAGTTCGTCGCCCGATATGATGACTTGTTTTACGGCTAAGACTTCATTGATAGGCTTGCCGATTGACTGCTCCAACTCTTCCAACTCGCCGAAAGAACTCGCAAGCGCCGAAAAAGCGTCGTTGACGACCGCTGCAAGTTGTTTGTCGGATATCTCGAGAATGTTGCGCTCGCCCTCGTATTGAGCCAAAGAGGAAAAGTCAAACTTCAATTCCTGCAACAGTTGATCCAACTGCTCGTTGCCAGTCACGGACGAGTTTGCGTCGTCTTGACCGCCGTCAGACTCGCCGATATCTTCGACAGAAGGCTTTTCGTCGCTTATCACGGTGTTGCCGTCTGCATCAAGGTAGACGTACTGCAAGTCATACCCGTCTACTCCGACGGTAGTATAAGACGTCTGCCCCTCTTGCTCGTCTCCCGAAGCGCTCATGACAGAACTAATGATTTTTGATATTGACAAATCGTAATCTTGAGCAAGGAACATCTTGCGCTTGAGATTGGAATAAAACTCTTCGAGGTCTTGCGCGCTATAGCCCTTTGTGACTATCTTCTCTTCATTGGCGTCGACGACTCCGTTGAAAAGCGTGAAAAGCTCTTTGAACTCGACGCCCGCTTCCTCGCCGACGTTTTCCATCCAAATCCTGTCCGCTGCGGTATAAGCGCCTGCGGTAACACCTGCGATAGTGCCTACGAAAATGAGTACGAATACGCAAGCCAACACCTTGCCGATAATCTTATTGCGGCGTTGACGCGCGATCGCCTTTTGATCTCTTTCTATATTGAGTTTTTTAATTACTTTCGTTTTCCGATTGGCGGACTTGCCTTTGTTTTGTCCGTTCGGCTGTTGGGCGGAAATATGCTCTTCAAACTGTCCGTCGGGATAAGGCATGAACTGCTCGTCGTAATAATTTCCCGTTTCGTCAATTATTACGTTATCAGCATTATCCGCAATAATCTCGCCGTCTACGTCGATGACGACTCCGTCGCTTTCGACCGCGACTTCTGGATCAACGACAACAGCTCCGTCATCGATAATTACGCCATCTTCGACTTCGACAGCTTGAGGCGCATTTTCAGCTACGCCGCAATCTTGCTCTTCATTTTCAACGTTGACGATTTTTTCTTCATTTTCTGCCATAACTCAACCTATACCTATATACTATTAGATATAACTATACATATATATCATATTATTAAATAAATTATAAAGCAAGCCTTTTTTCAAACTTCAGACTAGAAATTTATGTTAAAACTCGCATTGCGAGTAATTAGAACCAAAAATCGACTCGATATTGCATATAATAACACTGTCCTCTTTTGTGTCGCAAAATATTTGCAAATTATCTTGCATTGATATATAATATAAAACGATAACTTTGAAAAGGCTGACAAAATTCTTAAAATGCAACGCCAATTAAAGTTGAACGATTCTATCTTGACTCGTTCAAGCAAAAACAAAATAATTTCGCATTTGACAACCGCAAGGCTCTTGCTGTTGGGATTTTTGATTATTATTTTAGTGGGTACGCTTTTGCTTCTTTTGCCATTCTCAACGAAAGAAGGCAAGAGCATTAATTTTATCGACGCTCTGTTTACCGCCACTTCCGCTACTTGCGTGACGGGACTGTCGGTCGTCCCCACCGCAGGTACTTTTTCGGCGTTCGGTCAAGTCGTCATTCTCATTCTCATTCAAATCGGCGGACTTGGCTTCATGACTATAACTTCTTTTTTCTATTGTATGCTCAGCCGAAAGCTGTCGTTGCGCAGAAGATTGAGCATGAGCGAAGAAATGGCGCAAACGAGTATGCAGGGATTGAGAAACATCGCCATAAAGATTATGATATTGGCGCTGGGCGCAGAGATTCTCGGAGTGATATTCTTGACAATAGGCTTTTGCATTCAAGGCATATCTTTCGGCACAGCGCTCTGGTACGGCATATTCCACAGCGTGTCGGCTTTTTGCAACGCAGGATTTGATATAGTCTCCCTCACGGGAGTTTCTTTGATCGATTACAACAACAATTATCTCATTCTTATTACGCTCGCTCTTCTGATAGGAATCGGCGGCGTAGGTTTTATCGTACTCGTGGATATATCCGAACACAAATTGTTTTCAAAGTGGTCGCTGCATACCAAAGTCGTGATAATGATGACGATCGCATTGACTTTCGGCGGCGCATTTCTCTTTTGGCTTGCCGAAAGAACCAATCCCGATACGATCGGAAATATGCCCTTGCTCGGTCAATGGGTAAACTGCTATTTCCATTCCGTCTCGTGCAGAACGGCGGGATTTGCCTGCATACCCGTAGACAAAATGCATAATCTCTCGATATCGCTATCTATGGGACTCATGTTCATAGGCGCAGCGCCCGGCTCGACGGGCGGCGGTATCAAAGTGACGACTTTGTATATTCTCATAACTTACGTTATCGCAACGCTTAAGCAAAAGAAAGAATACGTCGTCGACAAAAAAGCCATAGGCACAAATACCCTCGCAAAAGCCGCAAGCACAGTTTTGCTTGCAATGTTCATATTATTTATTAGCGCCATGATGATTTTTGCGGCGGAAAACCGCAAAGGTACGCAAAACTTGCTGATGCTTATCTTTGAACAGATAAGCGCCTACTCCACTTGCGGTCTGTCTATGGGCGTGACTTCTTCGATAACGACCTTTAGCAAACTCGTGCTGATAATGGATATGTATCTCGGAAGAATAGGAGCGTTTACGTTCTTTATGTCTTTCGCAAGATCAAACAGAGAACAGTCAAAAATCAAATACCCTGAGGCTAATATCAACGTATAGCCTGCTCAACTCGTCGGGCAACGCCCGCAAATAGGAAGGATAAAAATGAAAAGATTCAAACACACAAAAAAACAGCAATTCGCAGTGCTCGGTATGGGCAGATTCGGAGCGGAAATTACCAAAGCTCTGTATAATTACGGCTATGAAGTCCTCGCCGTTGATATCGACGAAGAGAGAATACACGAAGTGTCCAATTTCAGCACCCACGCCATTGTCGCAGACGTGTCTGAAGAAAGCACGCTCAAGTCGCTTGCCATAGAGAGTTTTGACACCGTGGTAATTGCAATCGGCAGCAATATCCAATCCTCGATTATCACTGCCCTGACTTGCAAAGAATTGGGGTGTCCCAACGTCATTGCAAAAGCGCACAACGAAAAGCACGGCAAACTGCTCAGCAAAATCGGCGTCAACAACGTCATTTATCCCGAAGCGGCTATTGCAATTAAAATTGCAACTCAACTCATCAATCCCAATATCCAAAATCATATGGAGATCGTCTCGGGATACTCTATCGCCGAAATCAATATCACGGAAAAATGGATCGACAAAAGTCTTAGCGAACTTGCTCTGCGTAACAGATACGCCGTCAACGTGCTTATAATCATAAGAGCCAACGACGAAGTAATAACAACACCTTTGGGCGACACAATTTTAAAACCCGACGACATTCTCGTAGTCGGCGGCAGCAACGAAGATATAGAAAGTTTGAGTTTTGCCGTAAATATTCAAAAGTAATTTAAAAGTGACAGGTCTTATCCCCTGTCACTTTTTATTGCTACTATAACGGAAAACTTTCCATTCGTATACACGCATTTAACTACTTTAAATCCCTTGAGTTGAGCATTGACACCTCTTGTTCTACACTGCATTCTCTGTCCAACTTTCTTCTCTCTTTCCACATTTCGATATCATTTGATGTAAGACCGCTGGTCTGCAATCCATTCTCCCAATATGTGTCGTACCATTCATTCATAATTTCGTTGCCTGCGCAAAATTGGTCATAGTTAACAAATACTCCGCCGTCAGGCAATCTGTCATAAATGCCTTCAAACAACTTCTTTTTGCAATCGTCTTCCAAATGATGTATCGACAACGCAGAAATAATGACATCGCAATTCTCTTTGGCAAACTTCCGGAATAGTCTTCCACGATGTACGAGAAATTCTCCAAATTGGCAAATCTCTCTTTGGCGACTTTGAGCATCTCCTCTGCGATATCAACAAGAATATATCGAGCCTTTGTGAAATGCTCATACCAATAATAAGACAACAATCCTGTCCCTGCGCCTAAGTCTACTATCGTATTGGGATAAGTAATATTCGACGCTATAAACTTAGTTGTGTTGTTATAAAAATCCTCAAAACAAGGTATGAACTTTTTTCTGTTGACGTCATACTCTTTTGCAACGATATTGAACTGCTCTTCTATGTTTTGCGTCTTCACTTTCTGCCTCATTTAAACTTTTAATAATTTTAACATAATATTATTTAAAAAGCAAATGCCTGCGTATGCCATACGGCTATTATATTTTGTCTCTTCCGACCAACTCGTCCAAACTTATTCCATAATACTCTGCCAACTGAACGCAAAAATCAATATTAGGCAGTCCCTTCCCTGCCTCCCACCAACTGATCATTTGTTGATTTAAACCTGTTGCTTTTGCCAACGCAGTTTGAGAATAACCTCTTATCTCTCTTTGATATCTCAATGATTCTCCGTAATTTATTATATCAATTTCCTCCAAATTAATTTTACAGAAATTTATGTTAAAATACTTGCTCTACAGATATTTATGTAGTACAATATTATTATAAACAAAGCAAAATTAATAAAGATAATAGAATATCTGTAAAACCAAAATTCTCAACTTGAAGAAATTATGAAAATAAATTCTTTTCTTTTCGGATATATTTGTAGTATGTTAAGTTCGGTGGATTGACAGAAAAAGCGAGGTCTCCCCTCGCTTTTTCTGCTGCTTGCCATATAGCAAGTCTTTGCTATGGTCGGAGTGGCGGGATTCGAACCCACGGCCTCTTGGTCCCGAACCAAGCGCGCTACCAAACTGCGCTACACCCCGAATTTTTATGTGTTGGTGCTGCTGACCGGACTTGTAAGGAACGAAGTGACGGAATAGCGAGCAAGCATTTGCGTCCCGTGCAAGCGTCACTAATTCAGACTGTCCGTGTCTTCAGTACATTTTGCAAGTCTGCGTAAGCATACTTGCTCTGGTGCTGCTGACCGGACTTGAACCGGTACGAAGTCGCCCTCGAGGGATTTTAAGTCCCTTGTGTCTGCCTATTCCACCACAGCAGCGTACACAATGATATAAAAATGCTCTTGCGTTGATTAGCAAGAGCTTTTTTTGGAGGCACCACCCAGATTTGAACTGGGGGTGAAGCTTTTGCAGAGCTCTGCCTTACCACTTGGCTATGGTGCCATTCCATGATATTATATGCCACGCATTACAAAAACGTGAACGATATTTTGGAGCGGGAGACGAGATTCGAACTCGCGACGTTCACCTTGGCAAGGTGACGCT
>CAMWVR010000036.1 GCA_947177795.1 uncultured Clostridia bacterium | reverse complement strand
AGATATAATAATATACTCGGTTTGACGATAATATTTAAATAAAAATGAAAATCCCCCTTTACAAAACGAAAATAATATAATATAATTAGTTAGTACAAAAAAATAAAGAGGTGAATTATGAAATCTTTCAAATCAAAGAAGTCCAAAGTACTCTTGACTTGTTTGGCGGTTATTTTGACCGTAAGCGTTCTTTGCGTATCTTTGGCAGGCTGTAAGCCACCTTTGGCAAGCGACACGCCTCTCGGCGTTTACTTCGTGGGCGATTTCCAAAGAAACGTGACCGCAGAGCAACTTGCCAAAATCACAAAACCCGGCGCTCAAATCGTCAGCATTGCGGATGCTTTGGATGAGGCAAAAATCAACAAAGACACCGATCCCGCAAAAGCTGCCGCAGCTATCTACGCCGTTGCGGTAACCAACTACAACAACGTAACTCAGACGGGTTATTACGTTCTTACCAACGCTAAGGTAAGCGCAAAAGGCATTAGCACCCTTATGGGCAACGACGTAAACGTAGGCCTCAGAAGCACCTACTCTTCTTTCTCGGGTGTCAACGGAAATTTCTCTCAGACCGTCTCCGGAGTAACTCAACTTGAAGGCGTCGGAGGTCTCGGCGACCAACTCAGAGGTAAATTCGGATACAACGTTCAAAGTTACAGCAACGCAGACTTTGCTGCAAGCAGACACGGATCTAACGGCGGCGCTCAATTCCCATCGTTCGCTGAAGACGCAAACGTCTATAAGTATATTCTCGGCGCTTACAACACAAGTTTGACAGACGCTACAAAGGGCGACGTAGGTATTACGCCGACAGCTGATTCCAACGGCGACGACGAGCTTCCCGCTTACGTTCCCGCAGAAGGCGCAAAATATCCCGACAAATCTACTCTTGCAGGCAAGCCCCTTCCTTCTTTCAACGCAAACAGAAAGCCTTGGGAGCCTCTCAACAGAATCCCCAACAGATACAAGGATTCTAAAGGCAGAATCGTAGAAGACGGCACAACCGTAGCCGGCACGAGATATAGTTACGGCAACTACGGCGCAGGCTTTGCAGTATACGATTTCAGCAGACCCGAATATCTCTCCGACGGCACGAAAGTAAATTATAATTCCAGCCTCGACTTGTGGACTGTAGAAGTTGCAATTTTGGACGATTACGTTAACCAAGCGTGCGAATTCGCAGCAGGCGACCTTATCAAAGATACCCAAAATTACATAGCGCTCAAAAACGCAAAGTTCACAAAGATCTCGGTTAAATTTGAAGTATACGGCAACGGACTTATCAAGTCTATGCAAAAGATCGACGAGCTCGGCACCGACGAAAAATGCGATTTGACGATATTGCCCGGCACTTGTAATAAAGGCGGCGTAACGTCCAACACTGCTACGATGGCGTTCAGCTATTCCGACTACGATACAGACGCAAACAGACTTGCAGCTCTCTATTGGCCGGCATTGGGAGATGCAGAAATCTTCAAATACCATAAAGTTAGCACCGACCTTAAGCTCGACTTGTCAAAGTACGACACTTTTGATACCTATGAACCAAAAATAAACGAAGATTTGGTAAAAGTATTCAACGACATATTTGCAGAGGCTTAAACAAAATCTAATCAAATCAGTACACACGGGCAACCGTGTGTACTCTTTGCAAATAAAATGAAGATTTTTACGCGGCAACTGCTAAGTATTTGCTCCGTAAAAATCTTTATTTAATAAACAATATAATATAAGGACCATATGACAAAATACGATATTGCAAAAAAATTTCAATTCGAAGGCGAAGTTGACGGTATTACTCCATACGGAGAGGGACATATCAACGATACTTTTCTCGTCACAATTAAGAATTCTTCCGTGCAATACATATTGCAAAGACTTAACACAAAGATTTTTACAAACTACCGCGGTTTGATGGAGAATATCCAAAAAGTTACCGCCGTATTACGCGACATTGTGCAAGCGCAAGGCGGAGACGTGGACAGAGAGTGCATGCAACTTATTCCAACGATTGACGGCAAAGCGTATTACGCAAACGGCAACGACTGCTGGAGAGTATATCTATTTGTAAAAGATACCGTGGTGTATCAAGTGATAGACTCCCCCGCCGTCTTTGAAAATACAGGCGAAGCTTTCGGTAAGTTTATAGCAAGACTTGACGGTTTTGACGCCAATACTCTTTGCGAAGTTATTCCCAATTTCCACAACACTCTTGACAGATATAATAAATTTTTGACCGCCATAGAGCAAAACAAAGGCAACAGAGCGCATTTGGTCAAAACCGAGATTGATTTCGTAAAAAAGAGAGCCGACAAGCTGGCTCTCATCGTTGACGCTCTCAACAGCCGACAAATCCCGTTGCGCGTGACTCACAACGACACCAAGATAAACAACGTGCTTATCGACAAGACGACGGGCAAAGCCATTTGCGTCATCGATCTCGATACGATAATGCCGGGATCGCTTCTCTACGACTTCGGCGATTCTATCCGCTCGGGATGCAATACGGCGCTTGAGGATGAAAAAGATTTGAGCCTAGTCGACTTTGACATTAACTTATACGAAGCGTATTGCCGAGGCTTCTTGAGAGGTATTGGAGAGAAGATTACCGATAAAGAACTTGAGATGCTTCATATCGGCGCGATTATAATCACTTTGGAATGCGGAATAAGATTTCTCACAGACTATCTTGACGGCGACGTATATTTCAAGACGCAATACGACGATCACAATCTTGTGAGATGTCATACTCAATTCAAACTCGTCGAAAAAATGGAGAGTCAAAGTCAGCAAATGTTGGCAATTGCAAAAAAATGCAAAAATAATATATAATATAATTAGGAGACAGTATGAGCATATTAGTAAGCGGAGGCGCCGGATATATAGGCAGCCATACAGTAATCGAATTGATAGAAAACGGTTTTGAACCTATTATCGTAGACAATCTGTGTAACAGCAAGAAGGTCGCCGTCGAAAGACTTGAACAAATCACAAACAAAAAAATCAAATTTTATCAATACGATTTGTGCGACATCGACAAGTTGAGAGAGGTATTCAAAACGGAAAAAATCGACGCCTGCATCCATTTTGCAGGTCTCAAAGCAGTGGGAGAATCCTGCCAAAAACCGCTTGAGTATTATCAAAACAACTTGACAAGCACACTCAATCTCATACAGGTCATGAGAGAATACGACTGCAAAAACTTGGTATTTTCATCGTCTGCCACGGTATACGGTCAACCCAAGAGCGTGCCTATATCCGAGGACTTCCCTCTCTCCACGACCAATCCTTACGGAACCACAAAACTTTATATTGAAGGAATTCTTAAAGATATATACAAAGCGGATAATACGTTCAATATCGCCCTTTTGAGATATTTCAATCCGATAGGCGCGCACAAGAGCGGACTCATCGGCGAAGATCCCAACGGAATTCCCAACAATCTTATGCCGTATATTACGCAAGTCGCAATAGGCAAGTTGCAAAAACTCAGCGTCTTCGGCGACGACTATCCCACGCGCGACGGCACGGGCGTAAGAGATTATATTCACGTGCTCGACTTGGCTCACGGTCATATTCTTGCGCTTAAGAAGCTCATGAGCGGCAGCGGACTTGTAATTTACAATCTCGGAACTGGAAATGGCTACAGCGTGTTGGATATGGTAAAAGCCTTTGAAAAGGCAAGCGGCAAGAAAGTGCCTTACGTAATCGCTCCCAGAAGATCGGGCGATATAGCAGAATGCTACGCATCCACCGCGCTTGCAAAACAAGAGTTGGGCTTTGAGTGCAAATACGATCTAAACGATATGTGTGAAGACAGTTGGAGATGGCAAAGCCAAAACCCCAACGGCTACGGAGACTAATAAATGAACCGTCCTAAACTAAAGACAAAATCTTTTTCCATACGCACCCTAAGAGAATGGGGTATTTTGGCAATAGATCTGCTTACCGTTACCATATGCTATATGGGCGCGGTCGTACTTTCGCAAGCATATCTGCCTTCGCAGGAAAGCGCTGAACTTTTACAAATATTGCAAAGCGCTTTTATTTGCTTACCGATAGTACTTGTGATTTTCTTTTTATCATTTTTGGTATTCAGAGTATTTAAAGTCGTATGGCGATACGCAAGAGGAAAAGATTATCTTCGTATCGTAGGCGCATGCGTTGTCGCCACGATTCTCTTTGCGCTTTTGGATCAAGCCATAGGATTAATTAAAATAGAAGGGATTGCTCCTAAAGAAGAAGAAACAGCGTTCAAGCAAGTTATCTATCCTGCATACATCATGTTGGGTACTTTCTCAACGACGTTTATCATACTCTTCAGAATACTTTACGAATTCGTATACGCAAGACAAAGAGACAAACTTGAGACTGCCAAGCGTAAGCGTACTATGATAATAGGCGCGGGCTATACCGCGAGCGTTATCCTCGAAGAAATTTCAAGACAAGACAGCATATACGACCCTATATGTATGATCGACGACGACCCCGACAAACTCGGAAGAATCATCAACGAGATAGAAGTCGTAGGCAACACGCAAGATATAGCTATAATCGTGCAGAAATACGCTATCGACGTCATAATCTTTGCTATCCCCTCTTTGGGCGGCGAAGTGCGTCAGCGCATACTCACCGATTGCAACGCCACTAAGTGTCAAGTCAAAGTTTTGCCGTATATGAGCGAAATGATCGACAACGTCAACATCACCAAGCAAATGCGTAATATCAATATCGGCGACTTGCTTGGACGTCAGCAGATTACTTTCGACGACGTAGGCGTGGCAAGTTATATCTACGACAAAGTCGTAATGGTCACGGGCGGCGGAGGCTCGATAGGCTCAGAGCTTTGCAGACAGATCGCAAAATATAAACCGAGACGAATAATTATCGTCGACGTATACGAAAATTGCGCTTACAATATCCAGCAGGAAATGTTGCGCACGTATGGCAAAGATTACGACTTGCACGTGGAGATCGTGTCAATAACGGACTACGACAAAATGGACGAACTGTTCAAAGAATTCCGTCCGCAGATTATCTTCCACGCGGCGGCGCATAAGCACGTGCCTTTGATGGAAACCGTACCCGAAGAAGCCGTCAAAAACAATATCTTCGGCACGTACAACGTGGCTTTGCTTGCCGATAAACACAACGTGCAGAAATTCATAATGATTTCCACGGACAAGGCCGTCAATCCCACCAACGTAATGGGCGCAACCAAACGTTGTTGCGAAGAAATCGTGCAAATGATGGCGCAGAAAGGCTCCAAAACGGAGTTTGCGGCAGTGAGATTCGGCAACGTATTGGGCAGCAACGGCTCAGTTATTCCGCTATTTAAAGAACAGATCGAAAACGGCGGCCCCGTGACGGTAACGCACCCCGAGATCATAAGATACTTTATGACGATCCCGGAGGCAGTCAGTCTCGTATTGCAAGCGGGTACTTTTGCCCACGGCGGCGAAATCTTCGTGCTTGATATGGGTAAACAAGTCAAAATCGTAACTTTGGCTGAAAACCTTATCAGACTTATGGGACACAAGCCCTACTCCGATATCGACATAGTCTTTACGGGACTTCGCCCCGGCGAAAAACTGTATGAAGAATTACTGATGGACGAAGAAGGACTCAAAAAGACAGACAATGAAAAGATATTCATAGGTCATCAAATGCAAATAGATATTCCCGCATTTACGGCAGAACTTGAAAAAATGCGCGAGATATGTTTTACCAACGACAAGCGCGCCGTCGTAGAACAACTCAAAGTACTCGTACCGACGTTCAAACACGACTCGGCTTACCTCGAGAAGATTACTAAACAAGCGGAAACCTTTAAAGAAGAAAAACAATCTGAATAATATTAAAAGCGGATTCCCCATACGGGTTATCCGCTTTTAGTTTACTGTATAAAAACTACACGCTATTACACTTCACTGCTTCCGGTAGTCGTAGCGCAAGCCGAATTTTTCTCTTTCACCTTTTTCTTATCCGATATCTTGCGCGCAAGATACAACACGGGAGTATCCAACAACGTAGTCACGAAGTATATGAGATAACTCGAGCCGAATATCGAAAGCAACGTCTTGGTGTCGTAAGTTCCCGCAAAGGCTATCACGGTAAATAAAAACGTGTTGAGTATTTGACTCACAAGCGTAGATCCGTTGTTGCGAAGCCATAAGAACTTCCTTTTGTCGCCGAATTTCTTTTGCGTAAAATTCCACCATTTATGATAAAGCCATACGTCAAAGACTTGACTTATCGCGTAGACGGCAAGCGATGCGAGTATAAGTCTCGGAGTGTTGGAAAACACCGCCTTTATCGCCTCCATTGCGGTATCGCCTTCGCTCGGCTTATACAATAGCCAACTCTGCGAAAGTATAAGGAAGAAAATCTGCGAAAAGATACCCATAAATACGGCTTTATTGGCGCTCTTTTTGCCCTCGCATTCCGAAAGTATATCCGTGATCAAAAAGGTCACGGCAAAAAGCACGTTGCCAAGCGTCTGTTCCATGCCGAATGCCTTTATGAGTATGATTACCTCGACGTTTGCAAGCACTGTAGCCAACGCCGACACGCAATAAAGACCGCTCTTGCCAAACAGTTGATACGCCAAAAGCGCAACTCCGTATATTACGACTACAGATAAAATCAAAATCAATTCGTTCATAATCAGTCACCCACTCCAAAATCCGTATTATTTATCAACATATCCACTCTTTCGTTTTGAATATAAGCGGGATATATAACTTGCATAAATTCTCTTATAACCTTCTTATCGGGCTTAACGGAAGTGGTATTGTCGCACATTATATTCACACACACCCTCTCGAAGTTTTCCAGCGCGAGTTGAATATCATTTTGCATACTCTCCGCGCTCTGACCGCTCAAACCAAACAATAAGTTGACTTCGTCAAATCCTCTTGAGATTTCTTTTGCATTATTCTCCGCAATGCCTTTGCGCAATACCTCTTCTCTCAAATGATAATCGAAGGTCTCCAAACCCAACTTAAGTTTGAGATCAAAGTCCTTAAATCTTTCTCTAAGTTGAGGTATTGTGTGTCTGTATAGATAATGCGCCTCAAAGTGCAACGTACGTATACCCTTTTCCCTGCAAACCTTGTCGATATAATCAAGCGTAGCGTCGTCAAGTTCAAATACCGAACCGCTGTTGATGACCTCCAAGTCGCCGTAAATTCCGCTGACTTTGTCAAGCGTGTCTTTGTTTATCTCAAAATTGGCTTTGTCGTCTTTGCTACTGTCGAGATAGTAATCGCAAAAAGCGCACTTCTTATAGACGCACCCGCGCCCGCGTAGCAACACGATCTCTCTCTTTCTCTTGTTGTCTATTACACCGTATCTTTGCATATTACTCCTTCGTCTTATTTGGCGCAACAACGCTGACCAACCTTATCTTTTATTCGCTTTATCTTAGACTCTGCAACAAAAAAGCGCCCACTAAGGACGCTTTCGACATTTCTACCGAATTTCCCTAGTTTTGATTTTGCTACTGCAAGGCAGGATGGTTACGAACTGCCTAAATATTTGTCGTTGATATAAATATACTCTGTGTTGAGAATATTGTCAAACAAAATGGAAAAATAAGTGGAAAAAAATAAAACGCAACCATTGGTTGACAAATTGCCAACAACGTAAATATTGTCTTTAACGCGGAATTGAGATATAATTAAATCAATAAAATATGGAGAAACAATATGACCCTAGGAGAAAGATTATATCAACTGCGAAAACAAAAATATATATCGCAAGACGAACTTGCGGATATAATGAACGTAAGCAGACAGTCAATATCCAAGTGGGAACTTGACCAAACTTACCCCGATATTGACAATCTGGTTAAACTTGCCAGATACTTTGACGTAAGCGTAGACTTCCTCGTCACCGGCGAAGAGAAGGTTTCGCCTGACGCTCAAGTCAAAGAAGATATGCAAGAACAACTTGCAAAAGAGCAAAACTCAACGTCTTCTTATACGAGAAACAGCCTTGCCTGGCACTATGAATACAAAAGTAAAAAGACTTATAAAGGCATTCCTCTCGTCCACGTAAATCTCGGCTTGGGAATATATTGCGCAAAGGGAATAATTGCCGTAGGCAATATAGCAAAGGGGGTAATAGCAGTGGGCGGACTGTCATTGGGCATCGTGTCTGTCGGCGGGCTGTGTATAGGATTGCTTGCCTTGGGCGGTATCGCAATGGGACTTATACTTGCACTAGGCGGAGTTGCGCTAAGTGCTTTTGTCTCAGTAGGCGGTTTTGCAGTCGGTACATTTGCAATTGGAGGTATAGCCTTAGGATTTCACAAAGCAATCGGCGGAATTGCAATATCAAAATATCCTATAGGCGCCTTAAAAATATATCTGGGAAATAAAAACTCATATCTACCGATATTGAAAATACTTTAAAGTTGTGCTATACTGTATCCGATACGATTTTGCGTATCGGATATTTTTGCATCAAAGGTGTGTTATGTATAATTTAAAAACTCCTTGGTCGGACAAAGCAGACACGACGGCTTATCCGAGACCGCAGTTGAACCGTCAAAGTTATCACTCACTTGACGGGCAGTGGCAATATAAGATACAAAAAGGCAATCTCGACTGTACAGTCGAAGGCTTGTTTGACGGCGTAATAAGAGTGCCATTTTCACCCGAATGTACGCTGTCGGGCGTCAATAAATTCCTTGCGCCCGACGAAGTACTTATATACCGCCGCAAATTTCCAAGGCATGCACAAGATAAATTGGCGATACTGCACTTCGGCGCGGTAGACTATGAGTGCAAAGTCTTCCTCAACGGCAACTTTTTGGGAAGTCATATAGGCGGATATACCTCGTTTGAATGGGAAGTAAGTCAATATTTGCAAGATCAAAATATCCTCGAAGTCCGAGTCGTAGACCCCTCCGACAGCCAACCTATAAGCAGAGGTAAACAAAAGATAGACCACGGCGGAATATGGTATACCCCCACTTCGGGAATATGGCAAAGCGTGTGGATAGAATACGTACCCGATACGTATATCAAATCTCTTAAGATCACGCCCAACCTCGACGAAAAATTCGTCAGTATCAAAGTCAACGCAAACGCTCCTTGCGAGGCGCAAGTCATTCTCAACGGCAAGACCTATCCTACGCAAAACTTAAGCGTATGCGTGCCCGTGCCAGAACCTCGCGAGTGGTCTCCCGAAGATCCGTATCTATATTTCTTTGACGTAGTATGCGGAGAGGATAAAGTACACAGTTATTTTGCAATGCGCAAGTTCTCGATAGGCAAACGAGACGACGGCAAGCCGTGTTTTATGCTCAACAACAAGCCGTATTTTATGAGCGGTGCGTTGGATCAAGGCTATTGGTCGGACGGATTATACACCGCCCCGAGCGACGAAGCGTTGATATACGATATCAAACTCGCCAAAGAGTGCGGCTTCAATACTCTTCGCAAGCATATCAAAATCGAGCCGTTGCGTTGGTATTACCACTGCGACAGACTTGGCATGATAGTATGGCAAGACTTTGTCAACGGCGGCGGAGACTACAACAAAATGGCAATACTAGCGCTACCCAATATAGGCATCAACGTAAAGGACAGCAACTACTCTTTTTACGCCCGCAAAGACAAAGTCGGCAGAGACCTATATTACAAGGAGATGGCTGAAGTCGTCGAACAACTTTTCAACTGTCCGAGCATTGCCCTATGGACGCCATTCAACGAAGGTTGGGGACAATTTGATTCCCTCAAAGTATGCGAATACCTCAAGACCCTCGACAATACCAGACTTATCGACCACGCAAGCGGTTGGAGCGACCAAGGCGGAGAGATAAGAAGCATACACAAATATTTCGTCAAATTCAAAATGCCGCGCAGAGAAAAACGCCCCGTGTCATTGAGCGAATACGGCGGTTACGCTATGAAAGTCCAAGACCATACTTTCGTCGACAAAGCATTTGGCTACGCCATGTACGACGATCAAAATTCACTTGACGATGCGCTGAAAAAATTGTGGAAAAACGAAATCATTCCTGCCAAAGCACAAGGACTGTGCGCCGCAATATACACGCAATTGAGCGACGTGCAGAGCGAAGTCAACGGCATCGTCACTTACGACCGTCAGATAGTGAAAGTCGACGCAAAAGCGCTCAAAGCGCTCAACGACGAGTTGATTTCTCAATAAAAATTATATTTTATTCTTTTTCTTCAACGAATTTTATCTTGCCCTTTACCGATCTGCCGACGGCAAAAGTAAGGGGCATATAAAACGCCGACATTCTTCCCCATTTAATAGATTCTATCTTGCCGTAAGAACTGACGCATACTCCGCTGTCTGCAAACTTGCACAACACGTATTTGCCCGAAGCGGCGGCAAGCGTCTTTGCGCAAGATATTCTTTCATTGTCCGTCCCCGAAGAGTTGAGACTGAATATATACCTGCACCCGTTGAGGGCGGTTTGCCAAAGCGCAGGATAGCAAATATCGCTGTCGACGAAGACGCATATCTTGCCCCTTGACGTGCAATAAGACCGCACCGTCGACGAGCCTACGTAACCCTTGGGCGGAGTAATCTCGTCACTTACGCCCAAGATACGTCCGTTGTCGATGACCATTGCGCTGTTGAAAATCTTTTCGCCTATCTTGGCTCGCATAGCGGCTACGACAATTACGCCTTTATCCCTGCTATACTCCATTATTCCCCTAAAGACGTTTGTCTTGCCGCCAAGTTCAGCAGGCATATCCACAAGACCTACGACCTCTCTCGTAAATAGCAGTATGTCATTGGGAGAGATCATTGCGCCGTATTCTTCCACCGCTTTGTCAAAATCAATATCGGAAAAGCAAAAAATCATACTGCATATTATGACGACAGTCTTAAAATGGTGCTAGTCTGATTTTTCAAGACCGCAAATCTCAAGCGCAAGTCTTGCTCCGCACAAAAAGCCTTCTCTAAAGTACTGCCTGCTTATTACACATCCAAGCGACCCCTCTTCTATAGTATAGTTACGGAATATCTCATTGAACTTTTTATCTTCTCCTACGTACTCCGCAAGTATTTTTTCCCACTTTACTAACTCGTCTAATTGTTTTGTATATTCGACTTCCTCAACCATTTTTTTCTCGTCTACTGAATCATATAGACTTTGTATGATTTTTGATTGTGACATAATAATCTCCTTTAATTTCCCGTTATTTTGATAATATTATATAATGCATATAACGGGATGTCAATTGAAATTTAATTAAAATAGCGGGAAAATTTATCTATGAAAGAAAAGTTTACATCAAATATAAGAAAACTGCGAAAAGAATTCAACGTATCACAACCGCAACTTGCCAAAGAAATAGGATACGGAAAAAGCGTAATAAGCTCTTGGGAAATCGGAAGTCAAATTCCAAGCGCGAAAGCAATAATAATTTTGTCAAGATATTTTCAAGTAAGCGCTGATTACGTTTTACAAGTAACAGACGATAATACTATGTTGCACCGCGCAGATGATTTTTTTGCAGATTTGACTATATTCAATAAAAGATTGAAAGAAATGAGAACAAGTAAAAACTTATCTCAAGACCAACTTGCCCAAAAAACAAATCTTACTCAAACTTCTATCAACCACTGGGAAAACGGAAAGTGTCAACCCAACGCGAATGCAATAGTCGCTCTCGCCCGCTACTTTGGCGTTACGACCGACTACCTTTTAGGCGAAACCGACTAAACGTTTACACTATCTCGTAGAATCTGTCACTTTGAGCGCAGTCGAGAAGACAAAAATTTTGTCACTTTACATATTTTCTATGTCATCTCGACCGTAGTGGAGAGATCTAATCAGTTTATTTAAATAAAACTAAAAGAGACTGCTTTCGACAGTCTCTTTGCGTATTTTTGAATTACTCTTCGTCAAATGAGTAAGGCGTAACTTGATATACGTAATAGTTAAGCCAATTGTTGAAAAGCAGATAAGCCGTACTGCGCCAAGACAGATTGATATTATACAGTCCGTCGTCTTCAAAATAGTTGGCGGGTCTTTGGATTTCAAGACCTTTGTCGACGTCTCGCATATATTCTTTCTTCAAAGTCGTGCGGTCGTATTCGCTGTGTCCCATAAAGAAAAATCTCTTGTTGTCAAGGCTCTTTATAATGGCGATTCCGCAATCTTTACCGCTTGCGAGTACCTTTAGCTCTTTAATACTTCTCAACTTATCTTCGTCGATATCGGTATGACGGGACATGGGAATATACATACTGTCGTTCATACCTTTGAGCAGCAAGTCGTATTTATCCTCCGCTCTCACTTCATAGATGCCGAATAGCTTTGAATCTCGGGTATGCTTAGTCACACCGTAATGATGATATAGTCCCGCTTGCGCTCCCCAACAGATATGTATCGTCGAAGTCACGTGAGAATCCGACCAATCCATTATTTCGCTCAGCTCTTTCCAATACGCCACTTCTTCAAAACCCATTTGCTCAACGGGCGCACCCGTAATTATCATGCCGTCGAAATGCCTGTCCTTGATCTCGTCAAAGACCTTATAAAATTTGTGCATATGGCTTTGAGGCGTATTCTTGGAGATATAAGAATCCATATTGACAAGCGTTACGTTGATTTGCAACGACGAATTGCCGAGCAATCGCATAAGCTGCGTCTCGGTATCAATCTTCGTCGGCATGAGATTGACTATCGCTATCTCAATCGGTCTTATATCCTGACTTACCGCCCTCTCTCTCGGCATAACGAAAATTTTCTCTTTGGTAAGCACGTCAAAAGCCGGTAAGTCCTTGGGTATTACTATTGGCATATTAACTCCTTTATTTGTTGAGGCTGTCCAAAGCCTGCTTTACGTCTGCTATGAGATCGTCGACGTTTTCTATTCCCACCGAAAGACGTATGAGTTCGGGAGATACGCCGGCATTAGCAAGTTCTTGATCGTTCATCTGACGGTGCGTTGCGCTTGCAGGGTGCAGACAACAACTGCGCGCGTCTGCGACGTGAGTTTCGATAGCTATCACCTTGAGTCGTTTCATCACTTCTTCTGCGGCTTTTCTTCCGCCCTTGACGCCAAAACTCAACACTCCGCAAGAGCCGTTGGGCAAATATTTCTTGGCAAGTTCGTATCCCTCGCCGCCCTCGAGATTGGGATATTTGACCCACTCGACGTTCTTGTGGCTTTGCAAAAACTGCGCCATTTTCAATGCGTTGGAACAATGTCTTTCCATTCTCACGGCAAGACTCTCAAGTCCGAGATTGAGTATGTAAGCGTTTTGGGGAGACTGAATAGAGCCGAAATCTCTCATCAGTTGAGCGGTGGCTTTGGTAATGAAAGCTCCGCCAAGCCCAAACCTTTCCGTATAAGTCACTCCGTGATAACTCTCGTCGGGAGTGCACAGTCCTGGGAATTTGTCGGGATACTTCGTCCAATCGAATTTACCGCTGTCAACGATTGCTCCGCCGACGCCTGCTCCGTGTCCGTCCATATACTTGGTCGTGGAGTGCGTGACGATGTCTGCGCCCCATTCAAAAGGTCTGCAATTTATCGGAGTGGCAAAGGTATTGTCTACGACGAGCGGAACTCCGTGAGCGTGAGCCGCCTTAGCAAATCTCTCAATATCAAATACGACTATGGCAGGATTTGCGATAGTCTCGCCGAATACCGCCTTGGTGTTGGGTCTGAAAGCCTTCTCGAGTTCTTCGTCCGTACAGTCTGGCTTGACGAACGTAAATTCAATGCCCATTCTCTTCATAGTGACGGCAAATAGATTGTAAGTTCCGCCGTAAATCGTCGACGACGCAACTATATGGTCGCCGCAACCTGCAATATTGAATATTGCGTAAAAATTAGCGGCTTGTCCCGAAGACGTAAGCATGCCTGCGCTGCCGCCCTCAAGTTCGCATATCTTTTGAGCAACGTAATCGTTGGTCGGATTTTGAAGACGGGTATAAAAATATCCGCTTGCCTCAAGGTCAAACAACTTTGCCATTGCCTCGCTCGTGTCGTATTTGAAGGTCGTACTTTGAATTATTGGTATCTGTCTTGGTTCGCCGTTGGCGGGTCTGTAACCGCCTTGCACGCATATCGTCTCGATTTTGCTCATTTTTGCAACTCCTTTGTAATTAACTTTATATCTAGATTTCTCCGCTTGATTTTCTACTGTCGAAATGCAATTGCCATTCCGAGCGAAGTCGAGAAATCTAATCCTATCACCTATACTCTTTGACAGCTCTGTCTATCTGTCTCTTTGCTTCTCTGTCGGCAATTGATTTGCGCTTGTCGTGCAACTCCTTGCCTTTTGCAAGTCCCACTTCCACCTTGACAAGTCCTTGACGGAAATATATCTTGGTAGGCACGAGGGTATACGACTTTTGCGTGACTGCGCCGCGCAGTTTGTCTATTTCTTTTTTATGAAGTAATAATTTGCGGGGGCGTTTTGCGTCGACGTTGAAATAACTGCCCTTCTCATAAGGCTTGATATGAGCGTTCATCAAAAAGACTTCTCCGCCTTTGACAATGCAAAAGCTGTCTTTGAGATTAACTTGTCCCGCTCTAATTGACTTGACTTCACAACCGACCAAAGCAATGCCCGCCTCATAGGTGTCTTCTATGAAGTAATCAAAATAAGCTTTCTTATTGTTGTCGATTATCTTTATTCCGTCAGCCATAACGTTCTCCTTTTGCTATTATATCATATAATGATTAAATTGTTTATTATTTTTATATATTTTATATCCGACGCTTTATTTAAATCTAAAATAGCGCAAAAGACGCATTTTAAACAATAAAAAATCGCCTTTGACCAACGATCTCAGGCGATAACTTTGTCTTTTTAAGATACGACTTATTTTTGAATATACGTGATGAAGAAGAAAAGCGCAAGTACTGCCAAAACGACTGCGAACGCAACTGTCAACTTCTTCAAGACGCTCTCCTTTGATCTCGCCTTATTCTTTTTGGAATAAGAGTCCATCTCTTGACCGCCGAGGACGCCGATATTTTCATTTTGTGGCTTTTGCATCATTATGACGACCACCTCGGCAATGCCCAATACGAGACACAACGCCAAGATAAGCGGTCTGAGCCAGCTCGTTATATTCGGTTGGAAGATAGCCTCTCCCAGCAACATTATATAGTTCATTTTTTACCTCCGTCGATATGACTGCCATATTATAATAACATATCAATTTGAAAAACACAACGGTTTTTGCAAAATTTTCTCACACAAAAATCACGCCCCACATAGTATGAAATATAAACGTACGCATACGCTATGCCAAGCTCGGCAAAACGTAATTTTGCAAATCAAAAAGGAGATACATAAATGAACGGTAAATATGCTGTAGATACCCCCTATCCTTCGGTGAGAGGCACTTGCAATCACTGCGAAATGAAAATGCTCATGGACCTATATTCGGGACGCACGGGCGAGCTGACTTCCACTACGCAATATCTTTACGAACATTACGTCATCGACGGAATCGACGAGGACATCGCAAAATGCGTGTTGGGCATTGCCAAAGTCGAGATGATACATCACGCTTTGTTGGGCGAAGCCATAGTAAAAATGGGCGGCGATCCGATCATGGGCGGCAGCACGTGTTTTTGGTCGGGCTCCAATCTCAAATATACGCAAAATCCCATATGCTTTTTGCAAAACTCTTTGGCGTCGGAACAACTTGCGGTAAGCAATTACCGACGGGCAGCCGCCTGCATCAACAATGCGTCGCTGAGCGAACTCTGCCTGCGTATTGCGCAAGACGAAGAACTGCATATCGAAATACTCGACGAATTGCTGGAAAAACTCAACTGCTGATTTGCCGATACGGTATATTACTCCTTGTCCGCGCGCATATTCTTTAGCCGCTGTTGTCTGAGCCAGATACCCATCATACATCTTTGCGGTAATATCTTGGCAACCAAATGCGAAACCTTGGTGTAAAGTCCGTATACCGATATATCCTTTGACTTCTTCGCGTCCTTGACAGCCTTTTTGGCGACGACTTCGGGATAGACTATATGCGGAAAGACTCTCGTCCCCTTTTCGCCTTTGACGATAGCTCTCTCAATAAGCCTCGTCTGCATCCAGCCGGGACATACCGCCGTCGCAACGACGCCCTTGCTCTTCAGTTCCACGTTGAGCGCGCGGGTGTAATTGCGGACGAACGCCTTTGTAGAACTATAAATATTCTGATACGGCAAAGGCTGAAAAGACGCTTGCGAAGCCATATTGACAATATGACTTCCCTTTTGCATATACGGCAGACAGATGAGTCCCATTGCGACGAGAGCGCTTATGTTGAGGTCTATCAAATTTATCGACGTATATCTGTCGATTCCGCCGTAGTCGCAAAACTTGGCGAAACCTGCGGCATTGACGAGCCACTTGACGTCGACGTCTTCGCTGACGATAAGCGCCTCGATAATGTCGAGATTTTTTCTCTCGGTCAAGTCCATAGCAAACACACGCACTCGCCCTTTGTCAAACTCTTTTACTTCTTTGAGCCGCTCTTCGTTGAGGCCGATCGCCCACAACTCGTCAAGTCCTTGCTCCTTTGACAGCAACTTTAAAAATTCGTTGCCGATACCGCTGCTTGCGCCTGTGACTATCGCAATATTCTTTTTATCCATACGAAACCTTCCAAATATTTTATACGCATTGATTATTGCCATATTGCAAAAATAATATCCTTGACAGCAACGCTTCTGCAGTATATAATTAAAAAAAGTTATATAAATAAATATGGTGGAATTATGGACGCAAATAATTTTCAAAACGTGCTTTGGAGAAGCAAATGCAACGCAGGCAAATTACCGCTTGCGATAGGCTTTCTCGCTCTCGTGTTTTTTATTTCGATATTCTTTGCAATGCATTTCTTTGGATTTGGCGCAATAGTTATAATATTAATAGTACTGTTTCTTGCAGGTATTATTTTCACTATAGTATACTCTGCAAAACATCGCTGGCATAATCCTCAACTTATATTCATTTTGACGGAAGAAGGCGTGATATTCACAATGAAAAACAACCCCTCGTATTTTTTCAACGAGTATGAAAATATTGCCGACTACTCTTACGTCAAACACGACGAAAAGTACGCTACCGTAACTCTCAACTTCCGCCATGCGGAAGATGCGGGAATCTTCCGCAAAATAAGTTCGCTGACAATGGCGAAGATCGAGAACTTTGAATTGGTGGAAAAGATTCTCGAGACGAAGGGGATTCCCTGTGTGCAGAATCCCACTATAAGAACTCAATTCAATCGGTCGAAATAAAAAATTAGACTCTTCGACTTCACTTCGTTTCGCTCAGAGTGACGCATTGAATGCGTTACTCTCGCTTTAAACGAGTCACCCTGAGCGTAGTCGTAAGGAGCGTAGCGACGGCATAGCGAGCAAGCAGATGCGTCTTGTGCGAGCGTCAGGGGTGTCACCTCGACCGTAGTGGAGAGCATTTTAAATCATACTTTCTATTGCGCTTTGCAACGCCTTGTTGCGCTCCAAGCTCTTTTGCTTCGTCTCGGCTTTTGTCGACACGTATATCTTGAGTTTAGGCTCTGTGCCGCTTGGACGAATACAAAGCCATTCGTCGTCGCCGAACTCGTATTTGATGACGTTGGCAGACGGCAAGTCCGTCGTCTCTATTCTGCCGTCTTCAAAGTATTTGATCATACCTGCTTCCAAGTCGAGCTTGCTTATCATAGGCACGCCTGCGACCTCGCTCAAGTCGGTATCTTTGAACTTCTTCATGATATTTGCCATCTTCTCCATACCGTCCAAACCTTTGAAGGCAATAGACTTACTGCTCTCGACAAAATATCCGAACTTTTCAAACAAAGAATTGAGCTTGTCATAAAGCGATATATTCTTATAAGTATAATAACAAGCCATTTCCGCAAAAAGCATACTTGCTACGACGGCGTCTTTGTCTCTTGCGTGAGTGCCGGAAAGGTATCCGTAACTCTCTTCGTATCCAAACATAAAGGTATGTTTGCCGTTTCGCTCCCATTCCTTTATCTTTTCGCCGATAAACTTAAATCCCGTCAACACGTCGAAGACCGTTGCGCCAAAGCTCTTTGCAATCTTGTCTGCAAGTCTCGTAGTGACTATCGTCTTGACGACTGCGCTATTTTTGGGCAAAGTGCCCATTTCTTTGTGTCTTGTGAGTATGTAATCCATAAGCATTGCGCCAATCTGATTGCCGTTCAAGAGCGTAAACTCGCCCTTGTCGTCTCTTATCGCAATACCCATTCTGTCGCAGTCGGGGTCAGTGCCGATGACTATATCGCTGCCCAGCTTATTGGCAAGATCTATGCCCATCCTGAGAGCGTCGGGCTGTTCGGGATTGGGCATGACGACTGTGGAGAACTCCGTATCGGGATATTTCTGCTCTTCGACTACGGCTACGTTTATGCCCATTCTCGCAAGCATCGTCGTCACGGGTACGAATCCCGAGCCGTGTATCGGCGAATAGACTATCTTGATGTCCTTTCCTACTTTCTCTACAGCCTCTTTGGACAGAGACAACCTGGAAATCGTGTCATAATATTTATCGTCAAGGTTCTTGCCGATGACTGTGATATGCTCGCTCAATGCAAAGTTATCTTTGCCTTCTATATCTTTGTGAGACGTCGTCTTGACCTCTTCTTGCGCCAATCCGAAATACGGCGTCTTTTGAATAAACTCGACCACGCCTGCGGTAGCCTCGGGAGACATCTGCGCTCCGTCCTCTCCGTATACTTTATATCCGTTGTATTCCTTGGGATTGTGGCTTGCGGTAATCATAATACCTGCAATACAATTGAGCTCTCTCACGGCAAACGAGCACATAGGCACGGGTCTTACGTTTTCAAACAACGACACCTTTATGCCATTTGCTCCCAATATCCTTGCCGACGTCAACGCAAACTCAAAAGACATACGCCTCGTGTCGTAAGATATGACCACGCCTCTTTTCGCCTCGTCGCCGCCAAGCGAATTTATGTAATCGCTCAAACCCTTGGTTGCCCTCGCGACCGTATATTCGTTCATATTGGAGATACCCATACAAATCGTACCTCTCATGCCTGCCGTACCGAACGCCAACGGCAACGTAAACCTCTCTTTGATTTCCTTGTCGTCGGAAGATATCGCCAAAAGCTCTTGTTTTTGCTCTTGGCTTACATTGGCTAACCATTCTTTGTAATTGTCTTGATACATATATACCTCTTGTCGCCGTCTAATCGGCTTAATTTTATAGTCTCTATACTCTGTCTTCGTCAAAATACGTCGCCATGATATCTGCGATATGTACCAGCGTGGCAAACGGGAATTGCGAAAAAGCTTTGCTTATAGAAAAGTCGCCGCCTACCACTCTCTTGTCAAAACCGCCCATATGCCAATTTATAGCCATTGCCTCTTCTCTTGTGAGACGCATAAATCCGCTGATCATATACACCGACTTTTCGCCGTGGCCGTAAGGCAGTTTTTCTTCGACGGTATAATAAGGCACTTGCTCCCAAGTACCGAATTCGTTCTTTACGTTGCGAAGAGACACCTTGTAATAATCCACTTTGCACAAGTCGTGCAACAACGTGGAAATTGCGATACTCTCCGCCGACACGTTCTTAAAAAGCGAATCATCTTTTTTATTTTCGTTTTCGATAAGTTCGACGGCTCTGTCGTAGACGTTGAGGGAGTGATCGCACAGACCGCCCACGACGGCGTTATGGAATTTAGAACTTGCAGGCGCAACAAAAAAATCCGTGTCGCAAAGCCACTTAAGAAGCTTGTCGCCACCCTCTCTCTTGATATTTTCTTCGTATATCTTCAAAAATCTCGCTTTGTTGAGTTCTACGTCTACCATAATTGCCTCGCCAAAAAATACTACGCTTTAATTATATGTTTTTATATATCAAATGTCAACCAAGCGAGAATGTCTTTCGATATATTACGACGTCATTTTAACCGTTTTTGTCTTCATTTGACACTCTCACAAGATATACCTTGACATTTCGAGCGCAGTCGAGAAATCTACTTCTTTTACTTGTCGTCCGCAATAGTAGCAAACATTTGTTATACATGATTCTGACTTGCATTGTCGACGCAAATATAATATAATATTTGAAAAATTAAGGAGAATAAAAATAATGAAGATAGAAAAAATAACTCAAAACAATATC
>CAMWVR010000035.1 GCA_947177795.1 uncultured Clostridia bacterium | reverse complement strand
TCTTGCTATTGACAAAAAGAAGTAAGTGTTATAGAATTATATGGAAATCTATGAGAAGGAAAAACGAGTGCAAGTATTAAGCATTACAAAAATAAATAAATATCTTTTAAGTATTAAAAAAGGTAGGGAAGATGGTCTAACAAAGTTATTTAAGTACACGTTCTCAAACTTGTTTTGTGTTGCAAGTATGTATCTAATAAATAAAAATGATGCAGATGATGTTTTGAATCAGGCATATGAAAATGCAGTAAAATATATTGATACGTTTGACGGTGAAAAAAACGGTTACAATTGGCTGTTTACTATCGTTAAAAATTGCGCTAAAGAATTTAATGAGCGCGAAAAGAGAAGATTGGAGATTGCTTGTGACATTGATGAAGAAGTTGCAGAGGAATTTACCGCATTGGAGCATATAATTGTAGAAGAAGCAATAACCAAACTAGACAATGAAGAAAAAAAATTATTATATAGAATATATTGGGAAGGGCGGTCTGTGAAAGAGGTTGCGCAAGAATTGGACGCTCCAAAAACTACAATATATAGCAGATTAAAAAGCATATATAAAAAAATTAGGGAATTTTATGAAAAAGATTCGTAAAAACGTCGTTGATGAATTATATACATATATGATAATGACGAATATGCGACTAAGTACAAAGGAGGAATGTTAAATGAAAAAGTATATTGAGAAAAAAACTATTACAGCGTCGTTGTTGCTTATTGTTATAATTGTGAGTATAACAAGTATATCTATAGTTCTATCGGCCGCTGATAATGCGCTTGCGGATACAGGAGTAGAAAAGCGCTATTATTCTGCCAATCAAAATATCTCGGCACGGACAGCCAATCAAGATACTATAAATTACACTTCGTATAGCGTTTTGATTGATAGTGAAATTACAACACCGTCATATTATAATACGAATGCTAGTCTTATAAATGTTTGTGGAGCAGTAGCAGGCGCAAACCTAGTAGGTTATTACGATACCGAATATACAAATCTTATAACGAATTATGATTCTGCAATAATACGCGGTGGAAAAAAGGTTTTTAAGTCAGTAAGCGCTAATACTCAAAACGTGATCAACGATTTATATGTAAAAATGAATACAAATGCTACGGGAGCAGGAGTTACGCATAGTCAATTTATAAATGGATTGACGTCTTATATAAATGTTGCAGGATATAGCGTAACGATAGATGAGTTTGTTTCTAGTGGACAGATTAGCGCAAATACGATAAAGAAAAATATAGAAAATGGAATTCCTATGGTATGTTTTTGTACGATGTCATATTTTATAAATAATATCAGCATTGGTTCAAACGTAACGACGCTGACTAAAGTAGATTACCAAGCGAATCATATTATGGTTGTCAACGGAATAAAACAAGTGGCATATTTTCAAAACGGCGAAAACTTTAGGACAGATACATATCTTAAAGTTGCGGTGGGTTTGCAAGAAAATGTAAGCGCATATATTTTGTTATCATCAATTGTTTTGGATAATATGAATACGTTAGCTATAAAATAAGGTGTAAAAATGAGAAAATCAAAGTTGGATAAATTAATACAAACAGAAAAAGATAAGAAAGAACTCAATTATTCTATATTGGACAAAGCAAAAGAAGCATTGAGCGAGCAAAATAGACCAAAAAAATCAAAAATAAGTTTTCAGTGGAAAGGATTTGTTAGAATTTTGGTTCCAGCTTGTTGTGTGTTAATAATTGTTATTGTCGCTTGCGTTGTATTCTATCATCCGGCAGAGGATAATTCTTATTTACCACCGGTAATAGAAACTCCCAAACCGGATGAGAAGCCTGACGATAGTGATGGAAAACACTTTGCTTCTTCTGAAAATAATCAACGTAATATACAGTCTATAGAGTCTTACAACAAAGAAAAGAATATTTCATTGAGATACTTCAAGTTGGAAAACAGCGAAGAAACTATTATTATTCATGAGGACGTAGAAAACGAGAAAGAAAAAGACGTGTTGTTGTGGCAAAGAATACTTTTGTTGGAAACTTATGAAGAAATCAAAATATATATAGAGTTGCAAGGCGGCTACATATTTGACTTTTTGGATAGATTTGATAATCTTGGGCAGAGTGTAAAAATAAAAGATACAGTCGTAAATTATGATACATTCTTTGACGAGGAGCAATACTTATACTGTACAAGAACTAACTTTGAAATTGACGGATTTAAGTATAAAATAGAATTTTTCTTTGAAAATGAAGAGCAGTGGCGCCTGTATTTGGCAGAGATTTTGTAATTAATATTTATTAAATAATAATCTAGCGAGATTGCTGTAGCATAGCTATTGTTATGTAAATTTTTCATTAAAATTAATATTGCGTCGTAATTTTACTATTTTATAACACTATACCTAGATGAGTAGAGGAAGATCTATTTTTAAACTGTGTTGGCAAAAGACAAGCAAGGAGACGAGGCAAACTTATGAAGACACTTGTTACGTTTATATTGACTCTAATAATGTCGTTTACTTCGACATCAATGTTGTGGACGTCGGTAGATTTCGAAAAAAACGAAATCAAGGAGACGCCTGTCGCATATATAGAAAACGACGATTACGTTCCGTATCAATATAGAAATTATGCGCAAGAAGATACGACGACGGAGACGCTTAATTTTGAGCTGAAAACAGGCTTTGAAACGGTATTTAAGACGATTACGGTAATGACGACTGCAACAGGCGATCCAAAACGCGGAAATTACATAGCAAGTAAACCGATAGCCGATGCTCTTGTGCGTGTGGATGGAGTGCCAAGATATACGGATAGCAAAGGGCAGATTACTGCGCCTTTGAATAGGGAATACGTAGAGCTTTATGTTGAGTATAGCGGATACAATCCATATATAGAAATTATTGAGGCGACTGAGGAGCAGAAAACTGTATATCTCAAACAGCCTAACGACGATATAGAGATTATAGACGTAATGTTCAATCTTCAAGGATTCGTCTTTAATATTATGTTGCAGCCTTGCTATTATTTGAAAGGGCAGATGGAGACTGCAGCTCTATTAGAAGTACATTCAAATGTAGAGTATGACTACATATTGTTTTATGTAAATGGACAGTTAAATAGAATTGGGTTTGATGATATTCTGTTTACAGAAGATGATCTAAACGATTATGATGTGGACGACGAATTCGCAGTTAGCATATCTTATAATGGAATAGATTCAAAACTCGTTGAATTGAATTTAAGAATCGAAGTATTTGATGGTAGTGATATGAAGGCGCAAATGAAGTCTGCTATAATTGATAACTGTGACTACAACTTGGGTACAGAGATGGACGATCCATTGGGAATAGGTAGCATAGGCGTGGTAACAGTTGGCAAAACGCAAATTCTAGAACTAATTCTAGAATCTATCTTTTTTGCAGAGCCTGAAGATAATTTTAGTTTTAATGTAGATATTGGCGTATTAAGTTTTAGTTTTGCATTTGACAGATATAATGGTACGATCAAATTTCTTGGCGGCTTGAAATTTGATTTAAAAAAGCCGATTATGAATAAATTAAAAAAAGATGCGGCAAACGGCAAAAACGATTACAAAAATGCGGCTAAAAACAGCGGTCAGCAGCAGGCTGAGGAAGATGCCTTTGAGGCAATAAGCGATTATAATGAAAAACTAGGCAATTATAATAACTTGAAAGAGCAAGAAAACGTAGCTAAAGAGGTTATGGACAAGGCTCAGCAAGAACTAGCAGATGCACAGGCAAGAAAGGCGCAAGGTCAAAGTTGGAAAAAAAGTGATGGATATCGCACTTTCAGAGATGAGCAAGGTAGATTTATTTCTACAATAGACGGATTAACAAAAGAGTATAACGCCGCTCAAGAGCAATATAATCAAATTCATAATACGGTAGAAAATCTAAGTAATACTTTAGATAATCCCGTTGATAATACGCCGAGCGCTAATAGCCAGTCAGGACCGAGTAAATTTGAGACTATTGTGGATTATTTGACAAACATTGATGGAATTACAAATCAGATACAAAAATTGAAAAACTTTTTTGATTCGGGAAGTCTCGGCACTCCGGGTTTTGATTGGAGTTTGGATTTTTCAGTATTGGCATCAATAGAATCATCGTACAGAACGGGGGAACTACTGCATTTCTCAGTTTATACCGAATTATCTTTTAAGCCATCGTATACTTGGTTATTCACAGCATCGCTTCCTCCTGTTATTCCTGTACTGCCTATGTTTGTTACGATACAAGGCGATTTGCATGCTAAAGCAGAGACTGTTATGGTAGATGATAAAACAGGAGTAAATCTTACTTTTGCGGAAGCTTTGAAACAAATTGAAGCTTTTATAGGATTATATGTAAGAGTAGATTTGGCGGCTGGACTTAAAGGAGTTATTTCAGGCGGTGTATTTGGTAAAATAGGTTTTGATTTTTATTTCTCTCCTAAAATTTACGGTAAATTTATATGGGATCTGGGATTGAAAGTGCAATTTTTTATGTTTGAAAGGGAATTCTCGATAAAACCTGCTCCGATTACTATTGATAAAAACGGCTTTCATGTTGAAGGGGCTGATAATTACAGTTTACTTAGTCGGGTAAAATCAAATTCAGCAAATATAAGTGATAATCAGTTATTTGATAGGATTTACCAATCATCCCAACCTCAAATGATCAAACTAAATGATGGAAGAAGTATTCTATTTTGGATAGAAGACGATATGGAAAGGGATGACTATAATAGATATGCATTGAAGTATTCTATACTTGACAATGATATATGGAGTCAACCTCAAGCAGTAATAAATGACGGAATGGGGGATTATGATTACGACGTATATTCTGACGGAATAGACGTGTACGTTGCTATACAACGTACTAACAGAATAATTACAGAATATGATCAAATGGACGACTTAATGGAGACACTTGATATCTATGTAGCAAAATTTAATAACAGCGATAATGTTTTTGGGGACATTGTGCAAATTACCAATGATGATAGTTACCAGTCCAATCCTCAATTTGCGATAAGTTCTTCAGAAGTTGTCTTGACTTGGAGAACAAATACTCAGAATGATTATTTTGGTTTAACAGGAGAGAATGTAATTTGTTCAACTGCTTTGTTAAATGAGAATTGGGGCGAAATAAAAGAACGATATAGGAATTCTGCAATGTTGTATAATTACTCTTCCGCAGTTGACAATGGGGATTTTACTTTAGCGATATGTGAAAATTTGGATGGAAGCGTGTTAGCTTCTGATACTGTATTGCGTGTGACAAAAAATCAAAGCGAGGTGTTTGTCAAAGATAAAGTCATAAATGCTAAGTTTATTTCTTTGCCATCTGGTTTGTCACTGTTATATTCTGACGAAGAGAATTTAAAGGTTACATCAGATTTTATTAATATAAATACTGTAGTTTCTAATTTTGCTTGCCAAAATTTCAATATTGGGAAAACTTCGGATATACCAACGATATTTTATGATTCTTATGACGGTAATTTAAGCAAGGCGTATTGCGCATTGTATCTTGACGGAGATTGGGTAGAGAATATTGTCGTTACAGATGAGATTAAGGAGGATTACGTTATTTCTGCCTTGACAGGATATTATGAAGACGGTGTGATTTATTCTGCATATAATTATAATAAGCAAGACAGTGAAGATCTTGATGCGGGGATTGCGCTATGTGTCGCAAATCACGAGATGGGGTATAAAATATATACGGAGGCTTACACTTCTGAAAGAGTTATTGACGGAATACAATCTAATATAAGGATTTACGTAAAGAATGTTGGAGACTTTGTAATAAAAAAGTTTAAAGTGAAAATATGCGATCAGAATTTTGAGATTGTTTGCAATCAAGCGTTGAGGATAGGAGAGGGGAAATATTTTACAGTATCTTTTATCCCGCATTTGGATGAGTCCTCTTATTTGACTGTCACTACAGTAATTGAGGACAAGGATGAAGTAGAGTTGGCAAAAGATGAGTGTAAAATACTTGTTAAATACACTGATTTAGACGTAGATTTCTCTAGAAATATATCGAACGGGAAACAACATTTTGAGGTAAACGTTAAGAACGTGTCAAATATAGATACATGTTTTGATATTACGGTATATGTCAATGGAGAAATCAACCAGAAAATGTCAAGGAAATTAAATGCCTTTGATGAATGTATGTATGACCTCACTTTTGATGAAATCGCAGAAGGGGATTATATATTTATAGAGGTTGTAGCTATGGAGAAAGAATTTAGCATTATTGATAATTCAAAGGGTTATTATTCTCTGCGTACTGAAAAGTTGCAGTCGCTTGAAGTGGAAAACCCTTATCAGAATCTCTTAAAAAGTATAAAGGCTTTAGTAAATTGATATGAAAAATGATAACAAAAAAGAAAAAAACGCACGGCATTATGATATCGGATCAATATTAGTTACTTTGATAATATACGCCATATTCGGTACTGTATACGGAGTATTGTTATGGGGGTGGGGTAAAGCGTGTTATGAGGTTCACTATCAATACGCCGCTATTAAAGCAGGGATAATAGTTGAAGCCGATCTTACTCGAGTTGAAGTATATTATACTTCAGGTTATCGTTATCATGATCCGTCAAGTGTACCGTACTACGTAGTATATGAATATCAAGATGGAGATATAAAATATGAGGGAACGGGATTAGTAGGCATAAGAGGTAAAGAAAATGCTGAAAAATATTTGGGCAGGAAAATAAATATTTATATCGACGGTAAGGGACATAGTATAGTAGTGGGCGGTAAGCCTAACACCTTTACTTTAACAGGTTTAACTATTTTTGTAGTGGTGTTGTTTTATCCAATGCTATTTTGGCCTTTGCTATTAAAGCAAATAAGCAAGCGCCAAAAAAAAATGCACGCAAAGAAAGAGCAAGGCAATTGTCAGGGGAGTATGTTTTTCCCTTATATTAAATCGAATGATAATGACAACAAAAATGAATAGAGAATTATCGCAGAAGATAAGGTAATGTGAGATAAGAGAAAGTAGAAAGAAATGAACAATGGTATACAAATAAGAAAAAAGCAAATAGTCATAATAATTACAGCGCTTGTCGTTTTATTGGCAACGGGTGTGACTTGCGCAATTGTCTTTTGGCCAAGAGAAAAAGAATTAACTACGCAAGAGTGGCTTGAGGCTTTTAGTGAAAGTCTTGAGTATGCGACGATGACAAAGGACGAGGACGGCAACGCATTGGAAACATATACAGTGCGGGAGATTGAAATTAAAGAAATAGAAGACGTAGTGGTGAAGTTCAAGCAGAGCTTACAGATTACTATGACAGAGGACGGACAAGCTACGGCATACTTGGCGATTGAAGAAAGTTATCCTACGTTGGAGGAGCTAAAAGACGATCTTATCGATGAGTATTATTTGTGTCAAGGCAAGATGTATACTCGCAGAGAAAAAGGCGGAAAAGTGCAGTCATCACGTTTTGATTCCAATTTGGATATTCTTTTGACGGTTGCGTCGGAAAATTTGGGCAACGCTCGATATAATTTCGAGGAAGATAACTTTTTGCCCGTTGAGAATGGGAAAGGAATCATAACTCACGATGGCAATACTCATCAAATAAATGCAATGATAAGCCAAGGCATGTATAATAAGTTCTTTGGCGGAGATACGAATACCGACGGAATGAGTGAAGTCAAAATACAAATGCAGATGACAGATAGACGTTTTGATTGGTTGCAAATTCAATACAAACAAGGCGACTTAAGTTCTATGATAAAAATTACAAGATATGATATTCAACCTGTGATAGCGCCGGAATGGGCGAAATAAAGGAGATGATATATGATGCATAAAAAATATATTAAGAGACGTACATATTTTATTATATTGTCGGTATTGATTATGATAACGGCAGCGTTCTTCATTATGTTTATAGAAATAAAACCGTCGGCGCATGCAGCTACTTCTTTATTTAAAAACGGTGACGGTACGGCGGAAAATCCATATGAAGTTTCGACCGTGGAAGAGTTCTATGCGATATCCACAAGATTGGACGCTTATTATATTCAGACTGCCAATATTGATTTTACAGACAAAGAATTTTATTCCGTCGGGGACTATTCTCATCCGTTCAAAGGACATTATGACGGAAAGAAATTTATACTTAGCGGAATAAATGCGGGATACGACGGAGCCGATTATACAGGAGTGTTTGCATTCATATATTCAGGCGCAGTGGTTGAAAATCTCAGAGTAGAAAATTCCAGCTTTATCGGTAGGCAAAACGTCGGCGCTATAGCAGGACTTAACGCCGGTAAAATCGACGGGTCATTCGTTAATGCCGAAATTAAGGTATCTGCCAATTCGGGCGGCGGTATCGCAGGCGCAAATTCAGGTTTAATCAGCCGTTGCGTCAATGCAGGTAATATACAAGTCGCTAACAATTACGCCGGTGGAATCAGTGGCGTTAATTCGGGCAACATCAGGGATTCTTATAATAAAGGAAGTATTAGCGCTGCAACGTATGCAGGCGGTATATCAGGTATGAATAACGGAGATGCCGCAGTCATTGAGCGCGCTTTTCAAGTTGGATCAATTAGCGCCAATGTGTCAGCCAATATTACCGGCGATAATATGAAAGGAACTGTAAAGCAATGCCGATTTGTCGAGGGAGCGGGATTGAGAAGCGTTTGCGCATTCAACGGCGGAAATATTTATTCTTCAATTGCAAGACCGCAATCGGAATTTAAGAATGGCAGAGCTTTTAATGATTGGCAAAATTTCGAATCGAATTTTATGTATGTTTCGTCGGGGAATTATCCGATACTCAGAACGGAGTATATTGAAGTTTCTGAAGTGGAATTTGAACAAGGTAATTCTGTCAAATTAAAACCCGGAGAAAGTGTATATTTAGGAGCGCACGTTTTGCCGAATCACGCCAGCGTGCAAGAAGTGAAGTTGAATATAGAGAGCGGAGCAGAGTATTGTTCTCTTAAAGATGGGATAATATCCCTAAACGATAACGCAGAAGCCGGCGAATATATTATTGTAAAAGGACAAGCCGAAGGCGTAGTAGGGCTTTTTACAATAGAGATAATTCCTATTCGTGTGGAAGAAGTAAGTTTGTTTTCTAAGGACGGTAAGGCGACTGCCGCTCCCGGCGGCGTAATTAATTTTGATACAGCCGTATATCCGACTAATGCATCAATAAAGGACGTCAGATATATCACCTCGTCTCCTTTTGCCGATATAGACGCATACGGTAGAATGCAAGTGTCGCTCGACGCCCCTATAGGTTTGGAAATTACTGTTACTGCATCGTCGTATGATAATATGGGAATAAATGATACGTTCATAGTAAAAGTCGTGGAAGCTCAGGTTAATTCTGTAGAAGTAACTAATACTATTAAATATTTTAAGGTTACGCAAAGCCTTACTTTGAGCGGAATTGCGGTTACGGAAAGTCTCTCGACTAAAGACGTTGATTTTGAAGTAATTAAAGAAAGTACAACGGCTCTTGGCGCCAGAATTATCAATGGCGTACTGTACGCCGATATGCCGGGGAATATATATGTAGTGGCAAAGTACGCACAGGAGAAAAGTGATTCGGTATTATTCGTCGCAGAAGAAGAGCCCGTTACTAAAGTTGTATTTCGCAATGGAAATACTTTCTCTGTCGACAGCGCTTTGAATTTGATAGTCGAAACAATGCCTCAAAACGCAACTTACGACCAAGTAGACTTTTCTATTGTCGGAGTAAATAACGTTGGAGCAGAGTTAAACGGGAATACGCTTACTGCAAAATCTGCGGGAATGGTCACTGTAAAAGCCGAAGCGTTTGGTGGAGTCTATGCTACCCAGACAGTTTACGTGCATTCGATTGGAGACAACTCAATCAAAATAACGGACATTTGTTTGGAAAAGGATTCGTTTGTTATTTCGCGCTCTCTCACTCTTGTGCCTGTAATTGAGCCTCGTGATGCGCGCGCTACGGTTTTCTTTGAAATTTTCAGCGACGGCGGCACGGGTGTTGAACTTTCAGACGGCAAATTGCAGAACGCAAAAAAAGAGGGCACTATTATTCTTAAGGCGTATACTTCAGAATATCAGACGTATATATCTGTTGACGCATTGAAAGTCGAGGTGGAGAATGTCTATTTTGCAAATGCTAATAGATTTAAAGTTACAAAAGGTTTAGAGTTGGCTGTCGCAACCAATCCGTCTAATCCTACGTATCCTCAAGTAGAATTTGAAATCATTTCGTCCACGGCAGACAACGCAGAAATAAACGGTAAGCTCCTTACTGCCAAAAGCGTTGGACGAATTATTTTACGCGCATGGGTGGATGGTGTTGCATCTAAAGAATTCGAGGTTTTTGTTGACAAAGAGCCTGTGACAGACGTTAAATTTACATCAACTAAAAGATCCTTTAAACATACCGAAAGTCTCGTTCTTGAAGCTATGGCTTTCCCAATGCAAGCAACTTTCAAAGATATTGAATTTTCTGTGGATGAAAGTTTGACAGATAAACAAATTGGAGCCAAAATCGTAGGGAATGTTTTAACTGCTGAATTGCCAGGTACGGTTATAGTATCCATGAAGTGTGACGGAAGGGTTTATCCTGTTGTGATCGCAGTAGAAAAAGAACCTGTGATTGCAGTTAGCGCTTTGGAAACGAAACTTTTGACAGCTAATGCGAAAGAAACAGTTTTTAGGACTAGCGGCGTATTGGAACTCTCTGCGTTGCTTTATCCATATAATGCTACGAATCAAGCTTTGACAATATCTGTTGCTAAAGATAATTTAGCAGGAGCTGTCTTGAAGGACGAATTTAATGGATTTGATTCAATAAATAAATCTGATTCTTTTTATGAAATTACTGTCGATGCGGGGGAAAAGGTGTATTTAACAGCTAGCAAGACCGGAAGAATAGCAGTCACTGTTACACCTTTAGATAATAAAAACATTGAGACGATATATACGATAGTCGTAATGGAAGAACCGGTTGCAGATATTTACTTTTGTCTTGATAGTACTGCAAGAGAAAACGCTGAAAAATTAATGAATGAAAATGTGGAAGTTCTGAAGACATTTAATGGCGGTTATTCTCAATATGATCAAATGTTCGTTAAGGCAAATCAAGTAGGTACTCGTTCTTCGAGTTTGAATTTCTCAGTTGTTACTTTTGCCGAAGATAAAGCGGTAACGCCCACGTATGACGGACAGTATATGTTGTATTATTATACAAACTATGATGAGTGTTTAAAAGGAATAAACGGAACAAATCTTACAAATGTAATAAGCGCAGAGAATCTTCCGAGTAACAATGATTATATTGTAAGAAATTCGCTTAACTCGTTGTGTACGGGAACAAGAAAGAAAGTAATATGGATCACGGCAGAATCTATAAGTGATAATGACGTAAAGGTAGTTTCTCAACCTTTGAAGTTGACAATTTATCCTACCAATATTTCTGACATAAAAACTCTTAAATTTAATAATGAAACCGGTATGTTATCTGCCGGTACTAGTAAAATAAACGATATGTCGGGATATGAAGTTTCGGTAAAATTTAATGTTAAGGGCAAAGAATATGGCTTTACACAATATATACCTACTAACAAAACCAAATTGGGATTAAAATTATTCAGATACGGTGCGACGCCGTTTGACGTAACCGTAAAAATGATTTTTGATGCTGATAACAAAGAAGATAGATTCGAATATATAGTTCCCATTGGAGAATTTCATGGCATAACGGGTCTCGTACCTAAAAAACAGTTGCAACAGAGTTTTGGTGACTTAGAGTGTAATTACGTGGTATTTTACGATTTATATATATCAAGTATGACGTTTGATGTGACGAAAGCATTCTTGCCGAACGTTAAATACATGTATTTATATGGTAATAGTAAAATGGTGCACAGTAATTTAAATTTCTCATTTTTTAATGGAGAGACGCCAATAGGAATAACTCTGCACGATATTAATTTCACTGCAAATGACAAAAATGATGCGATCACTATTAATGGAACGGGATTATTAAATTTGAACGTTGTCGGAGATAAAGTATCTGTGCAAGGCGGAAAAGGCGCAGATGGCGAAGATGGCAGAAATGGTTTTCCGCTATTTGTTAAAAAAGGTGAAAACGGAAAAAATGGTTTGAACGGCGATGCAAATTGGAATCCGACAGGAGATATACCTCACGGACAGCAAGGCGAAAAAGGAGCAGATGGACAAAATGGTTACAACGGCGCAGATGGCGAAGATGGTTGTGTCGGGTTAAATGGTATTAAACTTGCGGTTGACAATAATATAGATTTGAAAGTATCATGTTCTGATTTCAAGATTATAGGCGGTCAAGGCGGCAATGGCGGCAACGGTGGTAACGGTTCAGATGGACAAGAGGGCGGCAATGGTGGTAATGGCGGTAATGGAAGTTACAAATATATCGTCGTTGGCTGGCGAGCCGGACACGGCGGCAATGGCGGAGATGGCGGACACGGAGGTAATGGCGGTGACGCAGGCAACGGAGGTAATCGTGGAGCCGGCGGAACAGCAATTAATGCCGATAAAGTACCTAATGTTTATAAAGTTATTGGTAAAAGAGGCGATATGGCAGGAGAGTCGGGAATACCTGGCAAAGGTAAATCCGGAGGCATAGGCGGCGCCGGTGGTATGGGATATCACGCTACAACAAATAGAGTAGACGGTGTTCGCGGTAAAGACGGTTCTCCAGGTAAAGATGGAGCAAGCGGAAGCAAAGGTATTTAATATCAAAAAAATAAAAAGTGAGGTATAAACATGAAAAGTAAAAAATTTATTACAATTGCAATCATAGTTTTTACATTGATTGTTGTGATGACAGCGTGTTTTTCAGGTGTGGAAGACGACAAGCGTCCCGCCTATGACGTGCCGTCTATGGATTTATTTGACGCAGAAGTAACAGCGGAATCAATAACGGTGATTCCGAATAAGTATTACGAAGCGCATAGTGACGGAGAGGTATTGGAGTACAAAATCTCAAGTGGCGATTGGCAAGACAGCCCGACTTTCGACAACCTTCTTCCTAACACCGATTATACTATAAGTATAAGAGTCAAAGAAGACAAAAATCACAAAGCAAGCGACAGCGATTATTTATATTTGACAACAAGTAAAAAAGAACCGCAAGTGTTGCCTGCAAAAATAAACTATACTCAAGAAAATAGAACGATTACCGTTGAAAAAAATGACGCATGGGAGTATTGTTTTTGGGATGACGATAATTATAGAGACGCCAATAGCTATACTTTTTCTGAATATGACAATGGAGAAAAAACCGTTAAAGTAAGAATTAAAGCTACAAACGAAGCAAAAGAAAGCGATGCTTATGAATTCAAAGTTTATATCAGTGGATATTATAGCGGATCAGGTACAGATCAAGATCCATTTTTGATATATACGAAGGAGCATTTTAATTCAAGAAGCACAGTATCAAGTAATAAAAAAAGTTATCTTAAATTGATGAACGACTTGGATTTTGCAAATTCTTCAATAGGCGATTGCATTAGAGTAGGAGATAATTTTGACGGCAACGGACATAAAATAGTCAACGTTAAAATAACTCAAGCAAAGACTGGGGATTATATCGTTCAGAATTACGCAGGAATTTTCACACAAGTGCATACCGTAAAAAATCTTACTGTAGAAAACGTGGATATTCAACTCGAGGCAGAAGAATGGGAGGTCAATTATTTAGTTGGATTAATAGCAGGCGGGGCGCATATTGTGGAGAATTGCCATGCGCAGGGCAGTATCGTCATAGACGACGGATATAATAAAAGAAAAGTTTGCGGTATAGGCGGATTGGTTGGAGAAATGGGAACTACTAATGGCGATGTAGTGGTCAAGAATTCCTCTTCAGACGTTAAAATTACATATAATTCTACGGCAGATACGGCGGTTGCACTTAGAGTGGGCGGACTATTCGGTTCAAGTGTAGATCTATACACTCAATCGCTAAAAGTTAGTGAAAGCATGGCAAATATAGACGTTGATTTAAAAGGATTTACTTCATATAATTACGATAGATATTCTGGAGTAGGCGGTCTGGTAGGCGATACAAAAGAAGGAAGTATAGAAAATTGTTATGCTAGCGGTACGATCAAAGCCAGCGGAGTTAGCGGAAATCTTGCGGTAGGCGGTTTAACGGCTTCTATCTATGCATCTTATGAAAGTTATCGTAGCGTATATCCTAATATTAAGTATTGCTATTCTACCGTAGATATTGATGTGGATGGCACGAATCAAAAAGTTATCGTGGGTGGAGTTAATCCAATGATGCATAGCAAGACAGGACCCAAAACGGTTGATAGCTGCTTGTTTGCAGGCAGTATTAATATAACTAATTTACAAAGCAAATCGGCAGCAGGAAGCGTATACGGCAAGGATTTGGAAAATGTAACAATCAATAATTGTTTCCATATTGACGGGCTCGCCGATTACGTGGATGTGAGCGCGTCAACAGCAGTTGATGAAACGACGATCAAAAGCGTTATATGGCAACGCAATACCTTGGGATTAAGCGAAGATTATTGGAAACTTGTGGAAGGAAGTTACCCTGTTTTGAAATAATCCAGCTTACTAGAGAAAGAGAAGAGCAAAGCTAATGATGAAAGTATTTAAAATTACAATTTTATGCTGTATTATAGTTTGTTTAATCATTGTCGGCAAAACTTTTGTTTTTGCCGACAATGATGGCGCGTGTGCTCAAACTCTTTCTACGGAAGATAATACAGTACGAATAGTAAATGATTTTTTAGATTTAGTGTCGTTAGCTACAGATGTAAATAACGGTAAGTTTGATGGATATTATGGCATCACGTTCAAACTTGCCTGCGATTTGGATGTGGAAGCGGATTGTCAATCGTTTGACAGTGGAAGCGGATGGATTCCAATCGGGACGACTTTGTATCCATTTAAAGGGACTTTTGATGGAAATGGATATAGTATAAGAGGAATATATATCGATAAAGCCGATAGTGAAAACGTCGGATTGTTTGGTGTGACAAATATAAATGCAACTGTTAAAAATCTGACTGTCCAGGGGTCGATAAGAGGCGGTAATTATACCGGTGGCATAGTAGGATATAGCCAAGCTTTGATTGAAAATTGCGTGAGTTTGGTATCGGTTACATCTCAAGACGATTCTTTACACGTCGGAGGTATTACCGGATATAATTCAGGGAAAATAACTCAATCTCAATATAATGGGGAAATTCGAGTTGGGTTTTCAACTTTCGTTGGAGGAATAGCCGGAAGTAATCTTGGAACTATAGAAAAATGTTTCAATGTTGGAGAAATAGCATCTTATAATTCAGTTGTTGGAGGAATAGCCGGAAACAATGCAGAAAGTATTGAAATATGCATGAATAGTGGTAGAGTAACCGGGAAATCAAGTGTTGGTGGAATTGTTGGCAACAATCAAGGCTCGGTTAAGAATGCGTTCAGTAAATGCTCTGTATATTCTGTAAATGGATCAGCCGGAGGTTTAGCGGGAAGTAATGAAATTACCGGAAGCATAGCTTATTCAATGGCAGTATGCAACGTTGAAGGATTAGATGATGTTGCTTCTGTTTGCGGTTACAATATGGGTGTCGTAGCAAATGTTTTTTATGATGAGTGCATTTCGTCTAGAATAGCTGTTAACGGCATAATTGCAGAAAATTCAAAGGGTTTGCCTACGCGAATAATAGTTCACGAAGATGCATTAGAAGTAGAAAATAAGTTATTCGCGCTTGTTGCAGGCAATGAAACAAATTGGATTAAAAGAAAAAGCGTAGACGGTTGTTATTTTTATCCAGAGTTAAAGTATTTTTATGAAAATGAGTATCAGACATCTACACAAATTTGTAAAGGAGCATGTTTGGTATTGCAAGATGAAGATATTTCTCTTGAAGATACAAAGTTTCTTTACAATGGAGAAAAACATGAAATAGACGTTAAAATAGGCGATTTATATTTAGAACTTGGACAGGATTATTACGTTAATTATACGGATAATAGGAATTCAGGAAAGCAGAGCGCAAATATAGAATTTGCAGGTATGTACAGTGGGAGAGTTGTTAAAGATTTTAATATAATTAAGTCATTGCTTGAAGTAGAATGGAAAAATTTAAATTTCATTTACGATGGTGAAATTCATAGACCGGAGTTAAAAATTGTTGGCGGTTTGGTGGAAAACGAAGAAGTTGTGTTTGAATATTCAACTACTATGGCTAAAAATGTCGGAGAATATGAAATTTCTGCAAAACTAGATACAAGTGTTGCCGTGAATAATAACTATGACATTCCTATTATTAGTTGTAAGTATACAATTTTGCAAGCGTCATTGACTCTAGGCTGGTCAAACGAAAAATTTATTTATAATGGGCAAATACAAATTCCGTCCGCATCAGTATTGGAGGGAAATATAGGTAATGAACAAATTACAATAAACTATGAGTATTTTGAGAATATAAAAGCCGGTGAACAAAGTATTAGAGCGTATCTAGCTGATACAGAAACTAATGCAAATTATATGTTAAATGCGGAAACATATACGTATTTCATTGAGAAGAAACTATTAAACGTAATTTGGGAAAATACTCCATTATATTATAATGGTACCGCTCAGTTTCCAAAAGTGAGTGAAATAATTGGGGTAATAAACGACGATAATATTGAGTATGTTTATTCTGAATATTTAAATAATATTAACGCAGACGAAAATGACGGGTACCATGTCTCCATATCGCTTTCTAATACGGAAACAAATAATAATTATGAGTTGGCTGATACGATTCGTAACTATTCGATACATAAGATAACGTTGATAATCGAATGGTGGGATACTCCTTTGTATTATAATGGAAATCCACAGTGCCCTAATTATTATATTAAGAGCGGAATTGTTGGAAATGACGAAATTGCAATAGAGTTTTTGGATTATTCCGGGAATATAAATGCTTGCGACGGGAATGCGTATAATGTTGAAATTGAGTTGGTCGACAATTTGGTAAATTCAAATTACATCCTTTCCGAGACAGTTAAAAAATACGGAATAAGCAAAGCAAATTTTGTTCCCGCAAGGGATGTTGAATTTAACTCAAAAACATTTGGATATGACGGCGAACAAAAAAACATTTTTATTGAAAGTGTGTTGCCAAATGGAGTTTTTGTAGAATATGAAAATAATGGAAAAGTAGATGTAGGACAGTATACTGTAACTGCAAAATTTAGTGTTGATACTAAAAATTACAACTCGTTAGTTGCAAATACGTTATCAGCTACTATGTCTATTGCTCAAATGATTTTTGAGGATGAGAAAAGCAAAATAATGGTAACAAATAAAGGTGAGGCAATTTACGGTTTATCAATAGATCTGAATAAGCTAAATGACACTACTTTTAAACCCAAAGGGAAAAAACTTTTGGTAGCGTACAGTTCTTCTTTTTCAAATGGAATTTATGAGTATAGAATTCCTTTGGGAGACACGAGTATTGATGGTAATGAATTGCACGTCTTATATAAAACGTCGTTGGGGGAAATTGTTAATTCTGATTTTGAGTTAGATGGAGAATATATTGTTTTTACTGTAGAGAATGCCACAGTATTAGCAATATATGCAGAAATAGATTTGACTTGGCTTTGGATAAGTATGGGGGGATTAGGATTCGTTGTTATTTTGATAATTATTGTGATTGTAATTTGCAAAAAGAAGTCTTTTCGTAGGGTTCAGGTAAAGAAATTAGAGGCTGATGGAAATAGTGAAATAGAGCAAAGTAATAGTATAGTAAATGATCCTGCCACAGATGCTACCATAGAGGGAATTGCAAATACAATGATCAATGAAAACATAGTGGATAAAGGAAAATCATTTTATTTAGATGGAGTATATTGTTTATCATATGAATGGTTTATCAAAAGCCTAAATGTAAAAACAATTGTTAAACAAAAACGTATTTGCGCAGGAGATCACGATGCAGAAGTGTTAATAGAGACTTTATCTCATAATACTGTTTATTGGCTGGGAAAGCGTTATAGAATTTATTCAAAGTCTTATGAAGATCTCATCAAAAGAGCAAAGGAGGCGTCTAATGAGAATAATTAAAAAGATAAATTTAATAGTTCTGATATTGTTCTTGTTTTGTTTTATTTGTATGTTTGCTGCTTGTAAAAAGACTGTAGATGATGAAAAAGACGAAGCCGCAAATGTGTTTGGTAGTTATATTGTAACATTTGCGTTAGGAGATAAAACTTTCGAGCTGTATAGCGATACTTTTACGGGGAAGGTTAAAAGACCGAATGATCCCATACGTGACGGGTATACGTTTTTAGATTGGTATATTTCAGAAGATTTTGAGGAGGTTTTTGATTTTAATAATGTTATTGAAAAAGATATAACTCTATTTGCGTTGTGGACGAAAAATCCGAACAGAATTAGATTTGAAGGTAATGGTAGCAATTCGGGAACGATGTCAGAGGTAACGGTTGAAAGCAATGCGCCAGTCAAATTGCCATTAAATACATATGTTAGAGAAGGATATGATTTTATTGGTTGGTCAGATATTGCAAACGGTAGCGTAAAAAATAAAGACGGCGGATGGTTTTATATGGAAGAAGGAGTCGTTACGCTTTTTGCGTGCTGGCAACCTAAAACATACTCTGTTTCGATAGATAACGATAATGGCGAAGATTATAATTTGCAAATCGACGCTACTTACGGAGAATTTTTGCCGCCAATGAAGATGCCTACTAAAACGGGCTATGTGTTTTCCGGATATTTTTCCCAAAAAGATGGTAAAGGAGATATGTATTGTGATGCTGCAATGAATAGTTGTAGAAAATATACGTTGTTAAGCGGCACGACTTTATTTGCGCATTGGATTGTTGCAAAAAATATTATTAATTTTGATGGAAACGGATATACGAGTGGCGGTACTGCATATATTAGTGCTGCATCTTTGGAAGAAGTAAGTTTGCCAGAGTGTGGTTTTGAGCGGGTTGGATATACCTTTGTTGGATGGAATGAATCTGCTGACTCAAGCGGCACGATTTATTATACAGGAGATAAGTTCAAAATGCCGGCAAGTGACGAAGCAGTGATTTTGTATGCCATTTGGTCAAACAATAGGTATAAAATCATTTTTGATGATAATTTTTCAGGTGAAACGTACGAAATGGAAAATTATTATGATGTTACAACAGATCCGCTAATAAATAAATTTAATCGATATGGATATAATTTTGTAGCGTGGAACGATAAAAGTGATGGGACAGGAAATTATTATCAAGATAGACAAGTTATATTGAACTTGAGTGAAAATCCTGATGGAGAAGTTAAATTATTTGCTATTTGGAAGCCTATTACCGTACTTATAATTTTTAATAAGTCAGGCGGTAAGGGGGGAACAGGTAGCGCAAACATTACATATGGAGAGTACTTCCCAAACATTATAGCGCCTACGAAAGAAGGATATAAATTCGGCGGCTATTATGCTCAAGAATATGGGAAAGGTAATATTTATTTGGATTCTAAACTTTCTGCATTAAATGTTTCTGATTTAGGCGTTGACGGCACTGAGGTCTACGCAAATTGGATACCTAAAGAAAATACAATTATATTAGATCCTAATGGTGGAACAGGAGAATTTATTTCTATAGAAACTGAAACTGACAAAATTATTGATTTGCAAAATTACAGTTTTACGAAGGTAGGCTATAAGCTTATCGGTTGGAATACTAAAGTTAATGGCAGCGGAGAGTTTTATGATTATGACGCCGATTATATTACGGCTGCAAGTAATTCCCCAATAAAACTATATGCAATTTGGACGGCAAAAGCAGTTCAAACTATATTTAACGGAAATGGGAGTACTTCAGGTAGTACTTCCGGTGTTTATGGTTATTGTGATAAAGAGATTATTTTGCCATCTTGTGAATTTCAAAAAATTGGGAATAGATTCATTGGCTGGAGCGAGACAAAAGATGGAGACGGTGTTTTATTACAACCTAACTCATCATATATGATTAAGCCCACAGATAGTGAAAGTGTCGAACTTTTCGCAATATGGGAAATACAAAATTATAGTATTAATTACATACTCAACGGTGGGATTAATTCGGCATATAACCCATCTAAGTATACGTATTTCAGTGGCGATATAAAATTAGATTCCCCTGCAAGAAATGGCTATGAATTTATTGGCTGGTTTGAAGATTATGAATTTACAACAAAAATAACAGACATTCCTTCAAAAAGTTCGGGCGACAAGACATTTGTGGCAAATTGGAAAAAAATAACATATAAAATTATTTATATACCTAATGGTGAGAACGTTATTAATCCAAATACTATAGAAAGTTATGATGTTGAAACAGATACGTTTTATTTGTTGGATCCAATAAAACCTAATTACGTTTTTGAAGGATGGGCAGAGGGAAATGTTATAGAGAAGGGAAGTACGGGAAATAAAACGTTTACTGCGCAGTGGAGCGGAATAAACTATAGCATCTCTTATGATTTGGACGGTGGAATAAATGGAACTGGAAATCCGGCTACATATATGTCTGATAGCGATCCGATCACATTAAATTCTCCAACTAAATCAGGTTATACTTTTATAGGTTGGACTTGTGAAGATATGGATATTAATAGTCCAACCACGTCCATTACAATAGCTAAAAATAGTAGCGGAAACAGAACTTTTATTGCACATTGGAAAGTTATCCAATATAATATCACGTATGTTTTGAATGGCGGAGAGAACTCAGATGATAATCCTCTAAATTATAATACTACAGATGAAATATCACTGAATGACCCTACTAGAATGGGATACAGTTTTGATGGGTGGCAAGAAGGAGCAATTATTGTACAAGGAAGTATAGGGGATTTAACTTTTACTGCGGAGTGGTCGCCAATAAACTATGAAATTAATATTGTCACAGAAAAAACAATGGAAACAAAACCAAAACGCATTATGTATAATATAGAAAGTGAAGATATAAAAATTATTGTTGATACAACAGTTGAGCATGGCTATATTATTCAAATTGGAGAAAATGTAGAATCCATTGATATTACTAACAAAAACGGATATTGTTTGTCAGGCTGGTATGAATATGATAATGACGATGAGATTCTTTCATCATACTCAATAGAGTCTGGTTCAATAGGAAATAGGACAATAACAGCAAAATGGGAACTTATTATATATACTATAGAATATGAAGTTGAAGAGGATGCCGTATTTGAGATGATTAATCCTAATACTTATAGTGTAGAATCGGACGATATCGAATTACAACGCCCGACTAGGGAGGGTTATATTTTCGTTGATTGGGTAAATGAAGATTCCGAAGCAGTAAAGGTCATTTCATCGGGTAGTTTTGGTAATGTTAAGCTAAAAGCAACATGGGTATTAGACGAGCCAATATCGACTCCGGAACCAGTCGTTCCATAGTAATAATTTAGGTTGAAATATTTAACATTTGGTTTGAAATATGTCAAGTTAGATTTTGCTACCATAATGGCATATACTTAAAATTTTATAATATTATAA